>NZ_JABWRI010000022.1:0-98678 GCF_014268865.1 Pseudomonas sp. BW16M2 | reverse complement strand
GGGCAAGTCCAGGCAACATCACTGCCTGCCTAGGGCCCTATCGCGGGGCAAGCCCGCTCCCACGCTATTCTGTTATTGCAGGGGATCGCGTGGCGTCTTTCAACCCCGCGCCAACTCGGCCAGATGCGCCTTGGCCTCTTCGCTCTTTAGCACCAGTACATCGCTTTCCAGCGAGTCCAGCACCACTTCCGCGGTATTGCCGATCAGCGCCCCGGAGATCCCGGTCCGCGCCACGGTACCGACAATGGTCACCACGGCATCGAGCTTCTTCTCGGTATAGGGAATCAGCACATCCGCCGGCCCTTCGGCGATATGCAGGCGGTCATCGGTGATATCGAACTCCGCCTGGAACGCCAGACATGCCTCGCGATAGCGTTTCTCGATGGTCTCGGTGAGCTGGTAGACCGGATCCGCAGCCGACAGCATGGGCGAGGGGTGGGCACTGATCACGTGCAGCTCGCCCTTGGCCAGGCTGGCGATGTCATAGCCGTGGTCGATGATGCTGGCATGCAGCAGGCGATGGGCTTCGTCCTGGTTTCCGACATCCACGGCCGCCAGGATCTTGCCACCTGTCCATGGCCGCTCGCTCTTGACCATCAGCACCGCGCACGGGCATTCGCGCAGCAGTTTCCAGTCGCTGGGGGTGAGCAATGCCTTGCGCAGCGGATTGTCCGGCCGATGCTCCTTGATCACCAATTCGCAGCCTTCGGCTTGCTGCACATGGATGATCGATTTGTGCAGGTTGTCCTTCCAGTGCTGCTCGTGGGTGACACTGTCGTAACCATCGTCGTGCAGTTGGCTGCTGAGCAAGCTGAGCAGGGCGTCATGATCCTGCTTCTTGTCGCACATCAACAGATGCAGGCGCGCGCCGGTTACCCCGGCGATCAGCTTGGCCCGAGTCAAGGCACGGCTGTGGGCGTGCTCGGGGTCGAGGACGACAAGAATGCTGCGTACGGCTTGCATGGGCGTGAACTCCCTTCAGAATGGCGGCCAATGCCTGACTATAGACGGCGCTGCTCCCGCTGCCGCTTGATATGTATCAAGCATAGTCACTGGTACTCGGCACGGTCGCCGGTATAATCGCCGGTCCTGCCGATGTCCTGTGTGATTGTGAGTGCCATGTCCCTGATTCCCGAAATCGACGCCTTCCTCGGTTGCCGTACCCCTGATGCCTGGATCGAGGCGGCGCTGGCCGACCAGGAGACCCTGCTGATCGATCACAAGAACTGCGAGTTCAAGGCGGCCAGCACCGCGCTGAGCCTGATCGCCAAGTACAACACCCACCTCGACTTGATCAACATGATGTCGCGTCTGGCCCGCGAGGAACTGGTGCACCACGAACAGGTGCTGCGCCTGATGAAGCGCCGCGGCGTGCCGCTGCGTCCGGTTTCGGCCGGGCGCTATGCCTCGGGCTTGCGCCGGCTGGTGCGCGCCCATGAGCCGGTCAAGCTGGTGGATACCCTGGTGGTGGGGGCTTTCATCGAGGCGCGCAGCTGCGAGCGTTTCGCCGCCCTGGTGCCGCATCTGGACGAAGAACTCGGCACCTTCTACCACGGCCTGCTCAAGAGCGAGGCTCGGCACTACCAGGGCTATCTGAAGCTGGCTCACCAGTACGGTGACGAAGCGGATATCGCCCGGGTGGTGGAGCAGGTGCGCGAGGCGGAGGCCGGGCTGATTACCTCACCCGACCAGGAGCTGCGCTTCCACAGCGGGATTCCGATGGCGCAAGCGGCCTGAGCTATTGCCGGCGGCCGAGCAGCAACCCGACCACCAGGCCAAAGCCCGCCGAGATCGCCACGGTCTGCCAGGGGTGGCCCCCGATGTATTCCTGGGTCGCCTCGACCGCGGGCTGCGCCTTACGGCCCAGCCGACCGGTGGCGTCGCGGGCCTGCCGCAGTTTCAGGCCGAGCTGCGCGCGCAGGCCTTCTGCTTCCTCTCCCACCAGCGACGCACTGTCGCTGAGCAGTTTCTCGGACTCCTCGATCAAGGCCTGCAGCTCACTGAACACCTGATCCTTGATCTGGTCGTTGTTGGCTTGCGTGGCGGTTTTCCTGGCCATGTACACATCCTCGTGAAGGGTTGGGCGTTGAACAGTGGATGCCACGGCGCCGGGAAAGTTGCAGCGGCGTACCGATGGCGCGTCGCTACAGTGTAAGATAGCGCCCATTTTCCAGCGGCAGGTAATACCCCCATGAGTTTCAATCTGGCCAACATGAGCTTCCAGGAACGGGCGCAGATCGAGGCAGAGAAGGCCCGTTTGTTCGAGTACTGGCAGAACAACCTGGGCAAGGCCAAGGGCGAGGCCGCACGGCTGATCGCGGAGAAGCCGCGGCGCAAGGGCAAGTGGGCCGAATGGGTACGCGCCGAGCTCGACGGCATGTCGCCGGTGGAATTCAACCAGCTGGTACGCAGTGAAGTGAACAAGATGATGGCCGCCGCCAGCGCCAACCGCTGAGTCAGGCGGACACTCCCGGTACGGCGGCGCGCACCATTCGGCTTTCTTCTGACAGGAGTCCCCAAGATGCCAAGATCCATCGTTGCCGCCCTGCAGATCGGCTCGCTGCCTGCAGGCAAGGCCGCCACCCTGGAACAGATCCTCGGCTACGAGCAGGCCATCGGCGAGGCCGGCGCCAGCCTGGTGGTGATGCCCGAGGCGTTGCTCGGCGGCTACCCGAAAGGCGAGGGCTTCGGTACCCAGCTCGGCTATCGCCTGCCCGAAGGGCGTGAAGCCTTCGCCCGCTATTTTGCCAACGCCATCGATGTACCGGGTGCCGAGACCGAGGCGCTGGCCGGACTGTCGGCGCGCACCGGGGCGAGCCTGGTGCTCGGCGTGATCGAGCGCAGCGGCAACACCCTGTACTGCACCGTGCTGTTTTTCGAGCCTGAAGGCGGCCTGGTGGCCAAGCACCGCAAGCTGATGCCCACCGGCACCGAGCGGCTGATCTGGGGCAAGGGCGATGGCTCCACACTGCCGGTGGTGGAGGGCCGCGCCGGACGCATCGGCGCCGCGGTGTGCTGGGAGAACTACATGCCGCTGCTGCGCACTGCGATGTACGCCAAAGGCGTGCAACTGTGGTGCGCGCCGACGGTGGACGAGCGCGAGCTGTGGCAGGTCAGCATGCGCCATGTCGCCGCCGAAGGGCGTTGTTTCGTCATCAGTGCCTGCCAGGTGCAGGACTCACCGGCGGCGCTGGGCCTTGAGGTGGCCAACTGGCCGGCCGACCGGCCGTTGATCAATGGTGGTAGTGTGATCGTCGGCCCCCTCGGCGAGGTACTGGCCGGGCCACTGGTGGGCGAACGTGGGCTGCTCTGCGCCGAGGTCGATACCGACGAGCTGGTGGGTGCGCGCTACGACTTCGATGTGGTCGGCCACTATGCGCGGCCGGATGTGTTCGAGCTCAGCGTGGACGAGCGTCCGCGTCCCGGCGTGCGCTTTGTCGGTCCAGCCACTGCTGGCGAGTGATCTCCCAGACCTCCTGCGGCAGGCGACCACTGACGAAGTCGCCTTGCCCGATACGCAGCAGGTGCATGCCGCCGCGTTGCGAAATACGCCGGGAGGCTTCGTTGGGCACCGCCTTGGGCACGCGCATCACCTCGCGGCCCAGGGTCAGGAACCAGAACGCGTCGATCATCTCGCAGGCCTCGGTGATATAGCCCTGGCCCTGCCAGGCGGGCGCCATCCAGAAGCCGCGATGGTTGTCCGGCAGGTCCATCAGGCTGATGCTGCCGATCAGTTGCTCCGGCTGCGTCAGCAGGCGGATCGACCAGTGCCACTCGCGGCCCGCGGCCATGGCCGGCAGGCAGGCGTCACGCAGATAGCTCAATGCGCCATCCGGCGGATAAGGCCAAGGCACCTTGGCGTTGAGGTAGCGCACCACCTCCCACTGCGGGAAAAGCTGCTGGATGGCCTCGGCGTCACTCAGTTGCAGGGGGCGCAGCAAGAGCCGGGCGGTTTTCAGTTCGGGTGTGGGGGGCATCGGTAGTTCCTTTACCTGTACAACCTTACTACCAAGTGCTGCCCATGGCGGCGGGCAGGTCGAGTTTGCCTTTGTCGGTGAAGCGCACGGTGCCCAGCGGGCCGCTCGCCAGTTTGCCGCGCAAGACATAGGGCAGGCCCTGCAGGGACTCGATCCGGCTCAGGCCGTAGGCCTGGCGCAGGAAGGCGAAGGCGGTGATGCTCACCGGCACCACGATCACCGCCTCGTCGTAACGACCGATATGTCCGCGCTGGTCGCTCACGCCGGCGGCCAAGGGCTGGTCGTTGACTTCCAGGTTGAGGGCAATGCCGTTGAAATCCACCGGGGTTTCGTTGGGGTTCTGCACGCGGATCTTCACCGCCATGCGCAGCTCCAGGTCCTGGCCGGGCAGGGGATCGATGCCGATCACGCTGATAGTCAGCGGGTCACGGCCCTGGAACAGGGCGCAGGCATTCAGGCCAAGGGTCAGCAGCAAAATCAGGCAGGCGCGGGCATACATGGTGATAGAGGCTCGGGACACGGGCGAGTCCTCAGTGTGGCAAATGCGTGGCGGCGCAATCAAGGAATGTGCGGTTCCTGTGGGAGCGGGCTTGCCTGCGACGGAGCGCAGATCGGCCCGATTCAAATGAATATACTGCGCAGATCCTCCATGAACGCCTGCTGCGCTTCACCGGGCTCCTGCCCACGGTGCCGCGCCAAGGTGAACGGCACCACGAAATCCAGTGTAGGGTCCAGTGCCCGCAACAGTCCCTGGGCTTCCCAAGGCGCGGCGCAGTGGCGGGGCAGGTAGCCGATATGCCGGCCCGACAGGATCAACGTCAGCGCACTGTCGATCTGTTCCGCCACCGCTAGGCTGTGGCGGCTCTGGAAGGGTTCACCCTGCTTGAGAAAGCGATAGGGATGACAGACCTGGTCGGCCTCCAGCAATTGCTCGCGACTGATCCGGGCCTGGTCGAACAGTTCATGCCCCTGGCCACAGTAGAGTCGCTGGCGTTCCTCGAACAACGGCAGGTAATCGAACGCCGCCTGGTTGCCGGAAAAGTAGCTGATGGCGCAGTCCAGGCGCTGCTCCAGCAACAGCCGCTCAAGCTCGGCGGGTGGCGCACTAGTCAGTTCAAAGCGCACCTGCTCGTCACGTTGGCGAAACCGGGCGATGGCCCGGGCCAGGCGCAAGGTGACCTCGCGGTCCTGGTTCTCGGCCAGGCCGATGCGCAACGTGCCGAGCAGGCGTCCGGCCACGCCGTTGGCCTGCTGGCGGAACTGCTCGATCTGCAGCAGCAGGCCGCGGGTCGCCTGGAGCAGCAGCTGGCCTTTCTCGGTCAGCCGGAAACCGCCCTTGCCACGGCTGCACAGGCGATAGCCCAGGCGGGTCTCGAGCCTGGCCATCTGCTGGCTGATGCTGGGCTGGCTGAGCCCCAGCACGCCCTGGGCGGCGCTGAAGCCGCCGGCCTCGACTACAGTGACGAACAGCCGCAGCAGGTGCAGGTCGGGGTCGTGCAGTTGTCCGAGCATCACATTGGTCCTGATGAATGTCAGCTTTGAATAGTTGTCATTTTTACAATGTAACCCGGCAGGCATGCTGGCGGCATCCACCCCCACGCCGAGGTGCCCGCCATGCGTCGAACGTTGTGCCTGCTTTCATTGCTGATCGCCCTGCCGCTGCAGGCCGAGGAGAAGGTCGTCAACCTGTACAGCTGGGCCGACTATGTCGCCCCGCAAACCCTGGCGCGGTTCGAGCAGGAGACCGGCTACAAGGTCCGCTACGACACCTTCGACACCACCGAGGTGCTGGAGACCAAGCTGCTGACCGGCGGCAGTGGCTACGACGTAGTGGTGCCGTCGGCCACGGTGCTGGCCCGGGCGCTCAAGGCCGGCGCCTTGCAGCCGCTCGAGGCGCAGGCGCTGCCCGGCTATGCCAACCTCGACCCGGACCTGCTGGCCAAGCTGGCCGAAGCCGACCCCGGCAACCGCCACGCCGTGCCGTACACCTGGGGCACGCTGGGGTTGGGGGTGAATGTCGAGGCCGTGCGCCAGCGCCTCGGTGACGTGCCGCTGGACAGCCTCGACCTGCTGTTCAAGCCCGAATACGCCAGCCGCCTGAAGGACTGCGGAATCGCCATGCCGGACTCGCCCCAGGAGGTGATCGGCCTGACCCTCAACTACCTGGGCAAGGACCCGTACAGCCAGAGCAAGGCCGATCTGGACGCTGCCCAGGCGTTGTTGCAGCAGTTGCAGCCCTCGATCAGCTACGTGGCCAACGGTCGCCAGATCAACGACCTGGCCAACGGCAGCGTGTGCCTGGCGCTGACCTACAACGGCGACGCGGCCATGGCCGCCGACCAGGCCCGCCGCGCCGGCAAGCCGTTCGAGCTGATCTACCGCATCCCCCGCGAGGGCACGCTGGTCTGGCAGGACAACCTGGTGATTCCCAAGGACGCGCCGCACCCTGAGGCGGCCCGCGCCTTCATCGCCTTCATGCTGCGCCCCGAATCGGTGGCGGCACTGACCAACACGCTGTTCTTCGCCAACGCCAACCAGGCCGCCACGCCGCTGGTGGATGCGGCGATCCGCAACGACCCGGACATCTACCCGCCGGCCGAGGTGCGCCAGCGCCTGTTCGCCGACCGCAGCATGGCGTTGTCCGACCTGCGCCAGCGCAACCGCCTGTGGACCGCCTTCCGCAGCCGCCAGTGAACAACAACGACAGGAGACAGACCGTGGACCTCGCCCAGGACAACGACCAGGCCATGACCCGTGACAGCCTCTACGGCACCGCCGCCGAGAGCACCTATGCCGGTATCACCAGTTTTTCCCGGCGCCGCTACAGCCGCGACCTGCGCGGTGTCGACGTGGTGGTCAGCGGTGTGCCGTTCGACACCGCCACCAGCAACCGCCCCGGTGCGCGCTTCGGCCCGCGGGCGATCCGCGCCGCCTCGGTACAGCAGGCCTGGGCAAGGCACTGGCCCTGGGCGTTCGACCCGTTCGACCACCTGGCGGTGATCGACTACGGCGACTGCGCCTTCGACAGCGGCACGCCCGCGTCGGTGCCGGACAGCATCGAGGCGCACGCCGAGCACATCCTCGAGGCCGGCTGCGCCATGCTCACCCTGGGCGGCGACCACTTCATCAGCTATCCGCTGCTAAAGGCTCATGCCCGCCGGCATGGCCCGCTGGCACTGGTCCACTTCGACGCCCACAGCGACACTTGGCCAGACGAGGAGGGCAAGCGCATCGACCACGGCACCATGTTCTGGCACGCGGCGCGCGAAGGCCTGGTGGACCCGGCGCACTCGGTGCAGATCGGCCTGCGCACCACCAATGACGACAGCCAGGGATTCGCCATCCTCGATGCCCGCCAGGTGCATCGCCAGGGCACCGAGGCGATCATCGCGGCGATCCGTCAGCGGGTGGGGGAGCGGCCGGTGTACCTGACCTTCGATATCGACTGCCTGGACCCGGCCTTCGCGCCCGGCACCGGCACGCCGGTATGCGGGGGGCTGAGCACGGTGCAGGCGCTGGAGATCCTCGGCGGCTTGCGCGGAATCAACCTGGTGGGCATGGACCTGGTGGAGGTGGCACCGGCCTATGACCATGCCGACATCACCGCGTTGGCCGGGGCGACGCTGGCGATGGAGATGTTGTGCCTGTATGCGGCGCGGCACAAGGTGGACAAAGCCGGCTGACACCGGGGCTGCATGGCCGCCCCAGGGGGCCATACTGAAACATCAGGACCCATATTCATCCTTTTGCGTCGAACCCTGCGCGCTTTAGGCTATCCAACCCTGGAGCGCGCCTTTTCGTACCGGAGGTGAAGCATGAACCCCACCCTGCCAATCCTGGGCCTCGGCCTGTTGCTGGCCATGCCGCTCCAGGCTGCGCCCCTGCCGGCGCCGTTGCTCGCTGCCAACGACAGCAACAATCCGTACAACAGCCCGATCATGCGTGCCAACCCCAACAGCCGCCAGGGCAGCGTACCCGCCACGCCGCCGGTGCGCGGCCCGTCCACGCAGCCCAACCCGCGCCCGCCAACCCTCGACAACCGGGGTATCGGCAATGGCGACAACCTGCGCCGCGAGCAGCACACCCCGAACCTGGAACCCACCCGGCCACCACGCGATTCGCTGCGCGTGCCGTGAGCCTTATCGAAGGAATCGAGCATGACGCCACGTACCTGGTTGACCACCCTGGCCGCCGCCGGCCTGTTTCCGCTGTTGGCCCAGGCGGCCGCCGAGCAGCAATTTCCCAGTGAAGAGGGGCAACTGACCGTCAGCACCGTCGCCGACGGCCTGCGCAATCCCTGGGCCCTGGCCTTCCTGCCGGGTGGCAAGGACATGCTGGTGAGCGAACGCCCCGGCAATCTGCGCATCGTCAGCGCCGAGGGCAAGGTCGGCCCGCCATTGTCCGGCGTGCCCAAGGTGTGGGCCGAAGGCCAGGGTGGCCTGCTCGACGTGGTGCTGTCGCCGGACTTCGCCAAGGACCGAACGGTCTATCTGTCATTCGCCGAGGAAGGCCCCGACGGCAAGGCGGGAACTGCGGTCGGCCGTGGCCAGCTGTCCCAGGACCGAGCCCGTCTGGAAAACTTCACGGTGATTTTCCGCCAGCAGCCCAAGCTCTCCGAAGGCAATCATTTCGGTTCGCGGCTGGTGTTCGACCGCGACGGTTACCTGTTCATCGCCCTGGGCGAGAACAACCAGCGGCCCACCGCCCAGGACCTGGACAAGCTGCAGGGCAAGATCGTGCGCATCCTGCCCGATGGCGAGGTGCCCAGGGACAACCCCTTCGTCGGCCGCGACAATGTGCGTCCGGAAATCTGGTCGTTCGGCCACCGCAACCAGCAGGGCGCGGCGTTGAACCCCTGGACCGGCCAGCTGTGGACCCACGAGCACGGCCCCCGTGGCGGCGACGAGATCAACATTCCGAGGCCCGGCAAGAACTACGGTTGGCCGATCGCCACCCATGGCATCAATTACTCGATGCTGCCGATCCCGGAAGCCAAGGGCAAGCACGTCGAGGGCATGGTCGACCCGCATCATGTGTGGGAGAAGTCGCCAGGTATCAGCGGCATGGCGTTCTACGACAGCCCGACGTTCAAGGCGTGGGACCACAACCTGTTCATTGGCGCCCTGGCGACCCAGGAGTTGATTCGTTTGCAGCTCGATGGTGACAAGATCGTGCATGAAGAGCGCTTGTTGGGCGATCTCAAGGCGCGGATCCGTGATGTGCGGGTGGGACCGGATGGTTATGTGTATGTGCTGACCGATGCCAAGGACGGGGCATTGTTGAAGGTGGGATTGAAGGACGGTTGATGCCTGCGGGCTAGCCCGCCCCCACGCACTAGAGGGGCGAAAGTGTCGTACCATGGCCGGCATGACGCCAGAATCCCTCTACCAGCAAGCGCTCAGCGAACGCGGTTTCTTTCCTGACCCGGCCCAGGCGGCCGCCGTCACTGCATTGCAGGCCTGTTTCGACGCCCTGGCAAAGGGCACGCCGACCCAGGGTCTGTACCTCTGGGGCCCGGTCGGCCGTGGCAAGACCTGGTTGATGGACCTGTTCCACCGTTCATTACAGCTTTCGGCACGGCGCCAGCACTTCCACCACTTCATGGCCTGGGTCCACCAGCGCCTGTTCCAGCTCAACGGCACCGCCGACCCGCTCAAGGCCCTGGCCCGTGAGTTGGCCGGCGAGATCCGCGTGCTGTGTTTCGACGAGCTGTTCGTCAGCGATATCGGTGATGCGATCATCCTCGGCCGGTTGTTCCAGGTGCTGTTCGACCAGGGCGTGGTGATCGTCGCCACCTCCAACCAGCCCCCCGACCAGCTGTACCGCGACGGCTTCAACCGCGAGCGCTTCCTGCCGGCCATTGCCGCCATCGAGCAGCATATGCGCGTGCTGTCGGTGGCCGGGGAGCAGGACCATCGCCTGCACCCGGGGGCACGGCTGCAGCGCTACTGGGTGGCGCCATCGGGAGGTGGCGGGGCGCTGGCGGCGGTGTTCGACCAGTTGAGCCTGGATGATCCTGGCAGTGAGCAGGCCGTGCAGGTCGGTTCACGCCACGTGCGGGTCGTGCGCCACAGCCCCAGGGCGCTCTGGTGCCGATTTGCCGATCTGTGCGAGCAGCCCCTGGCCGCCATGGACTTCATGGCACTGTGCGACCGTTACCCGGCCATTCTGCTGAGTGATGTGCCGGCCCTGGGCGGCGTGCAGCAGGCCGGGCGTATCGCCCGTGGGACTGAAGATGGCGCGGCCCGCGTCGAGGCCGGAGACCGCGAACTGCCGACCCTGGCGCCCAAGGATGACAGCGTGCGGCGCTTCATCGCGCTGGTCGACGAGTGCTACGACCGTCGGGTCGCGTTGTACCTGGAGGCCGAGGTCCCGCTGGAAGCGCTCTACACTCAAGGGTATCTGGCGTTCCCGTACCAACGAACCCTGAGCCGGCTACGGGAGATGCAACTGCAACGCTTCGCCTGAAGGAGTCGACCATGGAGCCGCTGTCGCATCATCTGCTGACCCAGGCCTACAACAATGGCTGGGCCAACCACCGCCTGTACAAGGCTTGCCTGCAACTGACCCAGGACGAGTTCGTCGCCCCCCGCTGCAGCTTCTTCCCCTCGATCAAGGCCACCCTCAACCACCTGTTGACGGTGGACTGGTTCTACCTGGACGCGCTGGAGTGCGAGCAGCGTGGTGAAGCGCCCGATCTTGACGGCGAGCGCTTCTTCGTGCCTGAGCAACCTTTTGCCACGTGCACCGACCTGCACGCCCAGCAGGTTCAGGCCGATCAGCGACTGATCACCTATTGCCGGCAGTTGCATGACGACCAGCTCGGACGCTATGTCAGCATCGCGCGGCCTGAGCGGATGCAGCATGAGCCGCGCCTGCGCTTGCTGTCGCACCTGTTCGAGCACCAGATCCATCACCGCGGCCAGGTACATGCGATGCTCAGCGACACGGCGGTCAGGCCTCCGCAGTTGGATGAATTCTTCTGCGAGGAGGAGGCCTCGCTGCGCGCCGAGGACTTTGCCGCCCTGGGCTGGAGCGAGGCGCAGATCTGGGCGCAGCGCTGAACGCGGCTCAAGGCGTTTCGCTGTCGGCCAGGTCGTGGGCGGCCTGAACCAGCTGTTCCAGCTGGTGATGCACCATGGCGCGGTCCATTTGGGCCAGGGGCTGGCGGTTCCACAGCACGTGCATGCCCGTGAGCGGATCGACCCCGAGCATGGGCTTGCAGAGGTCCTGGCAGAACAGGTTCTGCTGGCCCCAGCCCACGCCATCGGTGGCGGGTAGTTCGATGAACATCAGCAACTGGTCGGCAGGGTGCTCGGTCACGTTGCACACATGGGTGCCTACCCGCAGGCTGATCACGGGCTCGAAGGCCACAGGGGGTTCCAGCTTCAAGGCCGCGTACAGCTGGGTCAGTGCATAGTCATAGTTCGTGCCTGGCATGGCGAATTCTCGTTGGAGGGGGCCGCCACGGTAACGACCGCGTCGCTTGCCCGACTATCGGAGGCTGTCGTCATTTTTTAGCTGTTGGCGGTCTCCCGCTTTCTGCTGTGCGCCAAGCTCGGCGAACTTCCTACAAACGATGGCGAAATGCCTCTGTCCATGCGAGGACAATCCCTGCGTTCAAGCGTGGGAGGGCATCGTAGCCTATGGCCATGACTACACCGGTTGAGCTTCGACGTGGTGTGTAAAGGGGCCTACGGGAAGTGAGCCTGGTGCGAGAGGGATTTCTCCAGTTGAGGACTGGTGTGTGCAAGGGCGGCAGTTGGATGTTGTCGGGGCGGGTTTTGCGTCCCAGGGTCTGGAAGGCTTCTACGCGATCATGGCCGGTGAGCTGGCCGTGCGCGAAAAAGACAACGTCATCGATCTACAGGCCGGCGAGCTGCTGTTCGTCAAACGTGGCACCTACCTGGTGGCGACCCGATGGCAGGCGTGCCAGGTGCTGTGGCTGCCGCTGGACGTGAATTTCGTGCAGGCGTTCATGCAGCGCCACGGCCAGGAACTGAGCCATCTCGAGCGCTGCGGCGAACCTGGTGTGAATACCTTGCGACTTCATCCCTGCACCTTGGCGCAGGAATGCGTGACCCGCCTGGCGGCGCTCGAAGGCGAGGGGACCTCGTCGATGCTGGCGATGCTGCGCCTGGAGGAGCTGCTGTTGCTGCTGGTGTTCGGGGCACAAGGGCGGACGCTGCTGGCGGCCCTGCGGCAACAGGGCAATCGCCATGTCGATCGGCTGCACGCCTTCATGGAGCAGCATTACCTGCGCGAGTGGCGCCTGGACCAGTACGCCGAGGCTTTCGGGCTGGGCCTGACGGCGTTCAAGAGCCTGTTCTGCTCCTTCTACAACTGCTCGCCACGCGCCTGGATCACCGAGCGCAGGATCGTCCATGCGCATCACCTGCTGCTGAACACGCGCATGAGCATTGTCGACATCGCCATGGAAAGCGGCTTTTCCAGCCAGTCGTATTTCAGCCAGAGCTACCGCCGGCGTTTCGGCTGTACGCCCAGTGACGCCCGCCGCTAGACATCCCCCTGAGCCCGAATGGACAAGACCTGCATGAACAGACTTGCAACGCAGTTGGCCCATCGCCTGGGCATGGCGCCCTGGCTGGCCGATGACGCTGGCGGCTACCACCTGTGCATCGATGGCCATGGCCTGCGGCTTGAACCGCGAGGCGCACAGCTGATGGTGCGCAGTTCGCTGGCGTCAGTGGTTGGGCAAGGTGCCGGTCTCGACCAGCAGGTCCTGCGGCGCCTGCTAGGCATGGTCACGGCGTGGGCCGCGCATTGCCCGCAGCGGTTGGCGCTGACGTCTGACGCAGAGTTGATGCTCGAGGCTTTGATCGACGTGTCACAGGGCGATGTCGACACCCTCGAACATGTGCTTGGGGTGCAGGTCGCCCTGCTGAAGCGTCTGTGTGCGCAACGTTTCGGTCCAGCACCTGTGATTGCCCGGGGAGCAAGCGTATGGCTGCCATGAGATCGCTTGCCACCGGTTTGGCAGCCCTGCTGGCCAGTCTTGTCGCCCAGGGCGAGCCGCTGGACTGGTCGGAAGAACCGTTCCACTACATCGCCCAGGGCGAGAACCTGCGTGACGTGCTGACCAATTTTGCCGCCAGCTATCAGGGTTCGGTGGTGGTCAGCGACAAGGTCAGGGACCAGGTCAGCGCCACCTTCGAGCAGCCGGACCCGCAGGCGTTTCTCGAGCAGGTCGCAGTGCTCTACAACCTGGCCTGGTACTACGACGGCGCGGTGCTGCATGTCGACAAGTCGAGCGAAGTGCAGACCCGGCTGATCCACCTGGACAAGGTGCGCGAACCGCAACTGCGCGCCGCGCTCCAGGAGGGTGGTGGCTGGACCTCACGCTTTGCCTGGCGTGCCGCGGCGGGTGGACGGCTGGTGTATGCCTCGGGGCCACCGCGTTACCTGGATCGGGTCGAGCAGACCGTCAAGGCCCTGGAGCAGCAGGCGAGCCTGCAGGATGAACTGGGTGGCAGCCTGAGCGTCGAGGTGATCCCGCTGCGGCATGCGGTGGCCGTGGACCGCGAGATCGACTATCGCGACCAGAAGGTGGCGGTACCAGGCGTGGCCACGCTCCTTTCCCGGGTGCTGACCGATGCCAATGTGGTGGCGGTCGACGGCCAGTCCGTGAGAGAGGGCGCGCCCGTGCGTGCCGGCCGGGCCGTGGTCCAGGCCGAACCGTCGCTCAATGCCATCATCGTGCGTGATCACGCCGAGCGCCTGCCCATGTACCGGCGCCTGGTCATGGCGCTGGACCGGCCGGCGGCGCGGATCGAAGTAGGTCTGACGATCCTCGATATCAACGCCGAACACCTGGATGAGCTTGGCGTGGAATGGCAGTTTGGAATCGGCAAGCATCAACTGATGGACATCCGTACCCAAGCGGGATTGGCGCAAACCACGTTATCCGGCAGTTTGGTCGATAGTAGCGGCTTGAACCGGCTACTGGCCAAGGTGACCCTGATGCAGGGCCAAGGCCATGCCCAGGTGGTGTCGCGACCGACCTTGCTGACCCAGGAAAACACCCTGGCGGTGATCGATCATAGCGAAACCTACTATGTGCGGGTGATGGGCGAGCGGGTGGCCGAGCTCAAGGCCATTACCTACGGCACCTTGCTGAAGATGACGCCGCGCCTGATCCGCAGCACGGATCGACCGGAAATCAGCCTGAGCCTGCATATCGAGGACGGCAGCCAGAAGCCCAACAGCACCGGGCCCGATGGTATTCCCACCATCAGCCGCACGGTTATCGACACGCTGGCCCGGGTCGATGTTGGACAAAGCCTGATGATCGGCGGCATCCATCGCGACGAGACGAGCGAAAGCATCCGCAAGGTCCCGTTGCTGGGTGACATTCCCTTCCTGGGCGCCTTGTTCCGCTATCAGTCGAGCAACACCCGGCGTTCGGTGCGGCTGTTCCTGATCGAGCCGAGGCTGATTGACCCCGGGCTTGGCGAGCGTGCCTGACATGACCTGGAAACTGCGGGTCTACAGCGGTTTGAATGCCGGCGCCGAGGTGTCCCTGATGCCTGGGCGGGTGGTCATCGGCACCGATCCGGGCCAGGCCGACCTGGTGCTGGCGGATGCGGGCATTGCCGCCACTCACCTGGTACTGATGGTCGAGGCCGGTGGCGTACGCCTGCTGGAGTGGGGTTCGAGCGAAGCACCCACCCAGGATGGACGGGAGGTGGCAGCGCAGGCCGAACTCCAGGCATTGGCGACTCAATGTTGCGGTCCGCTGCAGTGGGCCTTCTGCAATCAAGACGACATGTTCGCCGAGTGGCCTCCCGCGCAGCGTCCTCGGTCAGGCTTGCGCCACGGCTGGTTCATGGTGCCGGGTGCCGGGTTGCTTTTGCTGCTCGTGCTGCTCACGCGATTGTTGATTGCCGACGCTGAGGCACAGGACACGCCAACGGCGGTGGTAGCGCCCGTCGAGCGACCGTCCCAGCCCCAGGAGCAAGCCCGGACGCGGCTGGCGCAACTGCTGCGCGAATGGCGCCTGGAGGACACCTTGAGCGTGACTGACCAGGGACACACCCTGGTGCTGCACGGAGCGCTGCGCGAGCGCCAGGTTCAGAACTACCAGAACCTGCAGCGACAGTACCGCGAGGCATTCGGCGACCACCCATCGTTACGGTTGGTCAACGAGGGCAGGGCACCTGCACCCGCGAAACTCGATTTCCCTGTTCGAGGCGTCTCGCTGGGGCGTCAACCCTACGTGACGCTGACCGACAACCGCCGTTACCCAGTGGGAGCTCTGATGCCCTCCGGCATTCGCATTCTGGCGATCGATCGGCAGGCGATCACGCTGAGCAAGGGCGGCCGGAACTACCTGATCAACCTGAAGGAGAGACCGGCAGATGATGGATGAACTCATGCGGGAGGTGCGTGATCCGCGTAAGCAGGCGCGAATGTTCTCGGTGCTGGAGCACGCACGGCAGGCCTGTGCCAGGCAGTTGTCGGAGCCGCTGCCACCTCCCGAGTTCCAGGTATTGCACCAACAACTGGCGGCCCTTGTAGCAGCCTTGAAAATACTCGAGAAACTGGAGGAACACTGAAATGACGAACATCAGCAGCGGCTTCTACGACGGCACCAGCAACACCATGGACATGGTCCACGAGGGCATGGTCAAGCAGGCGCAGCAGGCCAACAAGGCGGTTCTCGACTCCCTGCAGAAGCTCAACGAGAAAAGTGACGATCCCGCGTTGCTGGCGGACATGCGGCATCGCTCGAATATCTGGTCGAACGTTTTCCAGGTCGACGCGACGCTGGGCCAGACCTTCAAGAACACCATCAGCAGCATTCTGCAGAAGTTCTGAGCATGAACCATTCCGTGAACAATCTGCTGGCTCGCCTGGGCCTGCTGGGTGTCGAGCATCGTCACCATGAAGAGGCGCTGTCCATTGCGCACTGGCTGGCTCGTGAGCCGGCGACGATGGAAGCCGCTTGTGCGATACGCATTGCCAGCCTGATGGGGCAGGGGCAGTGCGAGGAGGCGTTGGCGGAGGGCAACCAGGCGCCCTGGCCGTCCCTGGGGCCATGGCTGGCGCTGTGCGAGCGTCAGTTGGGCTACATGGCCGCGCTGGAACGGCGGCTTGAACGCATGACACAGAGCCAGGACCCTGATCTGGTCAGGTTCGCCGAGGGCATGCGCGCCCAGGTGGTGGCATGAATCCGCTGACCTCAATGCTGGTGTCCGCCGCGCAAGATGCACTGACCTCGTTGCCCGCCCACGCCGACCAACACGCCGCCCAATTCCAGGCAAGCCTGGTTGAACATCAGCACCGCGAGCAGGCGTCCTTGGCACTGACGCAACAAATGAACCTGCAGGTACTCGCCATGGCGATGGACCTGCTGAATGACTCCTTCACGGTAAAGGGCGAAGCATGAGTGGCATTGCCGAGGTATCCCTGATGGTCACCGATCTGCAATCCCTGTCGGCACCGGCTGTCGATGCCCGGCAGGTGGCCGAGTTCGAGCAGGCGTTGTCCGCTGCTGCCACTAGCCTTGAGGGCGGGCTGTTGCATCAGCTCGGGCAGATCAGCCAGCAACATGCACAGGCCAGGCAGGGCGCGCACGCCAACCTGGTCTCTGGCACAGGCGATCCCGTGGCGCTGATGGATGCTCATTGGGCGCTGATCCGCAGCAACCTGCAGGTGGAGTTGATCGCCAAGGGTGTGGGGCGCACCACGCAGAACATCGAAACCCTCATGAAAGCCCAGTAGGTGCCCTGTGAAAAGATCATGGCAGTGCATGCTGCTTCTGGCGGTGCTGGCACTGGGCGGCTGCCGGGTCGAGCTTTACCTCGGCCTCGGCCAGCGCGAGGCCAACGAGATGCTCGCGGTGCTGGACACCGAGGGCATCGCTGCGGTGAAGGCCCAGGACAAGGACGGCAAGGTGAAGATCCTGATCGACGAGGCCGATATCGGCCACGCGGTGGCGGCGCTCAAGCGCCAGGGCTATCCGCGGGAGATGTTCTCCACGGTCAATGACGTGTTCCCCCGGGACAGCCTGATCTCCTCGCCCTTGGAGGAACAGGCGCGGCTGACCTATGTGAAGTCCCAGGAGCTGTCGCGGACCCTGTCGGAGATCGATGGCGTGCTGGTGGCGCGGGTGCATGTGGTGTTGCCGGAACCCCGTGACGGCCTGCGTCCGCAAGCCGGTGCGGCGTCGGCGTCGATCTTCATCAAGCACGCGGCGGATGCGGCGCTGGACCTGTACATCGGGCAGATGAAGCAGCTGTTGAGCAACAGTATCGAAGGCCTGGACTACGAGCGTATCAGTGTGGTGCTGGTGCCGTCGAACCAGGCGCGTCAACCGCTGGCGGGCCTGCGCCATGTCACGCTGTTGTCGGTGCAGGTTCTGGAAGGCTCGCGCTGGCGCCTAGTGGCGCTGCTGGGCGTGCTGCTCGGGGTGCTGGTGCTGAGCAACCTGGCGCAGTACCTGTGGTGGCGTCAGCGAGCATGACCGAGTTCCAGTTTCGCTACTGCCCGGCGCACTACCTGCACTTGACCCATTGTCCCGAAGTGCTGGATCAGATGGCCCAGGCCTTGCCGTACTGGCGGGAGAGTCGCGAGGTCAACGGCTGGCTGATGTCGGTGCTGGAGCTGTGCGAGCCGTTCGACCTGCCAGAACGACTCGGTAGCCTGGCCCTTTTTTCGCAGCCGGCGTTGGCGCGGGTGTTGGCGAGTTTGGGTGGCCTGCTGCATGGGCAGGCTATCAAGCAGGTACTTGACCCTCCAGGTCAGACGCGGTTGCGCCAGGCGCTCGACTCGCAGGACCTTCGCTATTGCCTGGAAAAGTGGGCCCTGGTCATCGGCCCTTGGCCTGCCGGCTGGCAACAGGTATTGCCAGCCGGTGACCTGGATGCGTATCTGCCCGGTTGTGGCTTGGCATTCTGGCTGCAGGCATGCGGCGAGGTCGATCCAGGGTTCTCTCGGCGCCTGGCCCTGCGCCTGCCAGGCAGGACTGCTGTGCCAACTTGGCCGATGGACGATGAACAACGCGACCTGGCCCGAACCCTTTGCCTGAAAGTGGCCCGAGACAGGAGCCCGGAATGTTGCCATTTATTGAGTTAATCGATGCCCGGCCGTTGCTCGACCCGAGCCAGACCGTAGTGCGCAGCGCTGACTACCAGCGGTATCTCGATGCCGACGCATTGACCGAACATGCCCATCAGCGTGCCCGAGACATCGACGCCCGGGCCGATGCTGTGCTCGAGGAGCATCAGCGACTCGGGCGGGAGATCGGGTTGCAGACGGCCGCCGTCGAACAGGCGGCGTTGTTGCACCGGACGCATTTGCGTTGTGCCGAATTCTATCGTCGGGCCGACCGGCATATGAGCGAGGTGGTGCAGCAGGCGGTGTGCAAGGTGCTGGGCGAATACCCCGATATCGAGCTGACATTGGCCGCGACCCGTCAGGCGCTGGCGCGGGTCCAGCCACGGGAGGCACTGCTCCTGCACGTTGCTCCGGATCAGTTGGCTGAGGTTCGCCGGCGCTTCGATGAAGTACTGATGCTGTTTCCCGAGGCGGGGCCTGTCGAGATTCGCGCCGATGCCCGGCTTGCGCGAGGTGGTTGTCGCCTGGAGACCGAAGGTTGCGTGGTCGATGCCAGTATCGACGGGCAGTTGGCCGCGTTGCAGCGGGCGCTGACGCAACGGCACCTTGATGATGAGGCTGAAGCGCCATGAACGAAGCTGTGTTGGCCGCAGCCAAGCGGGCGATCCGCGATGATCAGGAGCGCGATGCGTTGCTCCAGGTGTTCTGGACACAGCTTCGCCAGCCTGCACGGACGCCTGCAGGGGATGGCGCAGATACCTTGCCTGTGCGCCGACCATTGCCGCAGCGAGGGATCCTGGTCTAGCTCTCCCATCTCCATTGTCCAGGACCTGTGGGAGCAACTGTCTTGCTCAATTTCTAGAGTCTGGCGCGATCCCTGTGGTTTGCGTTATCTACGCCATCTCTTCCTGCGCCTGCAACCAACGGATCACCTCGGCCACCGGCTGGATCAAATCGCCCGGAATGTACTGCTCCACCCGGCTGGCGGCGAACAGCGCCCGGGCCAGGGGAATACGTTCGAGCACCGGTATCCCTTCCTCTTCGGCAATCCGTCGAACCAACAGCGCCTGCTCGTCGGTGTACTTGAGGGTGACCAGCGGCAAAGGCGTTTCCCCGGGCCGATAGCGCAGGCCCACGGCGATATGGGTCGGATTGGCGACGATGACCGACGAGCGCCTGACATCCGCGCGCAGCGTGCCGTTCTGCATCTCGCGGTGGCGCTTGCGACGCTCGCGCTTGAGCTCCGGGGCCCCCTCCATTTCCTTGTGTTCACGCTTGACCTCCTCCTTGCTCATGCGCAGCTGTTTCAGATGCTGCCAACGCTCCAGGCCATAGTCGGCCGCCGAGATCGCCATGAAACCCACGGCGCAGACCCCGATCAGCTGGCCCATCAGGTTGCCCAGCAACGGCAGGATGCATTCGATGCCGCACGACGACACCCGCAGCAGCGTGCGCAGGTGGTCGCCGAGCAGGCCGAGCACCAGTGCGCCCAGCAGCAACACCTTGAGCGATGACTTGAGAAAGTCGAGCAGGTTTCTGACCGAGAAGATCCGCTTCATCCCCTCCAGCGGACTGACCTTCTTAAGGTCCGGTGCCAGCGACTGGCCGCTGAACACGAAGCCGGTCTGCAGCAGATTGCCGGCGAGGGCCGCCAGCACCGCCGTCAGCAGGAACGGCAGGGTGAGCCATAGCAATTCATGCAGCAGTTGCTCCAGCATCAGCTCCAGCGCCTGGCGAAAGGGCAGGTGGAGCAAGGGCGCGGGCAGCAGCATCAGCTCACCAAGGTGCCCGAGAAAGTAGTCGGGGAAAGCCATGGGCAAAGCAACCAGGCTCAGGATCAGCACCGTGGAGACCAGTTCCTTGCTTTTGGCCACCTGGCCGTTACTGCGTGCATCGCGCAGCTTCGCCCGTGTGGGCTGTTCGGTCTTTTCGCTGCTCATGGTTGCTCCAGCAACGGACCGAGCAGACGTACCTTGGCCAGCGCGATGAACACCTGATCCTCGGCCAGTGTCATCAGCAGGAACAGGTACGGCACCAGCAGCGCGCTGCAGACCAGGCTCTTGATCGGCATGGACAGGATGAACACGTTCAGCGACGGCGCGAAGCGGCTGACCAGGGCCAGGCCGAATTCGGCGAGGAACATGGCGATCAGCAACGGCGCGGCGAACAGTGCGCACAGGCGCAGCAGGTAGTCGAACTGGGCGAGGAAGAAGGTGTTCCACTGGCTGGCGATGTGCGGGTAGAAACTTGTCAGCGGCCAGCTGGCATAACTGCCCAGCAGCGCCCCCAGCAGCCCCAGGAAGGCGCCGCCGGTGAAGAACAGGGTAACCAGGGTCTGCGCCAGCAACGCGCCGGTGGGGCTGGTCTGGCTGCCCAGCAGCGGGTTGAGGGTGGAGGCCAGGGTGGCGCCGCGCTGGTTGTCGATGAGAAAGCCGCAGGCCTCCAGGGCCCAGAACGGGATGACCACCACAAAGCCGAGCAGCACGCCGAGCAGCACCTCCTTGCCGACCAGCAGCCCCAACTGCAACCCGTCCAGGTCGGCAGGCAGGGTGCCGGCCACGCAGGGGTAGATGAACAGCGCTAGCGAACAGGCCACGCCATTGCGCACCAGCGCGCCGCCCAGCACCTGCTTGCCGAGGATCGGCAGCATAAGGAAGCAGCCGAACAGCCGTGGCAGGATCAGGCTGAAGCCTAGCAACATCTGTTCAAGCGTCTGGACCGTCATCGCACCGAGGGAATCCGGTTGAGCACCAGATCGGTGTAGCGGTACAACTCGCCGCCCATCCAGTCGGCGGTGACGAACAGGGTGACGACCACCGCCACCAGCTTGGCGACAAAGCCGAGGGTCTGCTCCTGCACCTGGGTCAACGCCTGCACCAGGGAAACCAGGGTACCGACCAGCGCGGCCATCAGCACCGTCGGCAGCGACAGGACCAGCACCAGCCACAGCGACTGGCTGGCGAAGTGCAGGACTTCGGTACTGCCCATGTCAGCCTCCGTAGCTCAGCACCAGGCCATGGGAAAGTCGCCCCCAGCCGTCGAGCAGGACGAACAGCAGCAGTTTGAAGGGCAGCGAGATGGTCACGGGCGAGACCATCATCATGCCCATGGCCAGGAGGATGTTGGAGATGATCAGGTCGATGGCGATGAACGGCAGGTAGATCAAGAAGCCGATCTCGAAGGCCCGGCTCAGCTCGCTGATGGTGAACGCCGGCAGCAGCACCAGCAGGCTGTTGCCATCGACCCGTTCGGCGTACTGGCTGGGCCATAGCTGGCGGGCGCTATCGAGGAAGAAGGCGCGCTCGCGCTGGTTGACCTGGCCGTCGAGGAAGGCGCGAAACGGCGCCATGCCTTCGTCGAGAAAGCGCTCGACCGAACGGGCATCGTCGAGCCTGGTCTCGTGGCCGTTCAGGTAGTCGTAGGTGGCCATGCCCACCGGGGCCATGACGTAGATACTGAGGATGATCGCCAGGCCATACAGGGCCATGTTCGGCGGGATCTGCTGGACGCCCAGGGCATTGCGCAGCAACGAGAAGACCACGGCCATCTTCAGGAACGAGGTGGCCATGACCGCGATGAAGGGCACCAGCGACAGCAGCGCCAGGCCGAGGATCAGGCTCAGTTCGTCCGGCAGCTGGATCATGTCGGTTGCTGTTCCAGCAGGCGGTCGACGCGCACCCCGAGGCGGCCGTCGATCTGTACCAGCAGGCCAGTGCCGATGCAGCGCTGGTTGGCGAGGATGCGCACCTGGGCATCCAGCGGGCTGTGCAGTTCGATCAGCGCTCCAGGCTTCAGGGTCGACAGTGTGTGCAGGTCGAGAGTCTGGCGACCGACTTCGAAACTGACCGGGATGGGCAGTTGCTCCAGCGCGTCCAGCGTGGTGTCGGTCACAGGTGGCGTATCGTGCATGCGGATTAGCTCCAGGTGTGTGTCGTCGAGTTGCAGTTCGGCCCAGGGCTGGCCATCGAGTACGCCCAGCAGTCGCGGGGAACTTGGCGTGCCGGCAGGCAGCAGCAGGATGTCGCCCGTGCCCAGGTCGCGCAGGTCGTGCAACGTCAATTCGAGGGGGCGCCACTGCAGCGAGAGGTTGAGCTGGATGTTCAGGCGTTCGCGCAGTGGACGCCGTGGCAAGGCCGCCAGCAGGTGCTCGCTGTCGCCTTGTACCCAGCAGGGCAGCAGGCCTTGCGCGCTTCTCAGCGTCACCTGCAGACCGGCTGAGCGCTCGATGGCGCCTGCCGGCTCGATGCCCAGGCATTGCAGGCTGGGTAGGCGAGGGGTATCCCGTTGCAGCACCGCCAGCTGCAGCGCGCAGGGGAGACTGGCGAAGTCGGCTGCCTGCAACTGCGGTGCGAACCATTGTGCCAGCTTCTGCTGACGACACAGCAGGCGAGCCGGCACGCCGTGCCAATCGATCAGCACGACCAGATCCAGGTCATCGCCGGGAGCGCTGACACTCAGCGAGACCTGCCCGTGATCGTCGGCATAATGGAGTTGGCGATGGCTCAGTAACTGCTGCAAGCGCAGTTCCTGGGTGTGGGTGGCAGGCAAGTTCGATGTACTCATGGTTCAGGCCAGCCTTCGTCCTCTACATGGCGCTTGTTGCGCGAGCCTTGCTGGCTGTCGCCATTTGCGCCGAAGCCGAGGCTGACCGCCTGTGCGGGATCGAGTCGTTGCAGGCGTTCAAGCAGGTCCGTGCCGGCCACCTGCAATTGCCGCAGGCTAACCGGCGCGGCCTGTATCTCTACCTGCAGGCCAGCGCTCACATGGTTCATGCGTACTTCGACATGGCCCAGTTGAGGTAACTGCACCTGCAACAGGGCCTGTTCGCGGGTTCCAGTCCTGCTGCCGAACAGTTGCAATTGCAGGCGCTCCACAAGCGTCTGCAGATCCTGGACGGGGGCAACGACAGTTGATGGCAGGACCCTGTCGATCAGGGTGCGCTCGCTCGATGGGGCAGGGGGCGCAAGGATTGGGTCGATATCACTGGGTAGCAGACGATCCGGCACGTTGTCGGTACTGTCGTGGACGGTTTGAGGGCCCGCCTCGGCACGACTTGCCTCGGTCAATGAGATTGGCTCGGCTACATCAGGTATCGCTGGCATGAGCTCTGGAAGGGGGCGTTCGATGACATCCTCGATCAGCGCAGGTCGTTCTGCTGCGCAGGCGGGCGGGCACTTTTCGATCAAGGCAGCCATGTTCAGGACTACCGGGGTGATAGGGCGTTCAGGCCTGGCTTGGTCCCGGGCGGGCCGATGGCCAGTATCCTGCGGTGCCCTGCGCTTGAGCCGTGGAGCTTCCAGCAGGTGTTCGAACAACAGTCGCTGCTCGTTGCAAGGCCCAGGTCCAGGTCCAGGCGTGTCAGGCAATGGGTTGTCCGGCAGTGCAGGGGCAGGCAGGGTGTTCAGCATGGCGATCCTCCCTGGGCATGGCGCTCTTCCACTTCGAGATCCTGGCTGTGCTCTGTGCGCCGAGCGTTTTGCCGGGAAGCTTGCTCGTGCAACTGCTTGAAACTGTCCAACTGTTGGCTGGCCTTGGCGAGCTTCGCTTGCGCCTGCTGGCGTGCCGAGTGCTGGCGCATCAGCGCGTCCTCGCAGGCCACCACCTGTCCACGCAGGCTCGCTTCGCGCTCACCGAGCAGACCGACCTGTCGACGCCAGTGTTCCAGGCCATGCAGGTTGGTCAGGCGGCCCACCTGCGCATCGAACAGACGCTGCTCTTCCTCGAGAGCCCACCGCCGATACGCCAGGTGCGCCTCGACCGATTGCGCCTTGTCCGCCTGGGCCGCCTGCAAGCGTGCCTGCTGAGTGCGCGCTTCGCGCTCGGCCCGTTGCAGCCGGCGTTGTTTGATGGATAACAGGGCGGTCAAGGGCACCGGGCGATCTCCAGCAGTTGTTCGAGGCTCTGTTGCAGTGAACTGCGCTCGTGCGGCGCCTGACACAGCCAGCCGCGAATGGCGTCGCGCTTGTCGATGGCCTGATCCACGGCCGGGTCCTGGCCTCGGGTGTACTCGCCGACCCGTAGCAGCAGCTCGACGTCTTCATAGCGCGCCAGCCACTGGCGCAACTGGCTGGCGGCGGCGCGGTGGGCAGGGCTGACCACCTGGTGCATGACCCGGCTGACCGAGCGCAGCACGTCGATGGCCGGGTAGTGGTTGGCCGCTCCCAGCGCTTGCGACAGCACGATATGGCCATCGAGGATCGAGCGGGTTTCCTCGGCGATCGGCTCGTTCAGGTCGTCGCCATCCACCAGCACGGTGTAGAGCGCGGTGATCGAGCCCTTGTCCGAGTGCCCGGCACGTTCGAGCAGGCGCGGCAACTGGGCAAACACCGACGGCGGAAAGCCGCGCCGGGTAGGCGGCTCATTGGCGGCCAGGCCGATCTCCCGCTGGGCACGGGCGAAGCGGGTCAGCGAGTCCATCAGCAACAGGACCTTGCGGCCCTGGTCGCGGAAATACTCGGCCACGGTAGTGGCGACGAAGCCCGCCCGGGCCCGCTCCATCGCCGGACGGTCTGACGTGGCGACTACCAGCACTGCACGGCGCAGGCCCTGTTCGCCGAGCTCATGGTGAATGAACTCGCGCACCTCGCGGCCACGTTCGCCGATCAGGGCGAGGACGATCACGTCGGCCTGCGCGTTGCGCAGCAGCGAGGCCAGCAGCGTGCTCTTGCCGCCGCCGGCAGGCGCGAAGATGCCGACGCGTTGCCCTTCGGCGCAGGTGAGCAGGCCATCGATGCAACGGATGCCCAGGCTCAAGGGTGTGTCGACCAGCTTGCGGCTCAAGGGCGCCGGCGCATCCCGGTGCACCGGGTACCAGGCTTGCGGTGTGGCCGGCATGCTGCCGTCGAGCGGGTTGCCGAGGCCGTCGAGCACTGTTCCCAGCAAATGATCCCCCACGCCCACGCGATGCATGCTCCCGGTCGGGCAGACCTCGGTGCGCGTGCAAAGGCCCTGCATGTCACCCAGAGGGGCGAGCAACGCCTGGTCCTGTTGCAGGCCGATGACCTCGGCCAGCAGCGTCTGCTCATGGTTGGGCCTGCGCAGTTGGCACAGTTCGCCCACCTGCACCCCGGGCGCCAGCGCACGGATCAGGGTACCGGTGACCTGGGAGACCTTGCCGTTGACCTGGACCAGGGTGGCGCCGTTCACGGCAGACTTCAGGGTCTGGGGAATCTGGAGCAGCGATGGCGACATGGGAACGATGTGGGTGCGTGAATGAAGGCGAGCATTCTAGGGAGTCTGCCCGGAGACGGATTTCACTGTGAGTCGCATGTTTTTAGATGCCGGTCGCTACGTGTTGCGCGCGCCGGCCAGCTAAAAAGAAGCGCCCGATGCTGACAGTGCGGCGGTTGGCTTGCCTCTAGCATGCCGCTCATTCATTTATTTCGATGTGAGGTGGGGATGAGCGAAGTCATCGGCTTTGCCCGGGTTGACCCGAGGGTAGCCATGGAGGGTGGCTGGGGGACGCAGGCAACCCTTCAGGCGCGGCAAGTGACCCCGATGGGGCAGCAGGCCGAGATGGCGGAGGAGGTGTCGATGGCCTTCTCGTCGCTGGCCAATGCCCGGCTCAGTACCCGCAGCCGCGTCACCGATGCGCGCCAGCATGGGCTGCAGACGGGCCAGGCGGCCGAGGAGATGCTGGCCAAGGTGCCGGACGTCCAGCGTCGCGCCCTGGATGAACTGGTGGCCTGGTTGCGTCACCATCCAAACCTGACGTCGGGAGAGCTGGAAGCACGCCTGGATGGTTTTTCCGCCGAGGCCTGCCATCGCTACCTGGCCCTGGCCTATGCCCGCGACACCTTGGGCAAGACGGCTGATGGCAGCGGTGTGCTCGGCAAGCTGGACCAGGCCATGGCAAGCATGGCGCAAACACAGGGCCAGGCGATCGCGCTGGGGATCGAGATCGGTCCGCTGGCCCAGGCGACCCAGGAGCAGGGTGTCGCCGAGGTGGCCGCGCTGCGCGAGGTTTATCGCGACTTCCTGTGCGGTTATCGTGGGCTCAGGCACGCCTGGGATGACCTGCGGACACGCTTCGGCGACGCTGCCATCGGCGATATCGCCCAGTTCATGCTCAACGGCCTGGCCAGTCATATCAGTGGGCCGTCCTCGTACCTGGACAGCAACCAGCTGCAGCAGGTCATCAGTGACATGAAGCTGGTGCAGGCCCTCAAGAAACTGGAAGGCGATACGGTCGCGCTGTTCCGCCAGCTTGCCGGAGAGCCCAGTGGCGTACGGGCCTTCTGACCTGGTCAGCGACCTGCTGGCGCTGATCGACAAGCGCTGGGTCACCGAGCAGGACATCCTGCGCCTGCTCGCCGCGCTGCCGCTCGCCCCTGGCGCTCAACGTGTTCACTGTCTGCGTGAACTGAGGCGGATCATTCGCCTGTTGCCGTTGCAGGTATTCAGCGAAGAGGCCCAGCGCGAACATCTGCTGGCGGTCTGTCAGTTGACCATGGACCTGGTCATTGACGAGGAGGAGGTGTCGTTGCGAGGTGTGCAGGAGGAATGAGCATGGATTCTTGTGCTGACGCCATCGCCCGGTTCTGCCGCGATCAGGGAGTGGTTCTGCCGTATGCGCCGGGAACGTTGCTACGCCTGGATCTGGCGGATATCGGTGTCCTGCAGTTCGAGCGGCTGGGGGGGCAGTTGACGCTTTGGCTGGGCTTTACCGTACAGGGAGCATTGTTCGAGCACGCCATGTCGAGTGCGCTCAGGCAGGTCCATGACCAGCAGACGTCTGGCCTGCAGTTGCGTTGCGGCCTGCTGCCTGACGAACGTCTTGTGTTGCTGGCCAGCCTCGATGAGCGCCGGGTGAGCGAACCGGTCCTGCATGAAGCTTACCGGCTGCTGTCGCGGGTGCGCGCCGAAGTGCTCGCGGCATGAGAGTGATCGAGCGAGCCGGGCAGCTCCATGACCTGTGGCTGCCGTCATTGGCAGCTGATACAGCGCTTCCTCGCTCGGCGGGCGAACCGCTGCCGATGCCGGGACAACCCGTGCAGGCTCATCTGCGTGACCTTTACCCGCAGCAGCAGATGGCACGCCTGCGCCTGTCGTACGCCACTCCCGAACACGAGCTGCGAGCCCTGTACGACCCGCAGCGTTTCGCCACGACACTGGGCTCCCTGGTGGAGCAACTCCTGAACACCCAGGCCCGCGAGGACCACCAGGCGGCGGTACTGCTGCAAGCATTGCTGGCCGACCGGCACATGCTGGCGTGCTACGTGACCCTTCTGCTCAAGGTATGAATAGATGCAATTGACGATTGAACAGCGTGATGTCCTGCAGCTGTTGGCCTGGCTGCACCTGCGATGTGGTCGACCTGGAGGCGCGCAAACCCTGCTGGAGGTGCTGCTGCGGGTTGAGCCCGATCATTTCGCCGGACGGCGCGCCTCGGTAGTGGCGGCACTCGAGCTGGGCGATTGGGCGCGTGCCGAGCAGCAATGCCTGGCGCTGCGTGACGCCGGCGAGCAGCAGGCATCCCTATGGCTGTGCCTGAGCGAGGCGCAGCAGATGGCGGGCCGGCAGGAACAGGCACAGGTCACCTTCGCCGAGTACCTGCGACGCAAGGACCGCTCATGAACACCCTGACCCGGATGCTCGGCCATATTGGCGCGCGCAAGGACCTGATGCTGGCCGTGATGCTGCTGGCGGTGGTGTTCATGATGATCCTGCCGTTGCCGCCGCTGCTGCTGGACCTGCTGATCGCCCTGAACATGACCATCGCCGTGGTGCTGATGATGATGTCGGTGTACGTCGTCTCGCCGCTGCACTTCTCGGTGTTCCCCTCGGTGCTGCTGGTCACCACGCTGTTTCGCCTGGCGCTGTCGATCAGTACCACGCGGATGATCCTGCTGGAGGCCGACGCCGGGCAGATCGTGCAGACCTTCGGCGACTTCGTGGTGGGCGGCAACCTGGTGGTGGGCTGCATCCTGTTCCTGATCATCACCATCGTGCAGTTCCTGGTCATCACCAAGGGCGCCGAGCGAGTGGCGGAGGTCAGCGCGCGGTTTTCCCTCGACGCCATGCCGGGCAAGCAGATGAGCATCGATGGCGACCTGCGCGCCGGGGTGATCGATGTCAACGAGGCCCGCGAACGTCGTGGCGAGGTGGAGAAGGCCAGCCAGATGTATGGCGCCATGGACGGGGCGATGAAGTTCGTCAAGGGCGATGCCATCGCCGGGCTGGTGATCATCGTCGTCAACCTGCTGGCGGGCCTTGCCATCGGCGTGATGCAGAAGGGCATGACGGCGGGGGATGCCTTGCAGCTCTACGCGGTGCTTACCGTGGGCGACGGCATGGTCAGCCAGGTGCCGGCGCTGCTGATCGCCATTACCGCGGGCATCATCGTCACTCGCGATGGCGAAGGGTCCCGCGACCTGGGGGCGAACATCGGCAGCCAGGTGATGGCGCAACCCAAGGCCCTGATGATTGGCGGCGCGCTGCTGGCGCTGTTCGGCATCATCCCGGGTTTTCCGACGATTACTTTTTTCCTTCTGGCACTGCTGGTCGGTGGCGGTGGCTGGTGGGCAAACCGCCAGCGGCGCATCGAGGAGAATGGCCGGCAGCAGAGCGGTGGCCTACCGGCGCTGTTGGCCAATGGCGCCGGTGCGCCCACGCTCAAGCCACCCGGCAAGGCGAAGACGACCGCTGACGCGCAAGCGTTCGCCCTGACGGTGCCCTTGCTCATCGATGTGGACAGCGGCCTGCAAGCCGCCTTGGAGGCCGCCTCGCTGAATGAGGAGCTGGCGCGGGTCCGTCAGGCGCTTTACCTGGATCATGGCGTGCCGTTTCCCGGTATCCGCCTACGTTTCACCCGCGCGCTCGGCCCCGGCGAGTACCGCATCCTGTTGCAGGAAGTGCCGGTGGCGCGTGGCAGGCTGATGCCGGAGCGGCTGCTGGTCCAGGAAAAGCCCAGCCAGTTGGCGCTCATCGGCGTGCCCTACGAGGAAGGCGAAGCCCTGCGGCCAGGGCGTGCGGAGCTATGGGTGGAACAGGCCCAGCGCGAGCGCCTGGAGCACGCCGGATGCGCCTTCCTGGCGATCGACCAGGTGCTCGCCTGGCACCTGTCCCAGGTACTGTGCGAGTACGCCGGGGACTTCATCGGCATCCAGGAGACCCGCTACCTGCTGGAACAGATGGAGCAGGGCTATGCCGAGCTGGTCAAGGAGGTGCAGCGCATCCTGCCGTTGCAGCGCATCACCGAGGTGTTTCAGCGGCTGGTGGGCGAAGGCCTCTCGATCCGCAACATGCGCTCGATCCTCGAGGCGCTGGTGGAATGGGGGCAGAAGGAAAAGGATGTGGTGCAACTGGCCGAATACGTGCGCAGCAGCCTCAAGCGCTACATCTGCTACAAGTACGCCAGCGGCCACAACCTGCTGCCGGCCTACCTGCTGGACCCGGCGGCCGAGGAGATGATCCGCAATGGTATCCGCCAGACCAGCGCCGGCAGCTACCTGGCCCTGGAGCCGGCGCAGAGCGACGCCTTTCTCGCCCAGGTGAAAGCCGTGGTGGGCGATCTGCAGGATGTTCAGGCCAGGCCCGTGCTGGTGGTGTCGATGGATATCCGCCGCTATGTGCGCAAGCTGGTCGAGGGCATCTATTTCGATCTGCCGGTGTTGTCATTCCAGGAGCTCACCACGCAGATCAACATCCAGCCACTGGGGCGCATCGGCTGACGCCATGCTGGCGTCAGATTCCGTACCCATAAACTACAAAATCGCGGCCGGGCCTGACGGAGCGGCCGCTCGCCCCTCAATAGACTTCATCTGCATGTACCCCGGCCTTGCGCCAAGAAGGGTACCTGGCCAACCGGATACAGATGATGAGCAGTTCTATTGAATCAAGTAGTCGCCCTGTCCCATTGCCGTACGTGGACCGTGTCGCACCGCCGGACATCTGGGTGGACATTCAGAGGCTGGAGTCGCTTCTGGACCAAAAAGGCATCGTAGCCGTTGATGGGCAAGGACAGCCGCTGAGCCGGGAGCTGCGCTGGCCGGCCATCGAGGCGCTGCTGGGGCCCGAAGGGCAGGCGCAGCTGGCGGCAAATCGCCCTTACTTCGACAACCTGCTGTCGCAACCACTGTCCGACCAGCATTTTGATGCAGTGAGCCAACTGCTTGAGGCTTATGCCAGCTGGTTACCGGGCGCGCCTCTGCAGTTGCAGAACCTGGGCGAGCGCCTGCGCATGGACGAGCTGGTGATGGCGGCGATGGGCCTGCGCATGCGCAAGCAGAAGGCCGAACGCACCGAGCTCAGCGAGCAGCTCAAGTGCCTCACGGCGGAGCTGAAGATCTTCAGCGTGATCCAGTCGAAGGTCAACGTGGTGATGGCCGACAAGGGCACCTTCAAGCTGGAAGACGATGGTTTCAACCTCTTCGACCGCAAGCTCTACGACCTCGATGCGGACAGTTGGGAGAAGAGCGCCGAACGCCGACTGCTCTCGAGCCTGGACACGTTCAAGCCCGCCTTCAACGGCTCAGGGATCGTCACGGTGCGGCACTTCCTCGAGGGCACGCAATCTGCCACTTCGTCGACTGAAAGCGGTAGCCGCCTGCAAAAGGTCAGTGGACCGATGACCGACCTGAAAACGCAGTACGCCTGGGACAAGGACAACAACCCGTTGGCCAATTTCTCCCAGGCATTGAGCGACCGAACCCGCATCGTCAACGACAAGGTGACCGAACAGACCACCCTGCTCAACGATGTGGGGTCGCGGTACACCACCTCCACCGAGGTGATGATGAAGTTCGTCGAGACCTGGTTCTCGATGCTGTCCAAGATTCTGCAGAACTGAGGTAGGTGATGATGGCAGTACAACAGGTGGCCGGCCACGATGCCGATGCCAACAATGTCGATGCGATCGAGCGCTTCTTCGGCGATGGCGGTACCTTCGCCATGCTGCGCGGAGTCTGCGCGGCGCAACTGGAAACGCTCTATGCCCAGGCATTCAACTTCTACCAGGCGGGTCGGCTGGACGATGCGCTGACGCTGTTCAAGGGGTTGGCGGCGCTCGACCATTATGACCCCCGGGCGTTTCTGGGGGTGGCAGGTGCGTACCAGGCCCTCGAGCGCTACCAGGACGCATTGCCGGCCTATGCCTATGGCGCGATGCTCGCGCCGCAGGACCCGCGTTTCACCTTCCATGCCGCGCAATGCCACCAGCACCTGGGCGACCTTGCCTCGGCGCGCAGCAGTTACGAGCAGGCGCAGATCCTGGCGCTGGACAGTGAGCATGCCGCTCTGGCAGGCCAGGCACAGGTGCTGCTCGAGGCCCTGCAGCAGAAGGAGGACGCACGTCATGCGAACTGAGCTTCTGGCTGTGGAGCAACTGCTCCTGATGCCGGCTGAAATCGAATCGCAATCGCCGCTGCCGGCCATGGCGATCCAGTTGCCCGGCGAGACCGGCACACCGTCTGCAGCCACAACGACCAAGCCAGACATGAGCGTCCGGCTGGATCCTCCAGCGTCACTGGCGACGGGACAGCAACAGGGGCTGGTACTCGAAAAGCTGATCGATGCTGAAGGTCTCATGCAACCGGTGCTGGTCGCGGTACCTGATGTCGGTGCATTGATCCTCGGCCAACTCGCCGGGGACATCTCCGACGCCGAACTGGATATCCGCCTCACCGAAATGCTGAGCCAGTTGGGTGCTCGCCAGACCGAGCTGAACCTGCAGCAGGTACGTCAGCTCACCGAACAGAACCGCCAGCAGATGGCGCTCAACGCGCAGAAGATGGAGGAGGTTGCCCAGCGGCACCAGGACGCCGGCACGGCGGGCGTGTTCGCCAAGGTCTTTGGTTGGGCCGCAGCCATCGTGTCTATCGTGGTGGGGACCGTCATGGTCGCGACCGGTCTGGGCGCCGTCGCGGGCGCGCTGATGATCGCTGGTGGCGTCATGGGCGTGGTGTCCATGTCGTTGAACCAGGCCGCCGAGGACGGACACATCTCCAAGGAAGTGATGAAGTACCTCGGGCCGATGCTGATGGCGGTGGAAGTCGCCCTGGCGCTGGCCTCGGTAGTGCTGACCTGCGGCGGCAGCCTCGTGGTGGTCGCCGCTCGGGTGGCCGGCAAGGCGAGTGGCAAGGTCGCGCAGACAGTACAGTCGGTGGTCCAGAATATCCAGAACGTCGTCTCCATCGGGGGCACCACGCTGTCCTGCACCGGGGAGGTGGCCAGTTCGATCATGCAGGGGCTGGCACTGCGCAGCGAGGCTCAACTGGCGGAAATGCGCCTGCTGCTGGACCAGGGACACAGTTTTCTCGAGCAGTTGGCCAAGGCGCTTGAACAACTCCTCGCAGGGAAGGAGCAACGCTTCGAGCAACTGCTGGAACTGTTGAACAACCGTAGCAAGGCCTGCGCCGATATCGCGTGCCGAAACGTCATTGCCTGATCAAGGAGTCAATCATGAGTCTGTCCATTTCCACTATCGATCATTCGTCTCGCATGGATGCCCAACTGCCGGTCACCGAGGGGCAGAAGGCTGGGCAGCCGCTGTGGGCGATGCTGGCCATGCCCTGCGCAAGCGCGAGGGCGGTATTTGCCGAGAAGCAGGGGCGGGTGAGCCTGGATACGCCGCAGGCCACGCCCTGCAGCCAGGACCTGGAGAGCCTGCTGGCCATTCTCCGAGCCGCCATGCAGGTGCGCGACGGCAACGCCCAGGGGCGCAGGACCCAGGCCGAAGTCGGCGTGCTGGCGAGCAAGGAGCAGATCGGCTGGATGAGGACCGCCAGCAATGCGCTGTTCGCCTCGGCGGCCGTCAGTGGTGCATTGGGTATGTTCACCCTGACCCGTGGCAGCACCGGCATGCTCAAGAACCTGGGAGATGCGCGGACCATCAAGGGCCTGGAACAAGCCAGCCATGCTGCCGAGTATGCCAAGCCCGGCGAGCTGGCGATGGCTTCGAAAAAGCTGATCGCCGAGAACCGTATCGAGGTCAAGCATCTGCAGAACGCGATCGACGCCCGCAACACCAGGCTGCACACGCTCAATGGCGTGGCCCAGAGTAGCGCCGCCTGCGCTACGGGCATCGCCCAAGGGGTCAAGTCCCTGCAGGATACTTGGGCCAAGGAGCAGGAGCTTGCGGCGGCGGTTGCCGGCAACCAGAAGGAGCTATTCCAGCGCTGTACCGATGACCTGGCGAAGATGATCGATCAGGTGCGCCAGCTGATCCAGGAAATCCTGCGCAATGACAATCAAGGGCTAAGGGCTGCAGGCATCATGGCCTGAGCACGTCAGGTTCCTTGAAGAATGTTCCAAGCCGCAAGGGTTCAGGCTCTTGCGGCTTATTCATGCTTGTGCATCAACGAATACCGTGCCGGCACACCAACGCCGAAAAGTGCAAAAAAGGCGATAAGGGCTGATGGGGCCTGAGGTGTAGCGGCGGTATCGTTCGCTCAGCTTCCGTCATGTTGGAGGCAAGACACTTCGGAGAAGACATCTGTTCTTGCAGGTGTGGGAGCGGTCTTCTCCCCAAGCCAAACGATGCTGCAAGATGAGGTTTGCACAATGATCGAATCGGTTTCAACCAGTTGGGTATGTGGCGCCAGCCTGGACCCTGTCAACGAGAGCAGCGATTGCGCACAGGTGAAAACCAGCGAGTCGGCGCAGCGCTTGGCACGCCATGAGGAACCGCAGAAACATGGCATCCTGATGCGCCTGTTCATTGCGATTGCCGAGTTCTTTGGCTTTCGTCCCGGCGTTGCGACGGGTGGTACGCAGGCCACGGCCTCGACGCCGGACATGATGCGCTCTTTGAACGAGCAGATGGCCAAAGGGCTGCCGGATGTCATGAGGTCGCAGGCCAACGGGATACTGGCGAAGCAGGAGAGTCTGCCAACCGAGCAGTTCATGGCCAGTTACACGGAACAGCTCACGGGCAGTAATGTCATGCGTAACGCCAACTGCCTGTTGTCGAATGTCGTCAAGCTGGGTGAGCTTGTGCCAGAGCTGAAGGTAGAGACGAGCATCAACGAGGTCGATATCGTCGGCGGATACTCTTTGAAGGAAGCCCAATTTCCGGACAATATCGCACTGATTCAAAACGACTCGATGGCTGCCGCCAAGGTGCTCGATGCGGTGATTTTCCTGGCTTCGCGATTCGCCGAGTTTCCGGATCCCGAGCAGGTGGGGCCTGAAGTGGTGGTGGAGTTTGTCAAAGAGGTCGATGCCGAGTTCATCGAACTGTTCGCCCAGAAGCCTGATGCAGTGGCGCCAGTTGTCGTGGTGGATGCAAGCGACGATGCCTCTTCGGTGGTGGCCGGCACCTTAGCCGGAGCGAGCGCTGCACAGCCTGTGGAGCCTGAAGCGGCTTACCAAGCGACTACCGCCGGACAGCCCGATCCGGTAACGTCGTTGAAGGCCGTCAAGCTCGCCTTTGTCAAGATTGACGATGATGTCGCTCTGCCGACGCGCAATGACTTCAACGCGACCATGCATTCGCTGCAGCGGCCGAGCAGTCCGCTCTCGCAGTCGTTTGAGCACCTGGAGCATCTGGCCGAGCATGGCAGTGCTGCCGAAAAGGCAATCGCTTCAATGGTCCTGGACCATGCGGCGATAGGGCAGTCCCACTCCTACGGCGATCTCTTCGGGCAGCGCAAGCTGGAGCCCTATCTGTTGCAGGCTCACTCCGCGCTCTCGTTCGTGGACACGCTGCAGAAGAAATTGGACATGGCGGCACGTCTGCTCGACAACCTGCAGGCCGCAGACGCGGCTTGAGCGTAACGCTGGCTGGAGCCTGCAGGCTCCAGCCAGCCCTTCGAATTCCCGCCTGATCACCCCGTGTGAAACCAGCCCAGGGTGATCATCGCCACCACGATATAGCGCCCACCCTTGGCCAGGGTGACCAGCAGCACGAAGCGCCAGAACGGCTCGCGCATGATCCCGGCGATCAAGGTCAGCGGGTCGCCGATCACCGGCATCCAGCTCAGCAGCAGCGAGCATTGGCCCCAGCGCTGGTAACGGCGCTGGGCGCGTTCCAGCTGGCTGGCGCTGAACGGGAACCAGCGGCGTTCGCGCAGGTGCTCGATGGCCCGCCCCAGCAGCCAGTTGACGATGGAACCGAGCACGTTGCCGAGCGTGGCCACCAGCAGCAGGGTCGCCCAGGCAGTTGGTTCGCGAATCAGCAACCCGACCAGCACCGCCTCGGACTGCAGCGGCAACAGGGTGGCGGCGCCGAAGGCGCTGAGGAACAGCGCCCCGAGGCTGAGCATCAGTAGCTGGCGACCACGGTATCCTGGCCATCCCGGGTCACGCCGATGACCTGGTAGGCGTCCTTGTGGTCACCCATTTCCATGCCCGGCGAGCCCATCGGCATGCCCGGCACCGCGATGCCCTTGAGGTCATTGCGCTTGGCCAGCAGGCGTACTTGCTCCGCCGGGACATGGCCTTCGACGAACTTGCCGTCGATCACCCCGGTGTGGCACGACGCCAGACGTGGCTCGACGCCCAGGCGCTGCTTGACCGCGCTCATGTTCGGTTCAACGTGGTCGTTGACGATGAAGCCGTTGTCGCTCAGGTGCTTGATCCATTCCTTGCAGCAGCCGCAGTTGGGGTTGCGGTAGACATCGATGGTCTCGGCGGCCTGGGCCAGGCCGGTGACAGCCAGCAGGCCGAGTGTGAGCAGGTGTTTGCGCAGCATGGTGGAGCTCCTGTGAAACTAAACACATCGAGTTAATCAGCGCCGGCCCTGTAGGAGCGGCGTCAAACATTAGAAACGCAGGCGGACCCCGGCCACCAGCCGGGTCTGGCCGATGTCCTCGCCATCCTCCCGGGCCTGGTCGGCGCGGTTGCCATGCAGCCGATTGAAGCTGACCCCGACATAGGGCGCGAACGCGCGGGTGATCTCGTAACGCAGGCGCAGGCCCACTTCGCTTTCGGCCAGCCCCGAGCCCTGTTCGCGCCCGGCATCGTTGCGCCCGAAGAAGTTGGCTTCGACGGTCGGTTCGAGGATCCAGCGATTGGTCAGCAGCATAGCGTAACCGGCCTCCAGGCGCAGCGCGGTCTGCTGTCGCTCGCCGACGTAGGCAGTGGCCTCCAGCTCCAGGCCGTAGAGCGGCGTGCCCTGGATGCCGAAGGCGGCCCAGCCCTGGCCGCTGGCGGGCTTGAAGTCCTGGCGCACGCCGCCGACCAGTTCCCACCAGGGGCTGATGGCATGGCCCCAGAGGGCCTGCAGCTCGGCCTTGTGGGTCTTGCCTTGTTCCCGTTCACCCTCGGAGCGCAGCCACAGGCGGTCGATATCGCCGCCGACCCAGGCGGTGGCGTTCCAGTTCAGGGCGCTGCTGTTTTCGAAGTTCTGGTACTCCAGTTGGTCGACGATTACTGCCCAGTTGGTCGCCCGGTCATGCACCTGATGCCCCGGCAATGGCGGGAAGGCGGCGCGGCGATCGGCATCGGTGATCACCGGCAGCGGTGTGCGCGGTTGGCTGGGTGGTGCCGCCGCGTTGTTCATCTGGCTGTGGTCCATGGGCATGCTGCCAGGGTTCATCTGGCCGTGGTCCATCGGCATGGCGCCATGGTTCATGTGATCCATGCCCGCGGCGAGGGCCCGTTCACTGGCCAGCAAGGCCATCAGCGCGACACCGGTGACGATGTGGCGGTTGCGGTTCTCATTCATCGACCCGTACCTCGCGGAACATGCCGGTCTCCATGTGGTAGAGCAGGTGGCAGTGGTAGGCCCAGCGGCCCAGGGCGTCGGCGCTGACGCGGTAGCTGCGCCGGCTGCCGGGGGGCATGTCGATGGTGTGCTTGCGCACCAGGAAGCGACCCTGTTCATCCTCCAGGTCGCTCCACATGCCGTGCAGGTGGATGGGGTGGGTCATCATGGTGTCGTTGACCAGGGTGATGCGCACCCGCTCGCCGTATTTCAGGCGCAGCGGCTCGGCATCGCTGAACTTGATGCCGTCGAACGACCAGGCGAAGCGTTCCATGTGGCCAGTCAGGTGCAGCTCGATGTCCCGCGATGGTTCGCGCCCGTCCGGATCGGGGTAGGGACTGCGCAGGTCGGCGTAGGTCAGCACGCGGCGGCCGTTGCCGCGCAGGCCAATGCCGGGATCGGCCAGGTTGGCCCGGGGGGCCATGGTCTGCATGTCCACCAGCGGGTTGTCGGTCTCGCTGGCAGGGTGGCCTTGCATCATGGCCATGCCGGCCATGTTCGAGTGGTCCATACCCGCCATGTTGCCGTGGTCCATCGCTGGCATGTTCGAATGGTCCATCCCGCCCATGCCGCCGTGCCCCATGTCGTCCATGGTCAGCACCGGACGCGGGTCCGGCTCGGGCACGGGGGCTTGCAGACCCGCCGCGCGGGCCAGGGTGCCACGGGCGAAGCCGGTGCGGTCCATGCTCTGGGCGTACAGCGTGTAGGCGGGCAGGTCGCCCACGGTGACCAGCACGTCGTAGGTTTCGGCCACGGCGATGCGCAGTTCGTCCACGGTTACCGGGGTCACCGGCAGGCCGTCGGCGGCGATCACCGTGAGCTTTAGGCCCGGAATGCGGAAGTCGAAGTAGGTCATCGCCGAGGCGTTGATCAGGCGCAGGCGCACGGTCTCGCCGGGCTGGAACAGGCAGGTGAAGTTGCCGTCCGGGGGCTGGCCGTTGAGCAGGTAGGTGTAGCTGGCGGCGCTGATGTCGGCCAGGTCGGTCGGGCTCATGCGCATCTTCGCCCAGGCCCAGCGGTTGTCGACGGTCTTGCCCCAGCCATTTTCCGCGACATCGTCGACGAAGTCGCCGACCGTGCGCTTGTGGTAGTTGAAGGCGTCGGACTGTTTCTTCAGGGTGGCCATCAGCGCTTCTGGCGCCTGGTCCGACCAGTCGCTGATCAACAGCACATGGTCGCGCTGGTACTGGTGCGGCTCGGGCTCGCGGGGCTCGATGACGATGGCGCCGTACACGCCGGCCTGCTCCTGCAGCCCGGAGTGGCTGTGGTACCAGTAGGTGCCGCTCTGGCGCAGGGTGAACTGGTAGAGGTAGTCGCCGCCGGGTTCGATGCCGGCGAAGCTCAGGCCCGGCACGCCGTCCATGTTGGCCGGCAGGATGATGCCGTGCCAGTGGATCGAGGTGGGCTGGTCCAGGCGGTTGCGCACGCGCAGGGTCACGGTGTCGCCCTCGCGCCAGCGCAACTGCGGGCCGGGCAGGCTGGCGTTGATGGTCTGCGCGGTGCGTGGGCGGCCGGTGATGTTGACCGGGGTCTGGCCGATGAACAGGTCGAACTGCTGGCCGCTCAGGTCGTGCAGCGGCAGGCGGCCTTCGGCGGCCTGGGCCAGCGGGCGCCAGAGGCCGAGGCCGGCCAGGGCGCTGGCGGCACCCAGGCCCTTGACGAAGGTGCGGCGGGTTGGAGTCGGTGGCATGGCGTGTTCTCGGTGCTGGCAAGGTTCATCTGATCGCGGGGCAAGCCCGCTCCCACTGTGGGCTCGGGCTTGCCCCGCGATCAGGAATGAGACGATGGTCGTCGCCAGCGCCTGTCAGCCACCTGAGGCGCGGATTACAGATTTGTCAGGCAGCGGCCTCGCCACCCTCCAGGTCGCGCATCAGCAGGCCGAATTCCAGCGACACCTGCTCGGGAATCGGCAGGTACACCACATGGCCGTCGCCAGGCGCCACCTCGATGCCCTGCTGCTGGCGGTCGCACAGGCGGTGCAGGTCGAAGTGGTAGTTGCCGCGCGGGGTCATCAGCTCCAGGTGGTCGCCCACGGCGAAGCGGTTCTTCACCTTCACTTCGGCCAGGCCGTCCACGCGCACCCCGGTCAGCTCGCCGACGAACTGCTGGCGCTCGGACACCGAGTTGCCGCGCTGGTAGTTCTGGTACTCGTCGTGCACGTGGCGACGCAGGAAACCTTCGGTGTAGCCGCGCTGGGCGAGGGATTCGAGGTTGTTCATAAGGCCGCGGTCGAACGGCCGCCCGGCCACCGCGTCGTCGATGGCCTGGCGGTAGGACTGCACGGCGCGGGCGCAGTAGAAGTGTGACTTGGTGCGGCCCTCGATCTTCAGCGAATGCACGCCCATCCGGGCCAGGCGCTCGACGTGCTGGATGGCGCGCAGGTCCTTGGCGTTCATGATGTAGGTGCCGTGCTCGTCCTCGAAGGCCGGCATCTCTTCGCCGGGGCGGTTGGACTCCTGGAGCAGGAACACCTGCTCGGTCGGCGCGCCGAGGCCCAGGGTCGGCTCGCATTCACGGACGATATCGCCGGTGGCGTTCTCGCTGGCCGGGGTGGCCTGGTACTTCCAGCGGCAGGCATTGGTGCAGGTGCCCTGGTTGGCGTCGCGCTTGTTCATGTAGCCCGACAGCAGGCAGCGCCCGGAATAGGCCATGCACAAGGCGCCGTGCACAAAGACTTCCAACTCCATCTCCGGCACCTGCTGGCGGATCTCCTCGATCTCTTCCAGCGACAGCTCCCGCGACAGAATCACCCGGGTCAGCCCCAGGCCTTGCCAGAATTGCACGCTGGCCCAGTTCACCGTGTTGGCCTGCACCGACAGGTGGATGGGCATCTGCGGGAAGTGCTGGCGCACCAGCATGATCAATCCCGGGTCGGACATGATCAGTGCATCCGGACCCATCTCGATCACTGGTGCCAGGTCCTTGAGGAAGGTCTTGAGCTTGGCGTTGTGCGGGGCGATGTTGACCACCACGTAGAAGCGCTTGCCCTGGGCCTGGGCCTCCTGGATGCCGAGGGCCAGGTTGGCGTGGTCGAATTCGTTGTTGCGCACCCGCAGGCTGTAGCGCGGCTGGCCGGCGTAGACCGCGTCGGCGCCGTAGGCGAAGGCGTAGCGCATGGTCTTGAGGGTGCCGGCGGGGGCGAGCAGTTCGGGCTTGGCGGGAGAGGTCATGGTGCGCACCGGGGGCAAAAGGCGCGGATGCTAAGACGGCGGCACCGCACAGGTATTGATCTGGGTCAACGGCACTTTTGCCGATGCGCGGGGCACTAAATTGTTGAGCCCTCGAGGAATGCCCATGAACGAAGCCGTCTTGCAGAACAAAGCCCTGACCGTGCTGCTGGCACTGGTGACCATCGCCTTCATCTGGATCCTGCTGCCGTACTCCGGCGCGATCTTCTGGGCGGTGATCCTCGGGATACTCTTCGCGCCCCTGCAGCGCCACCTGTTGCTGCGCTTCGGCGGGCGGCGCAACCTGGCCACGGCGACGGCGTTGCTCACCTGCCTGCTGATCGCGGTGCTGCCGGTGATTATCATCGGCGCCTTGCTGGTGCAGGAGGGCGCCGCGCTGTACCAGCGCATCGAGAGCGGCCAGCTGGATATCGCCGGCTATATCGAACGCGGCAAGGACATGCTGCCGGCCTATGCCCAGCATTTCCTCGACCGCATGGGCATGGGCAACCTCGACGGCCTGCGCGACAAGATCAGCAAGTGGGCGAGCCAGGGCAGCCAGTTCCTCGCCGGCCAGGCGTTCAGCTTCGGCCAGGGCACCTTCGAGTTCCTGGTGAGCTTCGGCATCATGCTCTATTTGCTGTTCTTCTTCCTGCGCGAGGGCGCGGAGGTGGCGCGCAAGGTGCGCCAGGCGGTGCCGCTGCCCGAGCAGCAGAAGCGCCGCCTGCAGTTGAAGTTCAAGCGCGTGGTGCGGGCCACGGTCAAGGGCAACCTGCTGGTGGCGATCACCCAGGGTGCGCTGGGCGGGTTGATCTTCTGGGTGCTGGGCATTCCCAGCGTGCTGGTGTGGGCGGTGCTGATGGCGTTTTTGTCGTTGCTGCCGGCGGTGGGCGCGGGGATTGTCTGGGGGCCGGTGGCGCTGTACTTCCTGCTGACCGGGGCGATCTGGCAGGGGATCGTGCTGACCGCGTTCGGCGTCCTGGTGATCGGGTTGGTGGACAACCTGCTGCGGCCGATCCTGGTGGGCAAGGACACGCGAATGCCGGATTACCTGGTGCTGGTGTCGACCCTGGGCGGGTTGGCGGTGTTCGGGCTCAATGGCTTCGTGATCGGGCCGTTGATCGCGGCGTTGTTCATTTCCAGCTGGGCGATCTTTGCCTCGACCAAGCCGCAGGTGCAGTTGCCCTCCTAGACGTCATCGCGGGGCAAGTCGCATCGGCGGTGCGCCGATGCGACTTGCCCCGCGATTGGCGATTATCGGAAGCTGTAGGACACCCCTGTATACACCCCAAACCCTTCACCCGGCGTCGAGCGTGCAATGTCCTGCCCGGCATCGTTGTACCCCGGTGTCACCGTCGCCGCGTAACGCTTGTTGGTCAGGTTGCGCAGGTCGAGCCAGGTCTGCCAGTCCCGTTTCGGCGAGTCCCAGCCTAGGCGCACGCCGAGCAGGGCGTAGGCGTCGGCCTGGTAGCTGTTGGCGTAGTCCACCTGCACCTTGGAGGCCATCTGCGTGTTCACCCCGGCGTGGAAGCCGCTCGGCCAGTCGTAGCGCAGTTCCGCCTGGTAGTAGTGCATGGGGATGCCGGGCAGGCGGTTGTCGCCGAACTTGTCGTCGTCGCGGTAGTGGAAGTCGCTGAAGGTGTATGCCTGGCGCAGGCTGAGCTTGCCGGTGCCCGGCTGTTCCCAGAGGAGGCTGTCCAGGCCGGCCTCGACGCCCTGGTGCACGGTGGGGCTGGCGTTGAACTCCTTGAACGGCAGACCCTGCACGACTTCCACGTTCAACAGTTCGTGGCGTACCTGGGCGTAGTACCAGGCCAGGTCCCAGCGCCCCAGAGCCGAGTCGCCGCGGGCACCCAGTTCCAGGGTGGTGGCGGTCTGGTTCTGCATCTTCATGGGCTGGTTGGCGACTGGCGCACTCCAGACCAGCGACCACGGGTGCGGCGGCTCCACCGAGCGGCTGAGGTTGCCGTAGACCTGCAGGTCCGGGCGGATGTCGTAGCGCAGGCCCAGGCGTGGGGCGTAGTCCCAGTCATGCTGGCTGACCTTGCCGCCACTGGTTGGGTAGGTGACGTCGCTTTCGCGGCGGGTGTAGATCATCGCCAGGCCTGTGGTGAGCCACAGGTTCGGGATCAGCTCCAGGTCGTTGCCCGCATGCAGCACGGTGTCCGAACCCTGGTAGCTGAAATCGCGAGTGCGGGCGCCAAAGTTGTCGCCGCCGCTGCGGGCGAACTGCGAGGCGCCGCTGTTGGGCAGGTGCTTGGTGGTGCGCCAGCCGAGGGTGGTCTTGCTCTCGTGGCCGAACAGGGCGTCGCGCCGCAGGTAGTTCAGCGTGCCGCTGACATCGGTGTAGGCGACCTTCAGGCGCATCGGGCCTTCGCGCAGGTCCATGGGATAGTCGTGATAGACCAGCCCCGCCTCCAGGCGCGAGTCGTCATCCAGGAAGAAGGTGGTCTTGTTGCCCACCCAGGTGCTGCCCGGTTGTGGGCGGCTGTCGTCACGGGCCAGGTACGCCGGGTTGGCGGCACGGGGATGGTGCTTGATCTGGTCCTTGGTCAGGCGCCCGGCCAGGTCGTTCTCGGTTTCCCGGTAGCGCAGGTAGAAGCGCGTCTCCAGGTTCGGGTTGAAGCGGTAGCCGACGTTGGCGGCGATGCCCTTGGCGCTGCCGCTGCTGTGGTCTTGGTAGCCGTCGTACTCGGCATCGGTCAGGGCCACGTAGTAGTCGAGGTTGCCCAGCACCTGCCCGGAGCTGATGTGCCGGCGCTGGTAGCCACGGCTGCCGACTTCGTAGCGCACCTGCAAGGGCGCGGCATCGTGGCCGGTGTGGGTCACGTAGTTGATCGCGCCACCCAGGGCCAGCGAGCCCTGGTCGAAGCCATTGGCGCCGCGCAGCACTTCGGCGCGGCTCAGCCACAGCGGTTCGAACAATTCATAGGGCGTGCCGCCCGGGCCGGTCAGCGGCAGGCCGTCGAACATCGTGTACACGCCCGAGCCGTGGGCGCCCGGCGCGCGGTTGATGCCCGAACCACGGATCGACAGCTTGATGCCGTCGTTGCCCGCCGACTGGGCGAACACCCCTGGCTGATAGGCCAGCACGTCCTGGTTGCTGGCCACCCGGCCCTGGCCCACCTTGTCCATGTCCACCAGGTTGCTGGCGCCGGGGATTTCGCGCAGCTGGTCGGCGGCGGCTTCCAGTTCGGATTGCTGCCGGTCCTGGATCAGCACCTGGTCGAGTTCGACGCGATTGGCGGCCTGGGCGGTGCCGGCGACGAGCAGGGCCAGCAGGGAGTAGGGGAGGGTGGGGCGCATGGGGACGGGGTTCCAGATCAAGTGCGGGAGTCTGACGCTGCTAAGGGCAGACGAAGCACAGTGGCCGAACTGTAATCAGGTATGGCCAGTGGATATGTCTACTTTATCGGCAAATAGTAGAAGTAATCGCCAATGGTTCTTTGATTATTCATTCCATTCATCATTGGCACTGACTGACAAGTCGCATCTGTTGGTTCTGATGATGGTGAATGAAATTTTTTCAGTTTGATGGGCGATTTAACGGTGCTGTCTAGACTTCGCACGCTGGCATCGAGGCAGTGGCCGGTAGCCATAGGAGGCGTTATGCGAGGACATCGCACGGTGAAGGGACCCACAGCTTCCAACCCTCGAACCAGTGTTCCGGTCGGTATGAAAAAATTGCCGGCTGCTCCCCTCGCAAGACGTTGATCAAGCCGTCGACCATCGCTGGCGGTTCATTTGCGTTTTCAAGGAGGAGTGTGGTCATGAAAGGGCTCAACAAAACGGAGCTTGCTCGTCTGCAAGTGCGTGCACGCGGCACGATGAACGCTCAGCATCTCTCGCTTTCCCGGCACCTCGCAGCCCGGCATGTCTATGCCCGAACCTATTCGATCAAGGTACTCGGCACACTGCTAGCTCAGGGACCATCGCTGGCGGATGAACTGACCTTGCTGACGCCTGCTCCCGATGATCGGGGGCAGGATCACCTGTTGCTGGGGGATCGACCCGTTGCGCGTGAGGTGCTGAGCTGGGATCCGCAAGGCCACGTGTTGTCCTGGCGCCAAGGCAGCGGGGAGCAGCGGGTGGAAGGGCACATCACCCTGTTGCCCGATCACACCAAGGGTTTCGGCTTCATTCGCCAGGGCGATGCCCATTACTCGGTGGAGATCGACCTGAAACCAGTCTCCTACACCTGCGCCGTGTCGGCCGATGCCGGGCAATACCTTTCCGGCGGGGCGAGTGGGCCCAAACTGAACTGGGATACCCATTCGAACGCCTGGCGCGATGCGCATTGGATCGAAGGCGCGCTGCGCTTCACGTATGGCCTGACGGACAAGGGGCCCTTCATCGGTCAGCCCGATCCGCATGTGATGGTTGCATTCAACGACCTGCAAAGTGAAGTCGAGTGGGCGCCCGAGCCGGAGACGGACTTCACCGTGCTGCTGACACCTGAGTTCCGTCTGGTATTCAGTGCCAACCAAGGTGTCGAGCCTGCATATGACGATCGGGGTGACAGTCCGGTCAAGAGTGTCTTCCCTTACCAGTTGGCCTTTGACTTCGACGGTTTCGGTGCCAGTTTCCAGGGCGCCTACCTGACGGGCGAGAACACGGTGCTCGGCACGGCCTATGCGATCCGTGGCGTGGTCGACAATCCGGCCATCGCCGGTTTCTATGGTTTGGTGGACCATACCACCGGCCGCCACCAGGGCTTGGTGCTTGTCCGTGGCGGACAACTGCTGATCGACGGACAGCCCGTCGTAGACTCCCGGGTGGAGGGCAACGCCTTGCATTGGCAGGGCTTGAGCAATAGCCAGTGTGCTGCCAGCGGCCTTCCGCAGGCGGGGCTTCTGCGCTTCTCCGACAATGGTGACCAGGTCGTGGAGGGCGCCCATGGCGGTGTGGGTGTACGGCATTGCGCGCGGTCGCTGGTGCGCCTGGCACAGTCGCTCGATCAGCATGGCCCGGCCTTGCGCGCCGGTTTCGCCCAGCTCGGTGCGCTGCAGCATGAGCAACTGCTCGGCGACCCTGCGCTGAACATCCATACCTTGCTGGGGATGTCGCCGTTCCAGGAAAAGACGGTCACCGAGAATGGCGTGCAGAAAAAGGTCTGGACCGAAATCATCCGCGAGAATGCCATGGCGGACTTCTACCAGGTCCTGCAGTACTACATGGATCCGGGGCTGCGCAGCCAGTTCATCTCGCCCAATCCGCCTGTGCTGAGTCCTCAGGTCAAGAGCATCGCGGCCATGAAGGGCAGCAAGGGGCAGTTGCCTCAGGACTGGTACCCCTCGCTCGGCGTGGCCTACCTGAGTAGCGCTCTGGCCAGGGTGGACGACCCCGGAGCCCCGTATCTCAACGGCGAAAGGGCCGGTAAGTGGTTGTCCCAGCAAGTCGCCGTGGACGACGTCTACCAGACCCAGGCGCCTGCCTTGTACGCCAACCGCTGGAAGATGCAGTTCTCGGACACAGCCCTGTTCCTGCGGGACCAGATTGACAACAACGCCACCTATGTCCCGTTTATCGATCAGGACCTGGCGATGTGGATACAGCAGATAAAGACCACCGTCACCGGTGAGCAGAAACAGATCGACGAACTGGTCAAGCTGGCCGAGGACACCGCCAAGAAGGGCAAGGAGCAGCTCTACTGGGCTTATCTCATGTTCCGCTACTGCACCCAGCCATCCGCGCTCAACAACCTGCGGGTGATATCACTCAATGGCAATACCGGCCTGGACGGCTCGGCCTTTGCCCAGCGCATCCAGACCAACATGGCTGTGTTGAACGTGCTTGATCCAAGTGGCTTCTTCTGCACGCAGTATTCGCAGGTCATCCAGACCTTTCAGGTGGGCAACATACTTCCGACCCTGATCGACTACAGCGGCAACCTGGACGAGTACGTCTACGCTGTGGACAAGGTCATCACGGCCTTTATCCAGGCGTATGGCTCATCCACGGACAAGCAGATCCTGGACATGGTCGCGCAGCTTCGTGAAGTGCAGCGCCTGGGGCAGGTCAGGGAGATTCTCGACACATTCGCCAGCCTGGCGCAGGCCTTCGCGGGCGTCTACGAGTGGGAGAAATTGGCCGGGCGGTTCGCCGCGACCTGGCCGAAGCTCAGCAAGATTGGCCTTGGTGTCGCCAAGGCGGTGACGCTGGCTGCAGCATCGGTTGGTATCGCGGCCTTCGTGTATGGTGTGATGGACTGGAAAAACCTCAAGGATGAGCAGCGTGCCCAGGTGGTGCTGGGGGGGATGCAGGTTTTCGCCCAACTGCTTGGGACTGTATTGCGCAAGGGGACGGCCTATACCACGATCTTCCGCACGGAAAACACCGTGGGCTCGTTCTTCAGGACAGTCTGGCGCGCCGATACGCTGGAGCTTGCCAACCAGCGTGCGGGCAGCGGCCTGTCGCGCTGGCTGGTGCGCGATGCCGCGTTGGAGGCGCGCTTGATCGCAGCTGGCGCCGAGGAAGACATGACCGTGGCCATGCGGATCTTCGGCCGCAACCTGGATGAGTTCATCGCCACGCGGCTGGGGGCGCTGTTCGCCATTGCCAACATCGTGCTGAGCGCCATCGCCATCGCCAACTCCGAATCCGACCTCGAGACGGCGGCCAATGCCTTGTTGCTGTCCTCCGCTTCCCTGGAGCTGCTGGCGATTGTCGGGCAATGGGCGTTGGCCGGATTCGGCGTCGAGGCCATTGGAGGCTTGGCCGTTGCCACCATCGCCAGTTGCATGACTGCGCTGGCGGCGTTCGCGGCCATTGCCGGCGTGATCATCCTGCTGGTGCTGGCATTCCGTCCGCAGAAAACCCCAATCCAGAAGTTCGCCGAGGATCAGGCCCGCAAGGCAGGTTTCTACATGGAGGACAAGGCGTCCATCGATGCGTTGAACATCAGTTCCAGCACCGATGGCCGCGCCCCTCAGTTGGTGGGCATTGCGCTGCAGTACAACGGGCAGCGCGACCAGACCCTCACCTTCAATGGCAATGGTGGCCTGGGCATCGGCCAGCAGAAGCTCGATTTTTCGACCAACTTCTTCCTGAACTCCGATGCGTTTGGCAACGCCACGCTTTCCACCCTGTTGACACAACCCGGAAGCACCGCCAACGGCACACCACGCCAGGAGTACGTGTGCATCACCCTCGACGATGATCGCAAGCTCGGCGCCAAGGCGCCCCTGGGCAGCAAGGACAAGGTGGGGCAGCAGCAGTGGGCAAGCGAGTTCGCCGGTGGTGCGGTGTTCAACGACAAGCAGGCGCTGGTCGCTGCGCGTTTCCGTTTCTACAACGTCTACTGGGCGGCCAAGGGCCAGAAGCTGTACTTGAGCAGCGATGGCGGCAGCGTCACTGCCTCGGCCAGTGCGACGGCCTGGACGGTCGCTTTGACTACCATGGCACCGAGCCTGCTGGCGATGTCGGACTTCAACCTGTGGGACTACAACCGTGACCAGCGGGTGATGCCGTACCTGGGCCAGCCAGGCAGTCTCCCTCGCGCCTGGCGCATCACGCCTGCGCTTCCGGACTTCCTGGGGTTCGACACCACCAACGGCACGGTTTCGCAGAAGAAGGGCATTGCCCCGACCGCTATGGGATCCAAGTCCTATACGGTCACGGTGAGCAACGACTATGGCGAGGCAAGCTGTAGTTTCTCCATCAAGGTGAGCGTCTACGTGCCGCCGGTCATGCCACCAGTCATGTTGGCAGACGCCGAGGGCATCACAGCCTGATCCAGGAGGGTCGCCAGCATGACTAACGATCCCGTGGAAATGATGTTCACCGCGTTGCCGGACATCGGTTCGAATCCAGTAGGTGGGGTTGCGCGGGCGGCCCTGCTGAGCCGACTGGAAGGTGCTACGCCCGGCAACAGTTCCAGCCGTAACCTGTTCGGCACCGGGCCTACGTTCCTGAGCCTGTTCTTCCCTAACTATGCGGCTGCGAGCTACGCCGGTGACGTCTCCCAGGCCACGGGCCTGGGGGACGATTTCTGGATAGGCTATTCCATCGTCACGCTGTGTCAGGCGATGTACAACATCACCTCGGACCTGCGCAAACAATTGAAATCGGGAGACATAGACAACACGGTCAATGGTTACAATGACCGCCTGAAACAGGCGGCCACTCCGCTGTATGCGCGGGCCATGCAGTCCTATGGCCCATTCGCGCAAGGATTCAACGCTTGTCCGGACAAGGCGCAAGCGCTGGCCCGCTACCGTGGGCACCTGCAAAGCGACCACTACCTCGGGGCTCTGGCGGTGCAGTATCACGGCCCCAACGGGCTGCCCAATTTCGACTGGCTGCTATGGCACCACTGGGTGAAGCTGCAGATCCTTGGTTGCGGTACTGCGGATATCGCGAGCATCATCACCGCAGTCAAGAACACACTGCGTACGGCCGATGTGCCGTTGCCTGCGAACGTCGATGTGCCGGCCTGGACCGCCTTCAACAACTGGATGAACACCGCCGATCCGATGCGCCGCCGCCTGGATTGGAACGATATCGCTGGGGCAGCTCGGCCAGGCATCCTGGCGCGGGTCTGTTATCCGACGTATGGCGGTTACGGTCCGTCGTGCATGAATGAAGACAGCTCCTACGAGTTCACGGCCAACGGACGCCCAGGCAGCCCCTACCGCAGCACGGGCGGAGGAGGCTGTTGCTTCGCCGCCGGTACCCAGGTGCTGATGGCCGACGGCAGCGCGAGATCGATCGAGGAGGTGGGGGCCGGAGAGCAGGTGGCATCGTACGGGGGGCCACAGTCCGTGTTGCTGGTGGCCCGGCCAAGACGCGCGGGACGTAAGCTGTATCGTGTGGATCATTTGCCAGCGCGGTTTACCTCGACCCATCCGTTTGCCTTGGTCGGCGAGCAGTCCAGCGCCCGTATCGCCAGTGTCGAACCATGGCTGCTCAATGCTCGGGTGCCTGCCTTGGCCTCTGTCGGCATTGCCCCGCTCACACAGGGGGCACCGTTATCGAGCTTTGACGGTCGAAACTGGGGTACCTATCGACCGATGTCGGTCAGTGAAGTCGCGACTGAGGAAGATGAAGATCCGTTTCTCTATGATCTGTTGCTCGCACCGGGCGCACAGCCGATTTATCTGGTAGGCGGCGCGGGCACGTTTCTGGCCGTGCGCTCGGAGATTCCCGATCTGCAGGCCCATGCCGAACTGGCCCCAGCTTTCCTCGCGTTGACCGGCTATCTATGGACACTGCTTGCACCGACTGTCGAGGGACTGGAGCAGACAGCGTTGGCCGCGCGTATCGAGCGAGTTGCTCGGCTCGTCGCCAACGAAGCGCTTCCTGCTGCCGTTCGACGTGCCTGCCAGGGTGATGCGTTACTGAAAGGGCACGCCTGCGTCATTGAAACAGAGGCGTTTCTTACGGGCATGGGAGTGGGCGCTTCGGGAGCATTCGATTGGCAGCTCAACCTGTTGGTCGAGCACTTGCTGGAGCATGTCGGCGAACGGCTGCTGGTGCAATTGGAGCGAGGCTGGCGTGAGCCGGCCAAGCCCATGGCGCAGCTGTCCGAGCCCATTCTGGCAATCGAGCTGATCGATCTTCGGCTGTTCGCAGGCACGGGCTTCGGCCGAGGACCTGCGGCGCTGAGAGTTGCTTGCCATGGCCACGAAGAGAGGGTGGTCATCGAGCAAGCGGCACAATGTGGCGGGTATTGTCAGGGAGTGGGTCATTTGTACTACTCGGCGCTCGAGGCGGACGGTCACCTGCCTTCGCACCTGGATCTCGAGTACGGCACTGGCCAGGCGCAGACGCTCAAGGTCCGGGTGTATCTCCCCGACCGTCTGGAGGAGGGATGGCGGCACCTCGAAGCGCTGGTGCGTGCTGCGGATACCGACCAGGTGGTGGGATTGTGCACGCTGGACTTGCGTTTGCTCGAACGAGGGGCTTCGTTGCGCGAGCAAGAGGTGAAGAAGGCTTGGGGGGCGGAGCAGGGAGAGCTGTACGGGTGGCGGTTGATGGCGGCCTTGCCGGATGAGGTTTCACATGTTCTGACGCGAGCGGCCTTGCTGTAAGTGAAAGGTGAAAAACAAAACACCCCGCCTTGGCGGGGTGTTTTGTCTTCTGCGCCGATCAGCCGATCAGCTGCAGACCCGCCTGCTGCACCATCTCCAGCAGCGGTTGCGGGTACACGCCCAGCACGAAGGCGAGGATGGCGATGGCCAGCAGCATCACGCCGCCGGTGCGCTGTTCCCACTTCAGCGGGGCGTCGTGGCGACGCAGGTTCGGCTCGACCAGGTACAGGGTGACCATGACGCGCAGGTAGTAGTACACGCCGATGGCGCTACCGATCACCAGGGCGCCGACCAGCCACCACAGGTGCGACTCGACGCCGGTGGCGATGATGTAGAACTTGCCGATGAAGCCTGCGGTCAGCGGGATACCGGCCAGCGACAGCATCATCACGGTCAGTACCGCGGTCAGGTACGGACGGCGCCAGAACAGGCCACGGTACTCGTACAGGGCGTCTGCGTCACGACCGGCGTATGGCGAGGACATCAGGGTGATCACGCCGAAGGCGCCGAGGCTGGTGATCACGTAGGTGACCAGGTACACGCCCATGGCCTCCAAGGCCAAGCCCTTGCTGGCAACCAGGGCAATGACCAGGTAGCCGAAGTGGGCGATGGACGAGTAACCGAGCAGACGCTTGAGGTTGCTCTGGGTCAGCGCCAGCAGGTTGCCGATGATGATCGAGGCAACCGCGATCACCGCCAGCACGGTGCTCAGCACGCCGCTGCTGGCAGCGGGGGAGAGCATGAACAGGCGTACGACCACGGCGAACACCGCGACCTTGCTGGCGGTGGCCAGGAACGCGGCGACCGGCGCCGGGGCACCTTCGTACACGTCCGGGGTCCACAGGTGGAACGGCACCAGCGACAGCTTGAAGGCCAGGCCGACCAGCATCATGCCCAGGCCCAGCTGCGCCAGCAGGCTCGGCATGCTGGTGGCGGCCAGGGCCTTGCCCAGCTGGTCGAAGGTCAGGCTGCCTGCATCAGCGTACAGCAGCGCCATGCCGAACAGCAGGAAGGCGGAACCGGCGGCCGAAAGCACCATGTACTTGATGCCGGCTTCCAGCGAGCGCTTGTTGAAGAAGGCGTACGCCACCAGGCCGTAGACCGGCACCGACAGCAGCTCCAGGCCGATGAACAGGCCGGCCAGGTGGTTGGCGCTGACCAGCACCAGGCCACCCAGTGCCGACATCAGCAGCAGCAGGTACAGCTCTTCACGGTTGCCAGGGAAGCCCTTGGAGCCTTCGCCCAGGTAGGCGTGGGCGAGGGTGACGCAGGCCAGCGTCGCCACCAGGATGATCGCCATGTACAGGCAGGCGAACTTGTCGATGGTCACCAGCGAGGTGACCGCCAGCGGCGCGACTTTAAGTGCCGGCAGGATCGACAGCAGGGCCAGGTTCAGGCCCACGGTGGACAGCAGGAAGGTCTGCGAGTGATTGCGCTTCCAGGCGATCGCCAGCATCACCACCACCGTGGTGATGGTGGTGATCAGCATCGGCGCCAATGCGATGAAGTGTTGAGTGGTGAATTCCATAGCGCTCTTACCGGGCCGAAGCGAGTTGAGTGAAAGCGGAACCGAGCCACTGCTGCACACCGCTCATGGTGGCGGCAGAGGTGTCCAGGAACGGCTGCGGATACACGCCCAGCAGGATCAGCAGGCCCGCCAGGCCCAGCACCATGATCAGCTCGCGACCGTCCATGCCGGCCAGCACGGTGTCGGCCTTGGCCGGACCGAAGTAGGCGCGGTGGATCATGATCAGCGAGTACACCGAACCGAAGACCAGACCGGTGGTGGCGATCACGGTGATCCATGGGACGTGGGCGAAGCTGCCGATCAGGATCAGGAACTCGCCGACGAAGTTGCCGGTGCCCGGCAGGCCCAGCGATGCGGCGGCGAAGAACAGGCTGATGGCCGGCAGGTAGGCGATGCGGTGCCACAGGCCACCCATCTCGCGCATGTCACGGGTGTGCAGGCGCTCGTACAGCTGGCCGGCCAGGATGAACAGCGCGGCGGCCGACAGGCCGTGGGCCAGCATCTGGATCACCGCGCCCTGCAGGGCCTGCTGGCTGCCGGAGTAGATGCCGATCAGCACGAAGCCCATGTGCGAGACGCTGGAGAAGGCCACCAGGCGCTTGATGTCGGTTTGCGCGAAGGCCAGGAAGGCACCGTAGAAGATACCGATCAGGCCCAGGGTCATGGCGATCGGCGCGAACTCGGCCGAGGCGTTCGGGAACAGCGGCAGGGCGAAGCGCAGCAGGCCGTAGGCCGCGGTCTTCAGCAGGATGCCCGCCAGGTCCACGGAACCTGCGGTCGGTGCCTGGGCGTGAGCGTCAGGCAGCCAGGAGTGGAACGGCACCACCGGCAGCTTCACCGCGAAGGCGATGAAGAAGCCCAGCATCAGGATGTACTCGACGCCGGCCGGCAGCTCGGCCTTGAGCAGGTCGCTGTAGTTGAAGGTGATCACGCCGGTGCTGTTGTAGTTGACCAGCACCAGGCCGAGGATCGCCACCAGCATGATCAGACCGCTGGCCTGGGTGAAGATGAAGAACTTGGTCGCCGCGTAGATCCGGGTCTTCTTGCCGTCGGAGGAGCTGTGACCCCAGAGCGCGATGAGGAAGTACATCGGCACCAGCATCATTTCCCAGAAGAAGAAGAACAGGAACAGGTCCAGGGCCAGGAACACGCCGACCACGCCGCCGAGGATCCACATCAGGTTGAGGTGGAAGAAGCCGACGTGGCGCTGGATCTCTTTCCACGAGCACAGCACCGACAGCACGCCGAGCAGGCCGGTGAGCAGGATCATCAGCAGCGACAGGCCGTCGAGGGCCAGGTGGATGCTGATGCCGAAGCGCTTGATCCACTCGACCTTGTATTCGAGGGCCCAGGCGGGTTCGGCGCCCGGCGCGGGGGCCAGGGTGTAGTTGCCGTTCGCCCACAGCCACAGGCCGATGCCAAGCAGCAGGGACATGGTCAGCAGCGCGATCCAGCGCGGCAGGGTGGCGCCGAAGCGCTCACCCAGCCAGCACAGGAAGCCGCCGATGAAGGGGATCAGGATCAGCCAAGGCAAAATCATGACGGGTTGGTTTCCTTTGGCAAAGTCGCAAGATTCATAGTCATACCGCGGCCACTACCACGGCACCGAGCACCAGCACGGCGCCCACGGCGATCGAGGCGGTGTACCAGCGCAGCTGGCCGGTCTCGGTCTTGCTCATGGCGACGTGGCCGCCACGGGCCATCCGAGGGATGAGGCCGATGCTGCGGTCAACCGGGTCCTTGCGCAGGATGTGGCTGATCAGCAGGTAAGGTTTGACGAAGAGCTTGTCGTAGATCCAGTCGAAGCCCCAGGCGGCGAACCACCAGGCTGACAGGACGCGACCGATACCGCTGTTGGCGACCGCGGTGACGAAGCGGCGCTTGCCCAGGAACAGCAGGGCCGACAGCAGGATACCGGCGATGGCGATGGCGCCCGAGGCGATCTCCAGCGAGTGCTTGGCTTCGCCACCGGCGTGGCCGGCGCTTTCAGGCAGCACGCCTGCCAGTGGCGGATGGATCCAGGCGCCGATGAAGGTCGACAGCACGATCAGCACGCCCAGCGGCAGCCAGTGGCTGATGCCGTGGCCGGCGTGGGCTTCGGTCTTGGCTTCGCCGTGGAAGGCGATGAAGATCAGGCGGAAGGTGTACAGCGAGGTCATGAACGCGCCCACCAGGCCGGCGTACAGCAGGCCGGTGTTGCCGCTGGCGAAGGCTTCCCAGAGGATCTCGTCCTTGGAGTAGAAGCCCACGGTCAGGATCGGCAGGGCGGCCAGGGCGGCGCCACCGACCACGAAGCTGGCGTAGGCCAGCGGCAGTTTCTTCCACAGGCCGCCCATCTTGAAGATGTTCTGCTCGTGGTGGCAGGCGACGATCACCGCGCCGGAGGCAAGGAACAGCAGGGCCTTGAAGAAGGCGTGGGTCATCAGGTGGAAGATCGCCGCGTCCCAGGCACCGACGCCCAGGGCCAGGAACATGTAGCCGATCTGGCTCATGGTCGAGTAGGCGAGGATACGCTTGATGTCGGTCTGTACCAGGGCGGCGAAGCCGGCCAGGACCAGGGTCACGCCACCCACGACGCCGACCAGGTGCAGGACGTCCGGCGCTAGCAGGAACAGGCCGTTGGTACGGGCGATCAGGTACACGCCCGCGGTCACCATGGTGGCCGCGTGGATCAGCGCCGAAACCGGGGTCGGGCCCGCCATCGCGTCGGCCAGCCAGGTCTGCAGCGGCAGCTGGGCCGATTTACCGACCGCGCCACCCAGCAGCATCAGGGTCGCCAGGACCATCCAGGTATCGCCCGCCTGGAACTTCTGCGGTGCCAGCACCAGCAGTTCCTGCACGTTCAGGGTACCCAGCTGGACGAACAGGATGAACAGGCCGATGGCCATGAACACGTCGCCGATGCGGGTGACGATGAACGCCTTGAGTGCCGCGTTACCGTTGTTGCGGTTGCTGTAGTAGAAACCGATCAACAGGTACGAGCACAGGCCCACGCCTTCCCAGCCGAAGTAGATGAACAGCAGGTTGTCGCCCAGCACCAGGAACAGCATGCTGGCGATGAACAGGTTGGTGTACGAGAAGAAGCGCGAGTAGCCGGCTTCGCCACGCATGTACCAGGAAGCGAACAGGTGGATCAGGAAGCCGACGCCGGTGACCACGCCCAGCATGGTGACCGACAGGCCATCCACGTACAGGGTGAAGTTCGGCGCGAAGCCGTCCACCGACATCCACTGCCACAGCAGCTGGCTGTACGCGCCGCCTTCAGGCGGGGCGACGTTGAACTGCCAGATCACGTAGGCGGCGGTGGCCGCCGACAGACCGACCGAGCCGACGCCGATCAGCGCCGACAGGTTCTCGGACCAGCGACCGCGCGAGAACGACAGCAGCAGGAAGCCGATCAGGGGGAATACGAACGTCAGGAAGATAAGGTTCATCCGCGCATCTCACTGGCAGCATCGATGTCGAGAGTGTGGAAGCGGCGATACAGCTGGAGCAGGATCGCCAGGCCAATGCTGGCCTCGGCGGCTGCCAGGCTGATCACCAGAATGAACATCACCTGGCCGTCGGGCTGGACCCAACGGGCGCCGGCGACGATGAACGCCAGGGCGGAGGCGTTCATCATGACTTCCAGGCTCATGAGCACGAAGAGAATGTTGCGGCGGACCATCAGGCCAACCAGACCTAAGCAGAACAGGATGCCGGCGACCGCCAGACCATGCTCGAGAGGGATAGCACCCATGATTTACTCCTTCGCCTCGTTGCGGCCCAGGTGGAAGGCGGTGACGGCTGCCGCGAGCAGCAGCATCGAGGCCAGTTCGACCACCAGCAGGTACGGCCCGAACAGGCTGATGCCGACTTCCTTGGCGCTGACGGTGGTACCGCTGATGGCGGCGCCCGATGGGGTGACGAACAGCACGTACAGCAGCTCCAGCAGCAGCAGGGCGGCGAGGATCACCGGCCCCGCCCAGATGCCGGGCTTGAGCCAGCCGCGCTCCTGGGCGACCGAGGCCGGCCCGAGGTTGAGCATCATCACCACGAACACGAACAGCACCATGATGGCGCCGGCGTAGGCGATCACTTCCAGGGCGCCGGCGAACGGCGCACCGAGGGAGAAGAAGATCATCGCCACGGAGATCAGCGAAATGATCAGGTAGAGCAGGGCGTGCACCGGGTTGGTGCCGGTCACCACGCGAAGCGTGGAGACGACGGCGACACCGGATGCGAAGTAGAAAGCGAATTCCATCTTTCTGTCCTTATGGGAGCAAGCTCTTCACGTTGATCGGCTCGGCTTCGTTCTGCGCAGAGCCTTTCGGCTTGCCAGCGATGGCCATACCGGCAACACGGTAGAAGTTGTAGTCAGGGTTCTTGCCGGGGCCGGAGATCAGCAGATCTTCTTTCTCGTACACCAGGTCCTGACGCTTGAACTCGGCCATTTCGAAATCCGGAGTCAGCTGGATCGCGGTGGTCGGGCACGCCTCTTCGCACAGGCCGCAGAAGATGCAGCGCGAGAAGTTGATGCGGAAGAACTCGGGGTACCAACGGCCGTCCTCGGTCTCGGCCTTCTGCAGCGAGATGCAGCCGACCGGGCAGGCCACCGCGCAGAGGTTGCACGCCACGCAGCGCTCCTCGCCATCGGGGTCGCGGGTGAGGACGATGCGGCCACGGTAGCGTGGCGGCAGGTACACGGGTTCTTCGGGGTACTGCAGGGTGTCGCGCTTGCGGAACCCGTGGGAGAACACCATGGCCAGGCTGCGCAGCTGTGTGCCGGTGCCCTTAACGATGTCGCCGATATACTTGAACATGGGTCAAATCCTCACTGGGCCGCGACGGCTGGCGTGTTGTAGAGCACGATCGCAGCGGTCACCAGCAAATTGATCAGGGTCAGCGGCAGGCAGAACTTCCAGCTGAAGTCCATCACCTGGTCATAGCGTGGGCGCGGGATCGAGGCGCGCAGCAGGATGAACAGCATGATGAAGAACGCGGTCTTCAGGGCGAACCACAGGAACGGTACTTGCGGCAGGATGCCGAACGGACCGTGCCAGCCACCGAAGAACAGGGTTACCAGCAGCGCCGAGATCAGGATGATGCCGATGTACTCACCGACGAAGAACATGCCCCATTTCATGCCGGCATATTCGATGTGGTAGCCGTCGGCCAGTTCCTGTTCCGCTTCCGGCTGGTCGAACGGGTGACGGTGAGTCACGGCGACGCCAGCGATGAAGAAGGTGCAGAAGCCGAAGAACTGCGGAATGATGAACCACAGGTTGTTGGCCTGGTATTCAACGATGTCGCGCATGTTGAACGAGCCCACCTGCACCACCACGCCCATCAGCGCCAGGCCCAGGAACACTTCGTACGACACGGTCTGCGCCGAGGCCCGCAAGCTGCCCAGCAGGGCATACTTGTTGTTCGACGACCAGCCGGCGAACAGCACGGCGTAGACCGAAAGACCGGCCATGGCGAAGAAGAACAGCAGGCCGATGTTCAGGTCGGCCACGCCCCAGCCCGGGGTGATCGGGATGATCGAGAAGCCGATCAGCAGGGCGCTCATGGCCACGACCGGCGCCAGGGTGAAGATCATCTTGTCGACGAAGGGCGGGTTCCAGTCTTCCTTGAAGAACATCTTCAGCATGTCGGCGGCGATCTGGAACATGCCGAACGGGCCGACACGGTTCGGACCGTAGCGGTCCTGCCACCAGCCCAGCAAGCGTCGTTCGACGAAGCTGAGCAGCGCGCCGCAGACCACCACGGCCAGCAGCACCACGATGGCCTTGACGACCTGAATGATCACATCGATCACTTCGGGGGTGAACCAGCTCATTGTGCTGCCTCCTGCAGGCCTTCGACGGCTGCACCGAAGATGGCGGGCGGAATGCCGGCCAGGCCTTTGGGCAACGCAACCAGGCCAGCGCCCAGTTCTTCATTGATACGCAGCGGCAGACGCAGCGACACGCCGGCCACGTTCAGGCTCAACATTGCGCCGTCGTTGACGCCCAGGCGGTCGGCCTCGGACTTGGCGAGGCCCACGTAGGCGGCCGGGATGCGCTCCTGCACCGGGGCGGCGCGGGAGGAGGACTCTTCGCTGCCGAACAGGTGGAAGAACGGTACCGCGGTCCAGGTGCCGCGAGCCGGGTTGAACGCGCCCGGAATAGCGGTGAACCAGTTGAGCTTGTCGCCTTGCGATTCGATCAGGCGTACGCCCGGGTCACCGGCACGCAGGTGGCCACCCACTTCGTCCTGGAACTTGTTCCAGGCCTGTGGCGAGTTCCAGCCCGGCGACCAGGCGAACGGCACCTGCTGGCGCGGCTCGGCCGAGCCCGAGTAACCTTCCATGGAGAAGGCGAACGCGGTGTCCTTGTCCTGCGGGGTGCGCGGCTCGTGCACGCTGATGTTGGCGCGCATGGCGGTACGGCCCGAGTAGCGCAGCGGCTCGCGGGCCAGCTTCATGCCCTTGATGCGGAACGCGGCGCTTGGTGCGGCGTTGACGATGCCGGCCAGTTGCGGGGCGGCTTCGGCGCAGGCGCTGGTGACGTGGTCCAGCTGGGTCCAGTCCACCGGCTTGTTCAGCAGGGTGGCACGCAGGGCGTGCATCCAGCGCCAGCCTTCGTGGATCTGGATGCTGCTGTCCAGGTACTGCGGGTCGAACACCTGGAAGAAGCGCTGGGCACGGCCTTCCTGGCTGACCAGGGTGCCATCGCCTTCGGCGAACGAGGCGGCCGGCAGCACCAGGTGGGCGCGGTCAAGGGTCGGGGTCTTCGAGTGGTCGGCGACGATCACCACCTTGGCGGCGGCCAGGGCGGCGTCGACCTTGGCGGCCGGTACGCGGGCGTACAGGTCGTTTTCCAGGACGACGATGGCGTCGGCCTTGCCGCTGATCACGGCGTCCAGGGCCGCGTCGACGGACTCGCCGCCCATCATCGCCATGCCGAGGCTGTTGGCCTCAGGCACGACCAGGCTCAACGAACCGTTCTTCTCGCGCAGCTTGAGGGCCTTGGCGATGTTGGCGGCGGCCTCGATCAGCGCAGGGTCTGCCAGGGAGGTACCGGCGACCACCAGCGGACGGTTGGCGGCGACCAGGGCGTCGGCGATGCGCTGGGCCAGGGCCTTGGCTTCGTCGTCCAGGCCGGCGACGGCAGGGGCGCTCGGGTCGATGGCGTGGGCCACGGCGAAACCGATGCGGGCCAGGTCGGCGGGAGCGGCGTGCACGCACTCTTCGGCGACGTCGTCCAGCTTGGTTTCAGCCAAGGATGCGATGAACAGCGGGTACAGCGCGTGCTGGCCGATGTTCTTCACCGCGGCGTCCAGCCAAGGCTGTACGCGCATGGCGTCGGCCATGGCCTCGGCCTTGCCCTTGGTGGCCTGGCGCACGGCCAGGGCGACGCGGGCGGCGGTCTGGGTCAGGTCTTCGCCGAGCACGAACACGGCGTCGTGGTCTTCGATGTCGCGCAGGGTCGGGACCGGCAGCGGGCTGTCGTTCAGCACGTTCAGCGCCAGGCGCACGCGGGCCAGTTCGCCAGCTTCCATACCGGAATAGAAGTACTCGGCGCCGACCAGCTCACGCAGGCCGTAGTTGCTCTCGAGGCTGGCGCGTGGCGAGCCGATGCCGACGATGGTGCGGCCGCGCAGCAGGTCGGCGGCCTTGTCCAGGGCGGCGTCCAGGCTCAGCTTGCTGCCATCGGCGAGGAACGGCTGGCGCGGACGGTCCTTGCGGTTGACGTAGCCATAGCCGAAGCGGCCACGGTCGCACAGGAAGTACTGGTTCACCGAGCCGTTGAAGCGGTTCTCGATGCGGCGCAGTTCGCCGTAGCGCTCGCCGGGGCTGATGTTGCAGCCGCTGGAGCAGCCATGGCAGATGCTCGGGGCGAACTGCATGTCCCACTTGCGGTTGTAGCGCTCGGAATGGGTCTTGTCGGTGAACACACCGGTCGGGCAGACCTCGGTGAGGTTGCCGGAGAACTCGCTTTCCAGCACGCCGTCTTCGACGCGACCGAAGTACACGTTGTCGTGGGCGCCATATACGCCCAGGTCGGTGCCGCCGGCGTAGTCCTTGTAGTAGCGCACGCAGCGGTAGCAGGCGATGCAGCGGTTCATCTCATGGGCGATGAACGGGCCGAGGTCCTGGTTCTGGTGGGTACGCTTGGTGAAACGGTAGCGGCGCTCGTTGTGGCCGGTCATTACCGTCATGTCCTGCAGGTGGCAGTGACCGCCTTCCTCGCACACCGGGCAGTCGTGCGGGTGGTTGGTCATCAGCCATTCGACGACGCTGGCGCGGAACGCCTTGGACTCGTCATCGTCGATGGAAATCCAGGTGCCGTCGGAGGCAGGGGTCATGCAGGACATGACGATACGACCACGGGTGTCGTTCTCGTCGGTGTACTGCTTGACCGCGCACTGCCGGCAGGCGCCGACGCTACCGAGCGCCGGGTGCCAGCAGAAATAGGGGATGTCGAGGCCGAGCGACAGACAGGCCTGTAACAGGTTGTCCGCACCGTTGACTTCGAGCGCTTTGCCGTCTACGTGGATAGTGGCCATTGTTCAAAGTTCTTCGTTGGCCCGCGTGGGCGGGCGTGGCTAATGGAAATCGGTGAGCCCGCGGCCGGCCACGAATCGTTCGGGCCGGCCGGCGGGCTGGCGGATGGCACGGACCACCCGCTGTTCATCTTGTTATGCGCCGACCACGATCGGCTTCGCCAGGTTCGGGCGCAGGGCTTCGCTGCCAGCACTGGCTGGGGCTACACCGGCCTCGAACTCCGAGCGGAAATACTTGATGGCACTGCCCAATGGCTCGACGGCACCTGGTGCGTGAGCACAGAAGGTGCGGCCTGGGCCGAGGAAGTTGACCAGACCCAGCAGGGTCTCGATGTCTTCGGCGCGGCCCTGGCCTTTCTCCAGGGCGCGCAGCATCTTCACGCTCCACGGCAGGCCGTCGCGGCACGGCGTGCACCAGCCGCAGGATTCGCGGGCGAAGAACTCTTCCATGTTGCGCAGCAGCGAGACCATGTTGACGCTGTCGTCGACCGCCATGGCCAGGCCCGTACCCATGCGGGTGCCGACCTTGGCGATGCCACCGGCGTACATCTGCGCGTCGAGGTGCTCGGGCAGCAGGAAGCCGGTACCGGCGCCGCCTGGCTGCCAGCACTTGAGCTTGAAGCCGTCGCGCATGCCGCCGGCGTAGTCTTCGAACAGCTCGCGGGCGGTGACGCCGAACGGCAGTTCCCACAGGCCAGGGTTCTTCACCTTGCCGGAGAAGCCCATCAGCTTGGTGCCGTGGTCCTCGCTGCCTTCGCGGGCCAGCGACTTGTACCAGTCGTTGCCGTTGGCGACGATGGCCGGCACGTTGCACAGGGTCTCGACGTTGTTCACGCAAGTCGGCTTGCCCCACACGCCGACGGCGGCAGGGAAGGGCGGCTTGGAGCGCGGGTTGGCGCGGCGGCCTTCGAGCGAGTTGATCAGCGCGGTCTCTTCACCGCAGATGTAGCGGCCGGCACCGGTGTGCACGAACAGCTCGAAATCGAAGCCCGAACCGAGGATGTTCTTCCCCAGCAGGCCTGCGGCCTTGGCTTCGTCGATGGCGCGGTTGAGGTTCTTCGCCGCGGTGGTGTATTCGCCGCGCAGGAAGATGTAGCCGCGGTAGGCCTTCAGGGCGCGGGCGCTGATCAGCATGCCCTCGACCAGCAGATGGGGCTGTTGCTCCATCAGCATGCGGTCCTTCCAGGTGTTCGGCTCCATTTCATCCGCGTTGCACAGCAGGTAGCGGATGTTCATGGATTCGTCTTTGGGCATCAGGCCCCACTTCACGCCAGTGGGGAAGCCCGCGCCGCCACGGCCCTTGAGGCCGGAGTCCTTGACGGACTGGACGATGTCGTCGGCGGACATCTCGGCCAGTGCCTTGCGGGCAGCGGCGTAGCCGTTCTTCGACTCGTACTCGGTCAGCCAGACCGGCTCGCCGTCGTCGCGCAGGCGCCAGGTCAGCGGATGGGTTTCGGCCGAACGCGCGATGCGGTTGGCCGGGCCGAAGGAAGTGATGGTCATACGTAACCCTCCAGCAGTTTGGTAACGCCAGCGGGCTGCACGTCGCCAAAGGTGTCGTCGTCGATCATCAGCGCCGGGGCCTTGTCGCAGTTGCCCAGGCAGCACACTGGCAGCAGGGTGAAACGCCCGTCTGCGGTGGTCTGGCCGAGGCCGATGCCCAGCTCGCTCTGGATCTGGCTGACCACCGATTCGTGGCCGCCGATGTAGCAGACCATGCTGTCGCACACGCGGATGATGTGGCGGCCGACCGGCTGACGGAAGATCTGGCTGTAGAAGGTGGCCACGCCCTCGACGTCGCTGGCGGGGATGCCCAGCACTTCGCCGATGGCGTAGATGGCGCCGTCCGGCACCCAGCCGCGCTCTTTCTGGACGATCTTCAGGGCTTCGATGGACGCCGCGCGCGGGTCCTCGTAGTGGTGCATCTCGTGCTCGATGGCCGAGCGCTCGGTTTCGCTCAGGGCGAAACGGTCGGTTTGGATAAGCGTGCTGTTCATGCTTAGCGGTCCACGTCAGCCATAACGAAGTCGATACTGCCCAGGTACGCGATGAGGTCCGCGACCATGCTGCCTTTGATCACCGAAGGGATCTGCTGCAGGTGCGGGTAGCTCGGGGTACGGATCCGGGTGCGGTAGCTCATGGTGCCGCCGTCGCTCGTCAGGTAGTAACTGTTGATGCCCTTGGTCGCCTCGATCATCTGGAACGACTCGTTGGCCGGCATGACCGGGCCCCACGAGACTTGCAGGAAGTGGGTGATCAGGGTCTCGATGTGCTGCAGGGTGCGCTCTTTCGGTGGTGGCGTGGTCAGCGGGTGATCCGCCTTGTACGGGCCTTCCGGCATGTTGCGCAGGCACTGGTCGATGATGCGGATACTCTGGCGCATCTCCTCGACGCGGACCATGCAGCGATCATAGGCATCGCCGTTGTGGGCCAGCGGTACTTCGAACTCGAAGTTTTCGTAGCCGGAGTAGGGGCGCGCCTTACGCAGGTCGAAGTCGCAACCGGTGGAACGCAGGCCGGCACCGGTGGTGCCCCATTCCAGGGCTTCCTTGGTGTTGTAGGCGGCGACGCCGATGGTACGGCCCTTGAGGATGCTGTTCTGCAGGGCCGCCTTGGTGTACTCGTCGAGGCGCTTGGGCAGCCATTCGACGAAGTCCTTGACCAGCTTGTCCCAGCCGCGCGGCAGGTCGTGGGCGACGCCACCGATGCGGTACCAGGCCGGGTGCAGGCGGAAACCGGTGATCGCCTCGATCACGGTGTAGGCGCGCTGGCGGTCGGTGAAGGTGAAGAACACCGGGGTCATGGCGCCGACGTCCTGGATGTAGGTGCCCAGGAACAGCAGGTGGCTGGTGATACGGAAGAATTCGGCGAGCATGATGCGAATCACGTCGACTTTCTGCGGTACCTGGATGCCGGCCAGCTTTTCCACCGCCAGGACGTACGGCAGGTTGTTCATCACCCCGCCGAGGTAGTCGATACGGTCGGTGTACGGAATGAAGCTGTGCCAGGACTGACGCTCGGCCATCTTCTCGGCGCCACGGTGGTGGTAGCCGATGTCCGGTACGCAGTCGACGATCTCTTCGCCGTCCAGCTGCAGGACGATTCGGAAGGCACCGTGGGCCGAAGGGTGATTCGGGCCGAGGTTGAGGAACATGTAGTCCTCGTTGGCGCCGTGACGCTTCATGCCCCAGGCTTCCGGGTTGAAGCGCGCCGATTCCTCTTCAAGCTGCTGCTTGGCCAGGGTCAGGCTGTAGGGGTCGAACTCGGTGGCGCGGGCCGGGTAGTCCTTGCGCAGCGGGTGACCTTCCCAGGTCGGCGGCATCATGATACGGCTCAGGTGCGGGTGGCCGGCAAAGTCGATGCCGAACATGTCCCAGACTTCGCGCTCGTACCAGTTGGCGTTCGGCCAGATACCGGTCACGGTCGGCAGGTTCAGGTCGCCTTCGCTGAGCGACACCTTGATCATCACGTCGCTGTTACGCTCGACCGACAGCAGGTGGTAGAACACGCTGAAATCGGCGGCGGGCAGGCCACGGCGCTGGGTGCGCAGGCGCTCGTCGACGCCGTGCAGGTCGTACAGCATGCTGTACGGCTTGGCGACGCCGCGCAGGAAGCTGAGCACTTCCTTGAGTTGGGCACGTTTTACCCACAGGACCGGCATGCCGGTGCGGGTTTCCTGGGCGACGAACGCGTCGGCGCCAAAACGGTTGTGCAGTTCGACGACCACATCCTGGTCGTCAGCCTTGTAGGGCGGAATATAAATAGCGTTGTCCGCTGTCATGGTCTCGGTCGCTTTGGGTCAGCGTTAAGAATGAAGCCAGGCCGCCGGCTCCTTCGGGAGCGGGCGGCAGGTCGCTGGATCAGACTTCGTCGGGGCTGCGCAGGTTGGTTACCGCAATGCGCTGTTCGCGACGCAGGTCTTTCTGGGCGGGCATCTCGGCACGGTAGATGCCTTGATCACCAACCACCCAGGAAAGCGGGCGTCGTTCTTGGCCGATCGACTCCTGCAGCAGCATCAGGCCTTGCAGGAATGCCTCGGGGCGCGGCGGGCAGCCAGGCACATAGACGTCCACGGGGAGGAACTTGTCGACCCCCTGAACGACCGAGTAGATGTCGTACATGCCGCCGGAGTTGGCGCACGAACCCATGGAGATGACCCACTTGGGCTCGAGCATCTGCTCGTACAGGCGCTGGATGATCGGCGCCATTTTGACGAAGCAGGTACCGGCGATGACCATGAAGTCGGCCTGACGCGGCGAGGCCCGGATGACTTCGGCGCCGAAGCGGGCGATGTCGTGGGGCGCCGTGAAGGCCGTGGTCATTTCCACGTAGCAGCAGGAAAGGCCGAAGTTGTACGGCCAGAGGGAGTTCTTGCGACCCCAGTTGACCGCGCCACGCAGCACATCTTCGAGTTTCCCCATGTAGATGTTCTTGTGGACCTGGTCTTCCAGCAGTTGATCGGTGACGGTTTCCCGCTCACCGACCGGATACTGCTCGTTGGGTGCGTCCGGATCGATTCTGGTGAGATTGTATTGCATGCCAAAGCCTCATTGTTTCAGCTTCGCTTGCCGCTTGCGGCGACCTTCGGGAGCCCAATCGAGCGCCCCGACGCGCCATAGGTAGACAAGACCTGCCAACAGAATTGCTATGAAAATGAGAGCTTCGACGAATCCGGTCCAGCCGCTTTCGCGGACGGACACAGACCATGCATACAGGAAGAGGGCTTCGATATCGAAGATCACGAACAACATCGCGACCAGATAGAATTTGGCGGACAGGCGCAGGCGGGCGCTGCCGACGGGCAGCATGCCGGATTCGAAGGGTTCGTTCTTGGCGCGACCCCAGGCCTTGCTACCGAGCAGGCTGGACAGGCCGAGCATGAAGGCACACAGGCCGACGACACCCAGGAGGAAGATGGCAAAGCCCCAGTTGTGGGCGATGAGTCCTGCCGAATCGGACATGCTAGAAATCCTTATACAGAGACCCAGCTCTGCAGTCTGAAATAAAGTAGAGCGGCGACGTGGTGTCGCAGACGCAGTGACCAAATGTCGCAGCTGAATCAATCGCGCTGATTTTATGGGTAAACCCAGTGCAAGTAAAATTTCCGTTGCAAATTTATTCGTAGGTTTAAGAACAAAAATCTTTCGTAACTGGCTGAAACCCTTGAGTTTCGGGCATTGCGCGCGGATTTGTTAATTATGTTTCTTACCCCGCGTAATGACGGGCTAGTTGCGTAATGATAATTAATATCATTTAACCTGAGCTGTAATGTTTTAGCTGTTCTGGCCCTTGCAAAGTTCATCTGCCGAGCGCCCCCTCTTGCAAATGCGAAAAACTCTCGTTCTAGCAGCTTCCGGCACTGTGCGTACCGCTCTGGATCAATACTTTGTCGCTTGCGTCGCGGCTGACCGACGCGGCGATCAGCCACTGGCCGAGCCAGTAGAAAAGGATGATCAGGTACTCGGCGGCGGCGAATGGGCTGACGAAGCGGTCGATGCCGATGACGCTGTCGGAGAACACGAAAGCGCAGGCGCCCAGCGCGGCCAGTCCGCCGCAGGCCAAGGCGCGCCAGAGCATGGCGCCGATGGTCAGGGCGTACAGGGCCACCGGGATCAGCAGTGGGCCCAGGCCATGGCCGGCGAGCAGGCCGAACAGCGAACCGCCTATCAGCACGGCGAAGGCCAGGGCCGGGTAGGCCGGGCGTCGCGTGAGGCTGCAATAGCCGCGCAGGTAGGCCAGGTGCGCGCAGAGAAACGCCCCAAGGCCGAACACGAACAAGTCGCGGGGGATCGCCAGGAGAATGTCGCCGAACACCGAGAAGGCCAGGCCGAGGATGATCCAGCGGCGATAGGGTGTGGCGGGGAGGGTGGTCAGCCAGGCAATCAGGGCGAGCACCGGAATGGGTTTGACCAGCAGGCCGAGCAGGGCATTGTCGCTGGCCAGCGCATATAGATAGAAGGCGGCGGCTGCGACGGCGAGGGTGAGCAGGTGGCCAGGGCGGGGCATGGGCAGTCCTTGCTGTGGGGTAGCCACAAGCTTAGACCTGATCTGCAGTTTTGCTGGCGGCGCGATCCCTGTAGGAGCGGCCTTGTGCCGCGAAAGGGGCGCGAAGCGGCCCCGCGATCTCTACATCATGCAAAATCGCCGGGGCTGCTGCGCAGCCCTTTCGCGACACAAGGCCGCTCCTACAGGGGATGGCGCTTGGCCTGAAAATGAACAAGGCCCGGAATCCTCGCGAATCCCGGGCCTTGCTCAACAGCTCACCGCACTCAGTGGAACTGCTCTTCCTCGGTCGAACCGGTCAGAGCGGTCACCGACGAAGCGCCACCCTGGATCACGGTGGTCATGTCGTCGAAGTAGCCAGTACCGACTTCCTGCTGGTGCGCCACGAAGGTGTAGCCTTTGCTCGCGTCGGCGAATTCCTGCTCCTGCAGCTTCACGTAGGCGGTCATGTCGTTGCGGGCGTAGTCGTGCGCCAGGTTGAACATGCCGTGCCACATGTTGTGGATGCCGGCCAGGGTGATGAACTGGTGCTTGTAGCCCATGGCCGACAGCTCGCGCTGGAACTTGGCGATGGTGGCGTCGTCCAGGTTCTTCTTCCAGTTGAAGGAAGGCGAGCAGTTGTACGACAGGATCTGGTCCGGGTATTCCTTCTTGATCGCCTCGGCGAAGCGACGGGCTTCTTCCAGGTCCGGCTTGGCGGTTTCGCACCAGATCAGGTCGGCGTACGGGGCGTAGGCCAGGCCGCGGGCGATGGCCTGGTCGAGGCCGGCGCGCACCTTGTAGAAGCCTTCACGGGTACGCTCGCCGATCACGAACGGCTGGTCGTACGGGTCGCAGTCGCTGGTCAGCAGGTCGGCGGCGTTGGCGTCGGTACGGGCCAGGATGATGGTCGGCACGCCCGAGACGTCGGCGGCCAGGCGCGCGGCCACCAGCTTCTGTACGGCTTCCTGGGTCGGTACCAGGACCTTGCCGCCCATGTGGCCGCATTTCTTCACCGAGGCCAGCTGGTCTTCGAAGTGCACGCCGGCGGCGCCCGCTTCGATCATGTTCTTCATCAGCTCGTAGGCGTTCAGCACGCCGCCGAAACCGGCTTCGGCGTCAGCCACGATCGGTGCGAAGTAGTCGATGTAGCCATCGTCGCCCGGGTTCTTGCCGGCTTTCCACTGGATCTGGTCGGCGCGACGGAAGGCGTTGTTGATGCGCTTGACCACGGTCGGTACCGAGTCGACCGGGTACAGCGACTGGTCGGGGTACATCGACTCGGCCGAGTTGTTGTCGGCGGCAACCTGCCAGCCGGACAGGTAGATGGCCTGGATGCCGGCTTTTACCTGCTGCACTGCCTGGCCACCGGTCAGGGCGCCCATGCAGTTGACGAAATCTTTTTCTGGGCGGAAGGACGGGTGGGCACCTTCGGTGACCAGCTTCCACAGTTTTTCTGCGCCTTGGCGAGCAAAGGTGTGCTCTGGCTGCAGCGAGCCACGCAGGCGAACGACATCAGCGGCGGTGTAGGTACGGGTCACGCCTTTCCAGCGCGGGTTTTCGGCCCAGTCTTTCTCGAGGGCTGCAATTTGCTGTTCGCGTGTCAGTGCCATGGAAATAAACCTCGTCGCATCGATCTTGAGTGTAATTGTGCTGATGCTCGGATACGCGGATCAGAAGCCAGGCGGCTGTCCTGTCCGGGGGAGTGCGGCGGCGAACGCAGGAGGCTCGAAGGGGAAGGGGTGTGCAGGCCAGGCGAAGGTGTGCCCTGCAGGTCGGCTCGTGGTTGCCTTGCTGCGGTGCGACGCGATTGCCAGAACTGCGGTGATGCGCTTCCGTCCCTCGGGACAACTTCTTCGTTGCAGTCGCAATCCCGTCGAACCGCCTTGTGGGCCGTATGGACACGAGGTGCCTCCACGGTGGGAGGAGCGCACCTCGAAGACCCTTGCCAGGGCCTCTGATTAGCGGGAGCGAGGCCATCATGCCCTTGCCGAAAAGAGCCTGTCAAATGTTTTGTAGTGCTTTTTTCGGCTTACTACATCCTTGGTCTAATACGACTTGGCGGTCAGTTTCAAGGCCTTTGGTCGAGGCCTTGAATTGCCTGGGTTCAGTCGAGAAGGTCGACTTTGACCCGCAACGTCATGTTTTCACCGCGCTGGGTGCTGTAACTGAGGCTTGACGCGCTGCGTTCGGATTGGCTCTGCTGGTTGAACCCGGCCAGGGTGATCCACTCGCCGAGCTTGCCGGTGACGGTCGTGTCGGTGCTTTGCACTTTCACTACATCGGCACGTTCCTGGCTCATTCGATCATTATTGGTGCTGATTTGCAGACGAACCGTGTCGCCGCTCAGGCGTGGCGTGACGTAGAAGCCCTGGGTCACATTGCGGTATTCGGTGTTGCTCTGGATGCGCCCGTAACCGTCGGTGGCGGTGCTGGTGACGGGGATGCTCTGGCCCACCTGGATCAGTGCTGGCTGACCGTCGCTGGCCTGCACCTGCTGCATGCCGCCTTCGCGGTTGGCGGTGCCGTAGCGGATCACGCGGGCGTTGCCGCGGTTGTCCTGGAAGTTGCTGTCGTTGTTGTCGACGCTGATCAGCAGGCGTTTGGGCGCGGTGTCGAGCTGTTGCAGCAGGGCGCGCAGGTCGTCGATGCGTTCCTGGCTGGCGTTGACGATCAGCTTGTCCTCGAAGGTGCTGACGCTGCCGTCCTTGCCCAGGAACGACTGGGCGGCGGGTAGCAGTTCGGCGCTGCTGCGGTGTTGCAGGGGGATGACCTCGGTGGCGGCCTGGGCGGTGAGGCTGGCGGCCAGCAGCAGGGAGGCGAGCAGGGGGCGTAGCGGCATGTCCATGATCTCCGCGGGTGGAATGGACATGATGGCAAATTTGCGTGCAACTTGCCGTGCGGATTGACGGTGGCTGCTGTCAGACAAATTCCGTACCATCGCGCCCTCGATTTTCAGGCTCATTACCCAAGTCTCCACAGCGTAGGAGCTTGAGGTTGTTTACAGGACCTCCATGAAACCCGCCCGACTTCGTGCCGACCTGCTTGCCGGCCTCACCACTTCCTTCGCCCTGGTGCCGGAGTGCATCGCTTTCGCCCTGGTGGCGCACCTCAACCCGTTGATGGGGCTGTACGGCGCCTTCATCATCTGCACCCTGACTGCCTTGTTCGGCGGCCGTCCCGGCATGATCTCCGGCGCCGCCGGCTCCATGGCGGTGGTGATCGTCGCCCTGGTGGTGCAGCACGGCGCCCAGTACCTGCTGGCCACGGTGCTGCTCGGCGGGGTGGTGATGATCCTGTTCGGCGCGTTGCGCCTGGGCAAGCTGGTGCGCCTGGTGCCTTACCCGGTGATGCTCGGCTTCGTCAACGGCCTGGCCATCGTCATCGCCCTGGCCCAACTGGAGCACTTCAAGGATGGCGAGCACTGGCTCAGCGGGACGCCCCTGTGCCTGATGATCGGCCTGGTGGCGTTGACCATGCTGGTGGTCTACGTCCTGCCGAAGCTGACCCGTGCGGTGCCGCCGGCGCTGGTGGCGATCCTCGGTGTCGGCCTGCTGGTCTACCTGCTCGGCCTGCCGACCCGCACCCTCGGCGACATGGCCCATATCGCCGGCGGTTTGCCGCACCTGGCCCTGCCGGAGGTACCCTGGAACCTCGAGACCCTGAAGATCATCGCGCCTTATGCATTCCTGATGGCCATGGTCGGCCTGCTGGAAACCCTGCTGACCCTCAACCTCACCGACGAGATCACCGAGAGCCGCGGCTATCCGGACCGCGAGTGCGTGGCCCTGGGCGCGGCCAACATGGTCTCGGGGCTGTGTGGCGGCATGGGCGGCTGCGCGATGATCGGCCAGACCGTGATCAACCTCAGTTCCAATGGCCGTGGACGCCTGTCGGGCGTGGTGGCCGGGGTGATGATCCTGCTGTTCATCTTGTTCCTGTCGCCGCTGATCGAGCGCATTCCGCTGGCCGCGCTGGTGGGGGTGATGTTCGTGGTGGCGCAGCAGACCTTCGCCTGGGCCTCGCTGCGGGTGCTGCACAAGGTACCGGTGAGCGATGTGCTGGCGATCATCGCGGTGACCGTGGTCACGGTGTTCACCGACCTGGCCACGGCGGTGCTGTTCGGCATCGTCATCGCCGCAGTCAACTTCGCCTGGCAGCATGCGCGGGAGCTGTACGCCGACAATCATGTGGACGCCGAGGGGACCAAGCATTACCAGGTGCATGGCACGCTGTTCTTCGCCTCGACCACGCCGTTTCTCAACCAGTTCGATCCGGCCAATGATCCGGCCAGGGTGACCTTGGATTGTCAGCATTTGAGCTTTGTCGATTATTCGGCGATAGCTGCGTTGCAGACCTTGCGCGAGCGGTATGCCAAGGCCGGCAAGCAGTTGCGGGTGGTGCATCTGTCGGAGCGCTGCAAGAAGCTGCTCAAGCGGGCGGGTGAGCAGCACTGATTCATCGCGGGGCAAGTCGCAGCGGCGCACCGCCGCTCCCACGCAGCAGCCACGGGCATTGCGAGGGAGCGGGCTTGCCCCGCGATGGTTTCAGGACTCCCCGCGATTCTTCTTCACGATGGCATCGGCGATGCTCGCCGGTGCTTCGGCATAGCGGGTGAACTCCATCGAGAAACTGGCCCGCCCCTGGGTCATCGAGCGCATCGAGGTGGCGTAGCCGAACATCTCGCCCAGCGGCACCTCGGCGCGGATCACCTTGCCGGCCGGGGTCTCGTCGCCGTCCTGGATCATCCCCCGGCGCCGGCTCAGGTCGCCGAGGATATCGCCCTGGTACTCCTCGGGGGTCACCACCTCGACCTTCATCACCGGCTCCAGCAGCACCGCGCCGCCTTTCTGCGACAACTGCTTGGTGGCCATCGAAGCGGCGATCTTGTAGGCCATCTCGTTGGAGTCGACATCGTGGTACGAGCCGTCGTACACCGCCGCCTTTAGGTTGATCAGCGGATAGCCGGCGAGCACGCCGTTCTTCATCTGCTCCTCGATGCCTTTCTGGATCGCCGGGATGTACTCGCGTGGCACCACGCCACCGACGACCTCGTTGATGAACTCAAGGCCTTCCTTGCCCTCGTCGCCCGGGGCGAAGCGGATCCAGCAATGCCCGTACTGGCCACGGCCACCGGACTGGCGGACGAAGCGGCCTTCGATCTCGCAGGTGTTGCGGATCTTCTCGCGGTAGGCCACCTGCGGCTTGCCGATGTTGGCCTCGACGTTGAACTCGCGGCGCATGCGGTCGACGATGATGTCCAGGTGCAGCTCGCCCATGCCGGAGATGATGGTCTGGCCGGTTTCCTCGTCGGTCTTGACCCGGAACGATGGGTCCTCCTGGGCCAGCTTGCCCAGGGCGATGCCCATCTTCTCCTGGTCGCCCTTGGTCTTGGGTTCCACCGCTACCGAGATCACCGGGTCGGGGAAGTCCATGCGTTCGAGGATGATCGGCTTGTCCATGTCGCACAGGGTGTCGCCGGTGGTGACGTCCTTCATGCCGATCAGCGCGGCGATGTCGCCGGCGCACACATCCTTGATCTCGGCGCGCTGGTTGGCGTGCATCTGCACCATGCGGCCGATGCGTTCCTTCTTGCCCTTGACCGAATTGAGCACGGCGTTGCCTGAACTGAGCACGCCGGAATACACCCGGGCGAAGGTGAGGGTGCCGACGAACGGGTCGGTGGCGATCTTGAAGGCCAGGGCCGAGAACGGTTCCTTGTCATCGGCGTGGCGCTCCAGGTGTTTTTCCTCGTCGTCCGGGTCGGTGCCCTTGATCGCCGGGATCTCGCTGGGGGCGGGCAGGTAGTCGATCACCGCGTCGAGCATCAGCGGCACGCCCTTGTTCTTGAACGACGAGCCGAGGATGGTCGGCACGATCTCGTTGGCGATGGTGCGCTGGCGCAGGGCGGCCTTGATTTCCTCGGTGGTGAATTCCTCGCCTTCGAGGAACTTCAGGGTCAGCGCTTCGCTGGCATCCGCCGCCGCCTCGATCATGTGGGCGCGCCATTCGTCGGCCAGGGCCTGCAGCTCGGCGGGGATCGCTTCTTCGCGATAGCTGGTGCCCTGGTCGGCGTCGTTCCAGTAGATGGCCTTCATCTTCACCAGGTCGATCTGGCCGATGAAGTTTTCCTCGCTGCCGATGGCCAGCTGGATCGGCACCGGATGGTGGCCCAGGCGCTGGTCGATCTGTTTCACCACCCGCAGGAAGTCGGCGCCCTGGCGGTCCATCTTGTTGATGTAGGCCAGGCGCGGCACATGATACTTGTTGGCCTGGCGCCATACAGTCTCGGACTGCGGCTCGACGCCGTCGGCGCCGCTGAACACCACCACCGCGCCATCGAGCACGCGCAGCGAGCGCTCGACCTCGATGGTGAAGTCGACGTGGCCGGGGGTGTCGATGATGTTGAAGCGGTACTTGTGCTCGAACTGCTTGGTCGAGCCTTGCCAGAAGGCCGTGGTGGCCGCCGAGGTGATGGTGATGCCGCGCTCCTGCTCCTGGGCCATCCAGTCCATGGTCGCGGCGCCGTCGTGCACCTCGCCCATCTTGTGGTTGACCCCAGTGTAGAACAGGATCCGCTCGGTGGTGGTGGTCTTGCCGGCATCCACGTGGGCAACGATACCGATGTTGCGGTACAGCTCGATGGGGGTCGTGCGGGCCATGGTCGGATCACCTGTGGGTGAGGATTCTCCCAAGGTAGCAGAGCGGGAGAATCCTGCCGGGGCGACCGTCAGTCGGCGAGCACCTGCAACTGCCACTGGCCTTCGCTTTCGCGGGCCAGGCCGCTGGCCGGCAGCAGGGCCAGCAGGCGTTCGTGCAGGGCGGTATCGGTGAACGACTTGAGGATGGCCATGTCCAGGGCGCCGACGGTGATCAGCTCGGCCTTGGTGTAGGACAGCCAGGCCTTCTTCAGCGCCATCAGCACGTCGCTGCCGGCGGTGCTGGCGAAGCGCCGGTGCAGTGTGCGGCCTTCCAGCTCGAAGCTGTGACGGTGCTCGTAGCCGTTCTCGTCGCCATTGCCCTCGACGCAGCGGTGGCAGCGGCAGGGGCCGTCGCCGAAAGCGTTGCGCAGGTAGGCGTTGAAGTCCACGACGGGCTTGAGGGTCAGGCGTTTGTCGACCTCGAACAGGTCGGCGATCAGGGGTTGTTCGGCGCTCACTCGGTATCCTCGCGTGGTGTGGCGTGCATCGGCGGGCACCCTAACAGATCGGGGCAGGGGAGGCCATGCTCGATGCCCCTCTTCAGGATGTCGACGTGGGAGCGGGCTAGCCCCGCGATGAGGTCGGTAGAGACAACCGGGAACGCCTGCCGTACTCTACGCGCCAGCAATCCAACCCTTCAAAACCGAGGTAACCCCGCTTGAGCAACAAGTACCCCTACACCGCCACCGTGACCATCAGCGCCGAAGACCGTGGGGGCGACACCGAGGCCTCGGAGAACACCAACATGCGCGTGGGCCTTGAGGCGGTGACCGAGGTGCTGAAGAAGGTGCATTTCGTCGGTACGCTCGGGGCGCCGGAAAAAGGCGCCACGCACATCTGCGTCACCTTGGAGAACGGCCTGAGCTACTACGGCCCGATCGTCAACGGCCACGCCGAGCTCGAAGGCGGCTGGATCGCCTTCGAATGCGACATGCCCACCCCCGAAGAGCTGGGCCTGTAACCCTCAGCCCAGCTCCATCAGGCACTGCTCGAGGATATCCAGGCCTTCCTCGAGCACCTCGGGTTCAATGGTCAGCGGTGCCAGCAGGCGGATGATATGCCGCGCCTTGCCGCTGGGCATCAGCAGCAGGCCTCTGCCGCGCGCCGCCTCCAGCACCTTGGCCAGTTGCGCCGGTGCCGGGCTGCCGTCCGGGTTGACCAGCTCCAGCCCACGCATGGCCCCGGTGCCGGTCAGGCGCCCGAGCGCGGCGCACCCTCCCGACGCTTTCCAGCGTGCATGGCGCGCCACGATGGCCTGTTCCTGCCGTTCGCCCCAGGTGGCGATATTGGCGTCGGTCATCTGCGCCAGGCTCGCCAGTGCCGCCGCGCAGGCGATCGGATTGCCCGAGTAGGTCCCGCCCAGCCCGCCCTTGGGCAGCGCGTCCATGATCGCTCGCCGCCCGACCACCGCGCCCAGCGGCATGCCGCCAGCGATGCTCTTGGCCAGCAGCAACAGGTCCGGCTCGATGCCCAGCCGGGGGAAGGCGAAGCGCTGGCCGGTGCGGCCGAAGCCGGACTGGATTTCGTCGATGATGATCAGGATCCCGTGCTCGTCGCAGAACCGGCGCAGGGCCTGGGCGAAGGCCGGGTCGAGGGCGAGGAAGCCGCCTTCGCCCTGCACCGGCTCGAAGATGAACGCGGCCACGTCCTCCACCGCCAGTTCCACGCTGAACAGGCGCTCCATGGCCTTGAGCGCCTGCTCGCAGCTCACGCCGGTGTCCGCGCTGGGGTAGGGCAGGTGATAGACCGGGCCGGGCAGTTCGCCCACGCGCTGCTTGTACGGGGCGACCTTGCCGTTGAGGTTGAGGGTGGCCAGGGTGCGGCCGTGAAAACCACCGTCGAAGGCGACGATGGCCCGTTTGCCGGTGGCGCCGCGGGCGACCTTGAGGGCGTTCTCCGCTGCTTCCGCGCCGCTGTTGGTCAGCATGCCCGCCAGCGGGTAGCTGACCGGGACGAATTGGCTCAGGCGCTCCATCAGTTCCAGGTACGGACCGTGGGGCGCGGCGTTGAAGGCGTAGTGGGTCAGGCGCGCGGCCTGCTGCTGGATGGCCTCGACCACCGCCGGGTTGCAATGGCCCAGGTTGAGCACGCCGATGCCGCCGACGAAGTCGATGTAGCGCTTGCCGGCGGTGTCCCAGACTTCGGCGTTGCGGCCGTGGGAAAGGGTGATCGGGTGAACGATGGCGATGGACTGGCTGATACTTTCCTGATTCATCTGCACGCGGCCTGTTGTTCGAGTCAGGTCGTATCCAAGCGTGGCTGGGATATATCCCGCAAACGAATTATTCGATTGGCGTCATTCGTTTTCCTCCTGAACTTGATGGCTGTCCTCCGGGCCATGCTCATTGGCGTGGAGCGGGCAGGGCGCTACCATCGGCAGTCAGCCTCCTTCCCAATTCCAACAAGCCAAGGACGCGTATGACCGAGCAAACCCTTTCCCTGCAGCAACTCGCCGCCCCTGATGGCACCTGCTATGGCTGCGGATGCTCCCACCCCAGCGGCCTGCATGTGCAGAGTCACTGGGATGACGACGGCGTCCACCTGCTGTGCCGTCATTCCCCCGACCCGACCTTCATCGGCTGGCCCGGCCTGGTCTACGGCGGCCTGCTGGCCATGCTGGTCGATTGCCACTCCAACTGGACCGCCATGGCCCACCACTACCGCGCCGAAGGCCGCGAGCCCGGTAGCCTGCCGCGTATCGACTGCGTTACCGGCCAGCTCAGCCTGACCTACCTCAAGCCCACCCCGATGGGTGTCGAGCTGCTGCTCAAGGCGCGGGTCGAGGGCGAAGTGGGGCGCAAGAGCCGGGTGATCTGCGAAGTCTGGGCTGGGGATGTGCTGACCGTTACCGCCGATTCAGTGTTCGTACGGGTCGATACCGAGAAGCTCAAGCGCCAGGCCCACGGCAACGCCTGAACCTTGCACCGGTTGGTAGGGGCTGGCATTGTCGAGGGTGATCCGGATGCCCGACAGGATGTTGCCATGCCCTACCAGATCCGCCCGGCCCGCAGCGACGATTGCGCAGTCCTGAGCCACATCGGCCAGGCCACCTTCGCCCTGGCCAGCCCGCCCGACAGCACTCCCGCGGCGCAGCAGCACTACATCGCCCACAACCTGCAGCCCGAGCATTTCCAGGCGCACCTGTGCCACCCGCACAAGCGCCTGCTGGTGGTCGAGCAGGATGGCCAGGTCCTGGGCTACAGCATGCTCGACCTGGCGCCCGGTGAGCTGGGGATCGCCGAGGCCGATCAGCTGGTGGAGATTTCCCGTTGCTATGTGCTGCCTGCCGCACACGGCACAGGCGCCGCGCAGTCGCTGCTCGAGGCTACCCTGGCCCACACTGGTGGCCCGGTCCGCCTGACTGTCAATGAACTCAACGCCAGGGCCATCCGTTTCTATGGGCGCAATGGCTTTCGCAAGGTGGGCGAGGCGATCTTTCCCTGCGGTGACGAGCGGCACCGAGACTGGGTGATGGTCAGGACGCCCGGCAGTCTTTAAATTGAGTCCCTCAACCTTCAGGGCGCGAACATGACCGATCTTTCCGTATTCCTCATCACCCGCAAATGGCCGGCCCGGCAGCCCGAGCGCCTGCAACTGTATTCGCTGGCCACGCCCAACGGCGTCAAGGTCTCGATCATGCTCGAGGAGATCGGCCTGCCCTACGAGGTGCACAAGGTCAGCTTCGACAACGACGACCAGCTGAGCCCCGAGTTCATCTCCCTGAGCGCCAACAACAAGATTCCGGCAATCCTCGATCCCGATGGCCCTGGTGGTCAGCCGCTGCCGTTGTTCGAGTCGGGGGCGATCCTGCAGTACCTGGCCGAGAAGAGCGGGCAGTTACTCAGCCAGGATCCTGCCCAGCGCTACCAGACCTTGCAGTGGCTGATGTTCCAGATGGGCGGCATCGGGCCGATGTTCGGCCAGGTGGGGTTCTTCCACTTCTTTGCCGGCAAGGCGTATGAGGACAAGCGGCCGCGTGACCGCTACGTCAATGAGTCCAAGCGCCTGCTGGGCGTGCTCGACCGGCACCTGCAGGGGCGGGAGTGGATGGTCGATGCGTACAGCATCGCCGATATCGCCATCTTCCCCTGGGTGCGCAACCTGGTGGAGCGCTACAACGCGCGCGAGTTGGTGGGGTTCGACGAGTTCAAGGAAGTGCAGCGGGTGCTGGCCAAGTTCCTCGAGCGCCCGGCGGTCCAGCGCGGCTTGAAGATCCCGGCCTGACAGGGGATCTGTGGGAGCGGGCTTGCCCCGCGATAGCGTCGGAAAATTCAGTATCGCTATCGCGGGGCAAGCCCGCTCCCACGCTGGTAATGTTTACAACTTTGTTTCCTGCGCGATCGCCTGCAGATTCAGCGACATTCAGAGAGTCTGGTTCAGCAACCAGTACAAGCACCCCGCCAGCAACATCGCCGCCGGCAAGGTCAGCACCCAGGCCATCAGCAGGTTGACCAGTGTCTTGCGTTGAATTCCCGAGCCATTGGCCACCATGGCCCCGGCCACGCCCGAACTCAGCACGTGAGTGGTCGACACCGGCAGGCCGAACATGTCCGCCGCGCCGATGGTGCACATCGCCACCACCTCTGCCGAAGCGCCCTGGGCATAGCTCAGGTGGGTCTTGCCGATCTTCTCGCCCACCGTCACCACGATGCGCCGCCAGCCGACCATGGTGCCCAGGCCCAGGGCGATGGCCACCGCCACCTTGACCCACAGCGGGATATAGCGGGTGGCGTCGTCCAGCTGGCGCTTGAACAGTTGCACGTGGCGGCTGGTGTCGGCGTCGTAACGGGCCAGCTGGTGCTTGTCGATCAGGCGGATGGCCTCGCTGGTCAGGTACATGTCGTTGCGCACGTTGGCCATGGCCTCGGCCGGCACGCGCTTGAGCGAGCCGTAGCCTTTGACTTCCTCGCCGATCATGCCGGTCAGCGCGGCCAGCGCCGGGACCAGCTCGGCGCTGGCCCTGGGCTCGGAGATGAACGCGGTCAGCACCTGGCGCGGATCGGCCGGTGCGGGTGCCGGCGCTGCGCGTACCAGGGCCTGGCGGGTGACCTCGGCGACCGCCGAGAACTGCAGGGCCTGCTCGTTGGGCATGGTCTTGTTCAGCGCATAGGCCATCGGCAGGGTGCCGACCAGGATCAGCATGATCAGGCCCATGCCTTTCTGGCCATCGTTGGAGCCGTGGGCGAACGACACGCCGGTACAGGTGAGGATCAGCACCCCGCGGATCCACCAGGGCGGCGGTGTCTGGCCTTCTGGCGCCTGGTACAGCTCGCGGCGCTTGACCAGCGCGCGCAGGGCGAGCAGCAGCAGGGCGGCGCAGGCGAAGCCGATCAGGGGCGAGAACAGCAGGGCATAGCCGACCTTGCTGGCCTGGGTCCAGTCCACGCCGCTGGTGCCGTCGCGCCCGTGCATCAGCGCGTTGGCCACGCCGACGCCGATGATCGAGCCGATCAGGGTGTGCGAGGACGACGCCGGCAGGCCCAGCCACCAGGTGCCGAGGTTCCAGATGATCGCCGCCAGCAGCAGGGCGAAGACCATGGCGAAGCCGGTCGACGAGCCGACCTGCAGGATCAGCTCCACCGGCAGCAGGGCGATGATGCCGAAGGCCACCGCGCCGCTGGAGAGCAGCACCCCGAGGAAATTGCACAACCCCGACCAGACCACCGCCACCGGCGCCGGCAGCGAATGGGTGTAGATTACCGTGGCCACGGCGTTGGCGGTGTCGTGGAAGCCGTTGACGAACTCGAAGCCCAGGGCGATCAGCAGGGCCAGGCCCAGCAGCAGGAAGGGGGTGACGGTAGTGACCACGGTGCCGCTGGCGCTGACATCCTGCTTGAGGCTCCAGAAGGTGTAGGCCAGGCCGGCCAGCAGCAGGCCGAAGAACAGGGTGAGGGTGGCGCGTCCGGGACGGTGGGACAGGTGGGGGCGGGAGTCGAGCTTGGGCAGCGCGTCCTGGCTGACCAGCAAGGGAGTTGTCATGATGGCTCCGGGGGCTTCGACGGAGAAGGGAAGGTTTCCTATCCTAGAAACAATCTGTTACTCCCGCGTGACCTCGGTCAACGGAACTTCTAGTCTAGAAGGCACTACGCAATTGCCAAGCGAGTTTTCGATGATCTGTTGCAAGCGGGTGTACGATCCCGTCATGGCGAGCGATGGCCAACGTGTGCTGGTCGACCGCCTGTGGCCGCGCAACACGCGCAAGGAGGACCTGCATGGGCAGTGGCTGCGCGAAGTGGCGCCGTCCGACGCATTGCGCAAGGCGTTTCACGCCGGCGAGTTCGACTTTGCCGGTTTTACCCAGCGCTACCAGCAGGAATTGGCCGCCCACCCCGAGCACTGGTACCCACTGCTGGACCTGGCCGGCAAAGGCGACCTGACCTTGCTGTATGCCGGCAAGGACACCGAGCACAACAATGCCCAGGTCCTGGCCCGGTGGCTCGAGGATGAACTGGAACGCCGTGGCCCGGCCAGTTCGCCGGTGTGCTATGCCCCTTGAACTGATCCCCGCCACTGACGAACACCTCACGTTCGCCCGTGACCTCACGCGCCGCGCCATGCTGCCGTATTACCGTGAATTCGATCTGTTGTGGATCGAGGAAGCCTTCGACGAAGCCTGGGGTTGGCGCGAACAGTGGCTGGTGGTTGAGGACGACCGGGTGCTGGGCTTTTGCAGCCTCAGCCAGGACCGCCAGGCGCTGTATATCCGCGAGCTGCACCTGCTGCCCGAGCAGCGCGGCCGGGGAGTGGGCGGCTGGGTACTGGAGCAGTTGGCCGGCTGGACCGCGCAGCGCGGGTTGCCCTGGCTGCGGTTGATGGTGTTCAGCAGCAACCCGGCGCGGCGCCTGTATCAGCGCCGAGGGTTCGTCGAGGTCGGGATGGACGAGTGCTTTGTGCGGATGCAGCGCCCGGTGCCCTGACGCGATCCGTTGTAGGAGCGGCCTTGTGCCGCGAAAGGGGCGCGGAGCGGCCCCAGGATTTCAGCGTTAAAACAAAGATCGCCGGGGCCGCGTTGCGGCCCTTTCGCGACGCAAGGCCGCTCCTACAAGGGCGGTGTATTTCAGTCCTGGCGCACCCTGACCATCTGTCCCTGAACCAGCATCGCCTCCAGCACCGGCCCCTGCAACGCCAGCAGGTCGCCGGTCAGCAGGTTCTGCAGCAGCGCCTTGCCATCGAAGCGATTGCCCCCCAGCTCGACCTCGCGCACCCCCTCGACCCGCACCACCGCCTTGCCCACCTGTCCCAGGCGGTTGCCGCTGATCACCAGCGGCCCGGGCTGTGGCGTCGTGTTGCGCAGGCTGATGGCGTACTCCGGCGTATTGCCGATCCGGTTACCCACCAGTGTCAGGCCCGTGACCTCGCTGGCGTCCACCGCGCTGCCCTGGCTGCTGGCCAGCAGGTTGTCGTCGATCAGCAGCGGGGCTTCGGCCGTCGGCGCGAGGTTGCGCAGCTGGATGCCATGACCACGGCTGTCGCCGATGCGGTTGCCGGCCAGCAGCACGGCGCCGCGCTGGTCGCTGATCTCGATGGCGGCCTTGGAGGCGCCGAGGATCAGGTTGTTTTCGACCAATGCCCGGGTCTGGCCACGCAAACGCACGCCGCTGTTGTTGTCGACGCCGCGCAACTGGTTGCCACGCAGGCTCAGCTGGCTGTCACGGGCGTCGATGGCGTACTGCTGCGAGCCTTCGAAGCGGCTGTCGACGACGGTCGCCTGGCTGTGCTGCAACTCCACCGCGCTGGACAGCTCGCTGAAATGGCTGGCCTCAACCAGCAGCGTGGCGGGGCGCGCACTGGCCGGCTGCTGGGTGCTGAGCGCGGTGCTCAGGCCGCGGGACAGGTTGGCGTTGTAGCCCAGGCGTTTGAGCGTCGAGCCGATCACCTGCGTATGGCTGCCAGCCCAGGCCACCACGAAGGGCCGCCAGGCGCGGTCGGTGTTGCCGGGCTTGTCGCCGGCCACGCTCTCCAGCGTCGACCGGTTTAGCCCCAGCCAGCCCTGGTTGATCAGCGCGGTGCCGGAGAAGCTGTACAGGTAGAGGCTCGTGCCCTCCAGCCGCAGGCCGGCATCGGCGCCGATCATCAACGGGTAGCTGAGCAGGTAGCCGTCCTTGTAGCGCTTGAGGACCCGTGGGTCGTGCAGCGCATCATGCAGCTGCGCCAGGGTGATGCTGCCACCGCGCAGCACCACGGCCTGGGGGTGATGCGCCTGGTAGCCGGCGATGGCGCGGAACAGGCCGTTGTTGACGAACGGCTCGAACGGCCAGCTGCCGGCCTGGGACGAGAACATCGGTTGCAGGCTGACACTGGCACGGCCCGCGGGTGGCGGGCGGCGCGCCTGCTCGAAGGTCACCGCCTGGCGGGCCTGGTGGCGCAGTTGCTCCAGCTGCTGCTGATACTGCGCCTTGGGCAATGTGTCCATCACCGGCGCGGCCCGGGCGGTCGTTGCCAGCAGCAGGGCGGCCAGGCAGGTGAGGGAAAAGCGGCTGAACGGTGCCATGGGAGCGTCCTTGATCAAGGCAGGTTGGGGTAGGCCGGCTTGAGCGGGCCGCCGATCTGGCTGTAGTTGTCCACTTCGCCGTCCTCGCTGTCGTAGAGCTGGCGGGCAAGGGCATGCCCGGGCCGGCGGGCCAGGAACGGGATCAGCCAGGCCAGCTTGTAGGGCGCGACGTCGGCCTGGCGCTGGCCCTTGAGCTGGGGCAGGGTGTCTGGAGCGAGCACGCTGCGGGCGGCGAAGGTGGCCAGCTGGTCGAGGGTGCGCTGGTCGTCCTCGCTCCAGGGCAGGCCGTTGGCCCGGGCCGATTCGCCGAGCAGCACCAGCGGCACCAGGGCGTACTGGCTGTAGTTGGCGGCCAGCTTGCTGCGTGCCACTTCCAGCGGCAGGTAGGCTTGGTCGCCATGGCGCACGGCTTGGGCCAGGCCTCGACGCAGGTTGCCGTCGGCCCAGCGGATGAAGTCGTCGCGGTCCACCAGCATGCCGGCGGCGGCCACCGCCCAGGCGGCCCAGTAGTCGTGGTTGTTGAAATAGACCGTGGTGGACTGGCGGCGCGGGTCGTATTCGCGAATCACCTGCTCGCCGAGCTGGGTGAACCAGCGTCGTTGCGCGGGGCTGAGCGGCGCCTTGCCGTCGGCCGCCGCCTGGGTCAGCAGCACCGCGCCGGCCATGGCCGCCAGGGCCCACTTGCGCGCGGCCATGCCGGTGTTGCTGGCGTCCGGGTCGAGCAGGGCACCCGCTTGCGCCCAGCGCTCCAGCCACTGGTCCTGGCAGGCCAGGGCCATGTTGGCCTGCTGCGGCTTGCTGGCGCTCTGGAAGCGCTTGCCGGCCTGGATCAGGCCGCCGACGAACTGCTTGAGCTGCCGGGCGACCCGCTCGCTGTCGGCGTCGGGGCTGGCGCGCAGGGTGGACTTGCTGGCGTCGCGCGGGTCGTACTTGCTTTGCAGGCGCAGGCTGGCGGTGTAGGGCGCTGGCGGCGCCTTGCTGCAGGTCAGGGTGCGGTAGTCGGCGATCATGGCCGATTGCGCGGTGGCGCGGGCGGGCCAGATGGTTTGGGTGGCGTAGGCGTGAGGGGCGAGCAAAACCAGGGCTGCTAAAGTGAGCATGAGTTTCTGGGGGCGCAGCGTGGGAGCGGGCTTGCCCCGCGATGCGGCGTTTGGCACCGGCTCAGCCGGTGATCGCGGGGCAAGCCCGCTCCCACGCTGCCACCCTGTTCCCTGCGTGACAGCGCAGCCCGGAAGGGCTGGGTGATCTCCTACAGGGGTTGCGTGGGTGCTATTCACAGGCACAGGCGGGTCTCCACTTCGGTGGCGGCGGTGCCGGCCTTGGTCGGTTCGAGGAACACCGAGAGCAGGTTGGCGCCGGCGAACTCGGGGGCCTTGCTCAGTTCCAGGTAGTACTGGCCGCCGCTTACGGCCGCCTCGCGGCGGAACCACACCTTGTCGCGGGCGCCATTGTCGTAATAGACGATGAGGTAGAAGTCCTTGACGCTCCTGTCGCTCAGGCGGATATCGAGAAAGCCCTTGGACACGGCCTGCCGGGCGCCGCCGGCATTGCTCAGCAGTTCGATGCGCTCGCCGACCTTGAGTGGCGGACGCCGCAGTTTCGTGCCAAGGATTTCCCTGGACGCCTTGCAGCCGCCGTGTATCGCCGGCACCAACTGGCGGTACATCAACGGCGAATCCAGGCGGTAGTTGGCTGGTAGCTCCCAGACGATCAGCTTGGGCGGCGCCTCGGGCTTGTAGTCGGCGGACAGCAGGTACTCCAGCAGCGAGCCGTCCTCACCCACGCCGGGCAGGGCGTAGTTGAGGACATCCGCCTCCAGGTACTGCTTCAGGTAGCCGTCGAAGTTGAACTGCTTGCTTTCGTCCTCGCGGGCCGCGGCGTTGCTGTCGCCAACCAGGATCACTTCGGGGTCGGGCGCCTCGTCGAACAGGGCGTCGCTGCTGTCGGCCACCGGCACGGTCTGGTAGCCGCGCACGTACTGGAAACCGTAGTTGTTGCCACAGATGTAGCTCAGGGCCAGGTTCAGGGTGCCGTCCTTGGGCACCATCACGCCGGGCTCGGTGCTGTAGCGCTTCCTGGCCAGGCCGTCGTAGAAAGGCTGGCGGCGGATCTCTTCGGCCATCAGTTTGGCCGTCGCCTCGGCGCCGCTCGGGGTCCAGTGGTGGTCGCGGCGGAAGAAGTATTCAGCCTGGGGCGGCTGGCGCACCAGCTGCATCATCGGCGCCACCACCGCGCCGGCCTGGCGCAGCTGCCCCAGGTAGCTGTCGAGGTTGTGGCTGGCGCGCGCAAAGTCGAACCCGTGCAACTGATCGGCGTAGAGCTTGTCGCGGTGCATCAGGCCGCGGGTCGGCTGGATCGCCATGGCCACCTGGATGCCCTGGCGGTGGAACGCGTCCATCAGTCGGGCGAACTCCGGGCGCATGGGCGCGGGAATGCCGAAGTCATTGGTCAGGTCGACCATCGAGCGGAACAGCCAGCGCTCCTTGCCGGGGACGATCTGGCGCATCAGCTTCATGCGCCCTTCGGCATAGTGCTGCGGTTCGGCCAGGGCCGGGCAGACCATGCACTGCAGGTTTTCGCAGCCGGGCCGGGCGGGTTCGGCGGCCTTTGCCTGCACGCCGAGCAGGGCCAGGGTGGCCGCGAGGCCGAGGGGGAGGAGGGTGTTCATGGGCCAGTCATCCTTGCGTGCGGCACGGCGTCACTCGGTCGGGTCGATGCTGTTGGCCAGGCTCAGGCTGCGGTTGCCTGGCAGCAGCACATAGCTGTACGAGCGGCCCTTCTTGAGGAACAGCTCGTCGAAGCTGGCCACTTCCTGGCTGCCGACATAGGCGGCGAAGTCGATCTTGATCTCGTTGACCATGCGCGCGCCGGTCTGGCCGCTGGCCAGGGCCTTGACCACCTCGTGCTTGCCGTCGGCGGTGCGCAGCGTGGCCTGGGCCGGGGTCAGGTTGTAGAAGGCCACCTGGGCCTTCTTCGGCTCGTTGACGTACTGGTCGGCGATCAACTGCAGCTGCTTGCCGTCGTAGACCACGGTGCTGGCGGCGTTGGCCGCCAGGGTCGGTTCGATGGCCTTGGCGCCGATGCCGATCCTGTGCACGCCGGCCGGCACGAAGCGGTAGCCGCTGAGCTGACCGGGGGCGACCTTCTGCGGGTTGAGCTTGCCGCTGAGGGCCACATCAACGTTGTTGTCGGACAGATTGAGCACACGCACGAACGCCGAGTCGGCCGGGGCTACGGCGTCGTACAGGTCGGCATTGCCTTCGGCGGCCAGGGCGGCGTGGCTGGTGGCAGCCAGGGCCAGGGCGGTGAACAGGGGCGAAAGCTTCATCAGGTTCTCCTAGGGACGTCAGAAATGCCCGGGCTGGGCGCTGCGGGCCAGCGCGCCGGGACGGTGGGCCAACAGGGTGCGCAGGGGGAACTCCCAGACCACGGTGTCGATCTGCGGGTTCTGCAACTGGTCGCCGGCGAGGAACTGGTTCATCGCCTCGAACGGCCCGCGGGCCTCCACGGCGATGGACAGCAGGTCGCGGTTGAGCGCCTCCTTGAGGAACCCGACGAAGTTCCAGTCGTCGATCTTGCTGTAGCTGGTGCCCACCAGCAGCAGGCTTTGCGTCTGCTCGGCGAACAGCGCGTCGCTGTCCTGTTCGGCCTGGAGTGTCTCGTACAGCTCGATCGGGTTGGGGCCGAACTGCGGCGCCAGGCGGGCATGGTCGAACTGCAGGTAGTTCATCAGGTCGCCCTTGACCGTCTTGTCGCCGGCCTTGCGTGACACGTACACCTGGTCGCCGAGCAGCTGCGGGCGCTGGCGGGCCAGCTCATAGGCCGACAGGCGCGCGCCGTCCGGGCTCCAGTGGGTGTCGGACTTTAGGAACAGCCGTGGGCCGGCCAGGTTGCGCATGTAGGCGTCGCGCAGCGGCACCACGTCCAGCCGGCGTAGCTGCAGGTCGGCGACGAAGCGGTCGTAGAGGCTGTGCACCCGCGGGTCGAAGGCGTGCGCGGCGTGACTGGCGTAGATATCCAGCTTCATCGGCAGCGGCAGCAGAACCAGGTGCTTGCCGTGCTCGGCCAGTTGCCTTTGGACCTTGACGATCTGCTCCAGCTGGCTCGCCAGGCTGGCGTCCAGGTCGTTGGGCACGCGGTATTCCTGGTTGGTGTAGAGCCAGCCGTCCTTGCCCAGCACCACGCCCTTGGTGCCCTCGTCGAACAGCTGGAACTGGGCGTCGGCCCACAGCCGCTGCGAAGGCTCGCGCAGGAACAGGCGCTGGTCGTAGACCTGTTCGAACTTGCGCAGCAGCTTGCCGTCGACGAACAGGTTCCAGCTGTCGGTCTGGGCGCGGGCGAAGCTCAGCACCGGCGGCAGCGAGTAGACGAACATCGCCGCCAGCGCCAGGGCGAAGACCACACCGTTGGCCTTGCCGGCCGAATTCATCACCGGGTACATGGCACTCTCCTAGAACTGGAAATACAGGAACGGCGAGAACGAACTGGCCGCCAGGCTGCTCAGCGCCAGCAGAAAGCCCCCCCACAGCAGCAGGCTGTGCAGCACGCCGACGTGACGCATGAAGTAGCCTTCCTTGTTGCCGGCGTAGAAGCGCACGTTGTTGATCCCGGCCAGGATCAGCCAGGCGACCGCCACCAGGGCGAAGGCCATGGCCATCTTCGAGGCGCCGAGCACGTAGAGCTCCAGCGAACCGAGACCGTTGAAGCCCAGCAGCGCCTGGTAGATCTGCAGGCTGTGGCGCAGGTCCATGGTGAAGAACAGCGGCATGCTGAGGATGATCAGCAGCGCGGTGCGCAGGTTGCGACCCAGGTGATAGGGCGTGGTGACCTTGGTCGCCAGGTTGAACCTGCGCTCCAGCACCATGCCGATGCCGAAGAACAGCCCCCAGCAGATGAAGGCGAAACTGGCGCCGTGCCACAGGCCCGACAGCAGCATGGTCCACACCAGCGCCGGCAGGGCGCCGGCCACGCGCTTGCGCACCAGCGGCAGGTACACGTAGTCGCGCAGGAAATGCGCCAGGGTCATGTGCCAGCGCGACCAGAACTCGGTGATGCTCTGCGACACATAGGGCTGGTTGAAGTTTTCCGGGAAGCGGAAACCCATCATCAGCGCCAGGCCCAGGGCCATGTGGCTGTAGCCGGCGAAGTCGAAGTACAGCTGCAGGGTTGAGACCACCAGGCCGAACCAGGCATCGCTGAACTGCAGGGTGCCTTCACCGACGAACAGCACGTTGATCGGCGCCAGGCGGTCGGCGATCAGCACCTTCATGATGAAACCGAGCATGAAACGGCACACGCCCAGCGAGAACAGCTCCAGCGAGTGGCTGCGCTGGCGCAGCTGCGGCGCGAGCTGGCTGTAGCGCAGGATCGGCCCCGCCACCAGGTGCGGGAACAGCGCGACGAAGGCGGCGAAGTCGATGAAGCTGCGGGTGGGCGTGGCGTCCTTGCGGTAGATGTCGACGATGTAGCTCAGGGCATGGAACACGTAGAACGAGATGCCCAGCGGCAGGAAGATGTTCTCCAGGGTCCAGGTATTGATGCCCAGCGGCGCCAGCAGCAGGGCCAGCACCTCGGCGCCGAAGTTGGCGTACTTGAAGTAGCCCAGTGTTGCCAGGTTGCCGGCCACGCCGAGCCACAGCAGGCGCAGGGCGCGGCGTTTGTCGCCGGCGTCCAGGCGCGCCTTGATGAGCAGGCCGAAGCCGTAGTTCCAGGCGGTGATGGCGACAAACAGCAGCAAAAAGTCCGGGCGCCACCAGGCGTAGAACACGTAGCTGGCGGCGACGATCACCAGCGAGCGCCACTGCGGCCGGGCCAGGTAGTAGATGGCCAGGAACAGCGGCAGGTAGAGGAACAGGAAGACGTTGGAGGCGAAGATCATGCTGGCCGGTCCTTAGTAGCTGATCACCACGCCGACACTCAGCTGGTAGTCGTCGCCGCTGTCCAGCGCGCTGCCTGCGTTGAGGTAGCTGGCGCTGACCAGGGTGTTGACGTCCAGGTGCTTGCCGTCGAGGGCTACCGGGAACATCTTCCAGTAGTAGTTGAGGTCGATCATCTGGCCGACGTTGTCGCCCTTGCCGTGCCGGCCGGCGTTCAGTTCGCCCTGGCGCCGGGCGCGGGCATCGGCGGCCATGCGGATCGGCAGGGCGCCGCCTTCATCACGCAGGTTGAGCTGGGTCACCCGCAGGTCCAGGGCGCTGCGCGCCGTGGGCCGGGTCTCCAGGGCCAAGCCGTAGTAGCTCAGGTTGCGCAGGTCGAGGGCGACGAACGAACTGGTCAGGCGCGTGCTGTACGAGCCCTGGCGGGTGATGCGGTCGGACTGGATCGGGTTGAGCCGGAAGCCGTCGTTGTCGTCGTCCGGCTTGTCGGTCAGGCCGCCGCGCAGGGCCACGCGCGGGGTCCAGGGCAAGGTCTCGAAACGCTTGCCGACCTCGCCCAGCGCCGCCCAGCCGCGGCTGCCGTGGCCGGTGCTGGTGACGCCGTTGCCGGCGGTGTTGTCCATCGTGCCGTCCAGCGCCGCCAGTTCCAGGTGGTAGTCGCTGGCCAGCGGCAGGTTGTCGCCCTTGAAGAACAAGCCGTAGCGCCAACCCTTGAAGTCGTAGCGGTCGTCGACGTCGTGGCCGCTGCGGTCGTTCTCCTGCATCAGGCGCACGCCGACCTGGTTGTTCGGGCTCCAGCGATAGGCGTACTGGCCCATCAGGTACAGCGTGCGCGCTTCGCTTGCGGCCAGCGAATTGACGTCGGTGTTGTAGTTGCGAAATTTCTGTCCGACCGCGACGAAGGCATCGCTGAAGGTGTCCTGGTAGTTGAAGCGCAGCGACTCCAGGCTGTCGTCCCACCAGATGCCGTAGTCGTCGTAGAACCGTTGGCGACCGAACGACAGCGAGAAACGCGGGTCGTCGCCGATCAGGTTGCGCTTGACGTACAGCTCGCGCAGCTCGGCGTACCAGCCCTCGGGTTGCTCGCGTTCATTGTTGTTGGTCGACTCGTTGGCCAGGTTGCTCGATTGGCTGGAGTCGTAGTTCAGCCACAGGCGGCCGTAGACCATCCATCTGGCCCAGCGTTTTTCCGGCGAGTACCAGGCGAACGACGGCTCGTAGCGCAGGCTGTAGAAGCTTTCGCGGTCGCGGCCGACCTGGGAGTCTGCCGGCCCGTAGCCGGTCTGCACGGTGAGCTTGTTGAAGAACTCCGAGGTGATCACCGGCTCGCTGCCGTCAACGGCCGCGACGCGCACCGGCGCGCTGCTGTCGGCCTCGGGGCCGGTGACTTCCTCGCCCGCCAGCGCCGCCAGGGGCGCCAGGGCGAGCAGGGCGCCGAGCAGGGATGGATGGGCTTTCACAGGGTGGCCTCCTTCAACAGATCGTTGCGCGCGGCCAGGGCGCGCTCGATGTCATCCTTGGGCAAGGTCTTGTCCAGCCGCTTGATCAGGCCACGGGCGCGGGTCTCGCCCAGGTCGAGGGCGATGCGCGCATAGGTGTAGGCCTTGACCGGGTCGTGGCAGATGGCCCGGCCGCGCAGGTGCACGGTGGCCATGCGGTACCAGGCCGCGGTCGAGCCCTGCTCGGCCTGTTGCTGCCAGATGGCCAGGGCGCGTTCCTGGTCGGGCTGGTCGAGGCCGCCCTTGCTGTACAGGTCGCCCAGCAGCAGCTGCGCGTCGGGGTAATGGGCGGCGATCAGTTCGTCGATCAGCGCCTGGGACTTTTGCGGATCCAGGGTCAGCCAGTTGTTGACCATGTAGAACGCCGCGTCCAGTGCCTTGGCCCGGGTCGGGTCCTTGGTCCGCACCTGGGCGATCAGCGCCTGGGTCTGCTCGGCGTTGTGCTCGGTGGGGTTGGAAATCATGAAGTTGGCCTTGGACACCTGTGCCGGCAGGTAGCCACGGGCGACGGCGTTGTCCAGCCAGCGCTGGGCCTCGGCGATGCCGTCGGCGCGCAGCTGGTCGTTGGCCTTGTCGCGGGCCAGTTGCTCGGGCGTCGGCTCGACCTTGGGGCCCATGGCGCGGCTCTGGCGCTGCTCGCGCTCGGCGTCCAGCTCGGCGCGGGTGGTGCCATGGATGCTGTCCAGCAGCGCGCCGATGCGCTGCACCACCTCCACCGGCAGGCTGGCCATCTCCGGCTCCAGGCTGCGGGCGAAGGCGAGGAAGGCTGGGTCCTGGCGCTCGCCGAGGAAGCGGTAGTAGCGCTCGATGCCACGCGGGTCGATGCGTGCCGCCTGCCGGTACCAGCGCTCGGCGGCGGCGCGGTCGCCCTGGCGCTCGGCGACCACGGCGCGGTACAGCTCAGGACGGCAGTTGAGCAGGCAGCTCTGTTCGTACAGCGCCAGCAGTTCAGCGGCGCGCTCGCCGGGGAACAGCTGCGGATACACCAGGAACACCTCCAGGCTGGTGCTGGTGCTGCGCGGATCACGGTCGTTGGGGTAGCGGGCCAGGGCCTGGCGCACCCATGCTTCGTGACTGCGCTGCAGGCGCGGGGTGCGGTCGAGCAGGCGCGCCAGCGAGGCCAGCGCCGGGATCTGGCCGTGGCCGTCGGCGAAGGCCTCCTGGTACAGGCTCACGATATCCTGACGGTTGGCACTGTCGCTGTTGGCCAGCACATCGCCGAGCAGCTGCTTGGAGGCCAGGTCGCCGCGCTCGGCGAGGGCACGCAGGTCGCTCGTGACGTCGGCGCTCGGGTCCTTGTACAGCGCGTAGCGGATCTGCTCCAGGCTCTGCCCGGCCCAGCCGCTGCCGGCCCAGGCCAGGCCGAGGCCGGCCAGCAACAGGCGCGGGGCGTTCTTGGCGTTCATGAGCGGCCCTCAGTTGCCGCTGCCGAACGGCAGGCCCAGGTACAGGTCGACCGCCACGGCCTTCTGGTAGGCCGCCGCCGGCAGCGGGCTGTCCGGCTGGATGGTCAGCGCCAGGTTGTGGTTCAGCTCGTCGGAGCGGGCGTCCACCACCGTGCCGCTGAAGTGTTGGTCGAGGCCGAACACCTGCATGTCCACCGAGCGCACGCGGCTGACATCGGCGAGCTTGTCGAACGGCACGTTGGCGCGCACGAACAAGCCCTCGTTCTTCGGCAGCAGGTGCATCATCGGCGCGGCCTTGTAGCCATAGCCGTCCAGCGGCGGCGACGGGTACCAGACCTGGCAGTCGCACGGGCTGTTGATCACCGTCTCGACGCTGGCGCGGCCCAGCAGCGCCTGCAGGTCGCCCGGGGCGAGGTCGGCCAGGGCCTTCATGTCCGCCGGGCTGGTGAAGCTGGTGGCCAGCTGGGTGGAGATGTTCGCCAGCGGCTGGCCGGCCTGCACCTCGCTGGCGCCGGCCGGAAGCAGGTACTTCACGTAGCCGTTGTCCGGCATGCTGATGACCTGGGCATTGCCGGCCACCGTGGCCTGCAGCGCCGGAACACGGAAGAACAGCAGGTAGCCCTTGTAGCCGACGAAGCCCAGGGCGGCGAGGCCGGCGGCGGCGTACAGCGCGGTGCCGGCCACGGCCTTGAGGCGCTCGGCCGGGGTGCGGGCGCTGGCCTGCTGGTGCTTGCGCGCCTTGATGTAGTTCTCGCGCTGCATCACGTTGAACAGGCCGTTGATGTCGGCGACTTCGCCCGAAAGGTAGGCGCTGATCAGGTAGCGCAGGATGTCGCGCTTCTGCGCGTCGAGGTCGACGAACTGCGCGCCGACCTCCTTGCCGCGCTGGGAGACGATGCGCACCTTGCCGTCGATCGACAGGTCCACCTGGTTCAGGCGCAGCTGGATCGAGGCGTCGTACAGCGCGCCGACAGTCAGCGGCGCCTCGTGCAGCAGGCCGATGCCGCCCAGCGAGATGTCGGCAAGGTCGGCCTCGAACGGTTCGCGTCCGGCGCCGGACAGGCGCACCCGGGCGTGCATGCGGGTGCGCACGTACTGACGCTCGTCGATGGCCTCGTGGACGATGTTGGCCGCGGTCTTGCCCGGGGCCGCCGGGGTATTCGAAGTACTCATGTGCAGGCGCCTTTCCTTAACGTTGCGTGAGTTCCAGGAGAACGGTGATGACCCCGAAGAAGATGGCGATCGAGGAGCACAGCATCGCCTTCGAGGACCAGCGGTTGAGGCTGGCGTCGAAGTCGACGCTGCCGGTGGCCAGGGTGGTCTTCTGCCGCGTCCAGCGTTGCTGGTCCATGTGGAACATCGCGTAGACCTTCATCAGCGAACCGACGATCTGGTTGTAATAGAGAACGAACGGGTACATCGGGCTGACCGGGTGCCCGGCGAAGACGAACAGCACCGTCACCAGGCTGCGTGAGACCAGCACCCAGAACAGGTACACCAGCAGGTACTGGATGCCGAACACCAGGCCGGCCAGCACCGAGGCGGTCAGGCCCATCAGGCAGGTCCACATCGACACCCGCTGGTCGAGCAGCACGTACAGGGTGAACAGCCCCAGGCGCGCGCGGCCGAGCAGGGCGGTGGCGCGAAAGTTCTGCCGCAGCGAGTTGCCGTACCAGCGGAACATCAGCTGGCGGGTGGCCACCCAGAAACTGTCGCTGGGCGGGTGCTCGACGGTCAGGGTATGGCTGTCGGGCACGTAGAAGGTGTCCCAGCCGGCGCGCATCAGGCTCAGCCAGCTCGACTTGTCGTCGCCGGTGAGGAACTGGAAGCGGCCCAGGCGCCAGTGCTCGAGAAAATCCGCCTCGACGTCGCGGATGAAGCCCGGGTCGGTCATCACCCCGGCGCGGAAGAACGACAGCCGGCCGGTGAGGGTCAGCACCCGGTGCGACAGGGCCATCGAGCACATGTTGATGTGCCGCTGGACGAAACGCATCGAGTGCCACTGGCGCATCCAGCGGCTGCCCTCGACCTCGCAGAACTCGTTGGTGGTCAGGCCGCCGACGTCGGGCAGCACGGCGAACAGCTTGACCGCCCGCTCGACGCAGCCGGGCAGCATCATGGTGTCGCCGTCGACCACGCCGACCACCGCGTCGTCCAGCGGCATCTGCCGCGACAGCGCGCGGAAGGCGTGGGCCAGGCCGTCGCGCTTGCCGGTGCCGCGGGCGCGGACGATCACCAGGCCGATATCGTCGCGGCCCCGCACCTCGTCGCGCATGATGTCCTTGATGAACTGCTCGTCGCCCTTCTCGACGATCGAGGCGATCACCGTGCACGGCACCTTGAGCCGTTGCACCTCCTGGAACACCGACTGGTACACCTTGAAGGTGGTGTGGGTGGGGATGCGAAAACTGGTCACCACCATGAACATGTGCGACGGCAAGGCCGCGTCACCCAGGCGTTCGACCCGGCGGCGCAGGCGCGGGAAGCGCCAGTGCAAAAAGTACATGCCACGCAGGTAGTGGACGATGGCGTTGCCGTAGCGCCACATGCCCAGGGTGCCGATGATGAAGATGAACTGGTGGTGGCTGGGGTCCAGGTACTGTGGCGCGACCATCTGCGCGGCCAGGGCGATCAGCCCGGCGAGCAGTGCCCAGGCGCAGAAGGCGGCCGCCGCGCGCATGTACGCCGGGGCCGCGAAAGGCCGCTGTTGCTGTCGTTCCATGGCGTTGTAGCTCCTTGAGTCGGGGCCCGCCGTGACGGCGGGCGGCGGCGTGCCTTACCAGCAGATGCCGTGGCGTTGGGCGTCGCTGCTGCCGGCCATGAAGCCGACCAGGTCGATCACCTGCTTGCCGTTGCCGACGTCCAGGGCCTGGACGAAGCGCTCGTCGTTGTTGCCCAGCACGATCACCTCGGCCTCGTCGATCACCTGCTGCAGGTCGCTGCGCAGCAGGGCGCTGACGTGGGGGATCTGTTGCTCGATGTACTGGCGATTGGCGCCGAACTGACGGGCGTGGTCGACGTTGGCGTCGAAGATGCGCAGGTCGTAGCCCTTGCCGATCAGTTGCTCGGCAAGGGTCACCAGCGGGCTTTCGCGCAGGTCGTCGCTGTTGGCCTTGAAGGCCAGCCCGAGCAGGGCGATGCGGCGCTTGCCGGCCCGGGTCACCAGGTCGAAGGCGTTCTGTACCTGGTTGCGATTGCTGTCCATGATCGAGGCCAGCAGCGGGTGCGCCACGTCCAGCTGGCTGGCGCGGTAGGTGAGGGCGCGCACGTCCTTGGGCAGGCACGAGCCGCCGAAGGCGAAGCCCGGGCGCAGGTAGTAGCGCGACAGGTTGAGCTTGTAGTCCTGGCAGACCACGTCCATCACCTCGCGGCCGTCGACCCCCGAGGCCTTGGCGATGTTGCCGATCTCGTTGGCGAAGCTGACCTTGGTGGCGTGCCAGACGTTGCAGGTGTACTTGATCAGCTCGGCGACCTCGATCGACTTGCGGATCACCGGGGCGTCGAGGCCTTCGTACAGCGCGGCGAGCAGGTCGCCCGAACGGCTGTCGAGTTCGCCGATCACGGTCATGGCCGGGAAGTCGTAGTCCTGGATCGCCGTGCTCTCGCGCAGGAATTCCGGGTTGACCGCCACGCCGAAATCGCGACCGGCCTGCTTGCCCGAAGCCTGCTCGAGGAGCGGGATGACCACGTTCTTCACCGTGCCCGGCAGCACCGTGCTGCGCACCACCACGGTATGGCGGCTGGCCTTGTCGCGCAGGGCCGCGCCGATCTCCCGGCACACCGCTTCCATGTACACCAGGTCGAGGTCGCCGTTGGCCTTGCTCGGCGTGCCGACGCACAGCAGCGACAGCTCGGTGGCCAGGATCGCCGCCTGGACATCGGTGGTGCCGCGCAGGCGGCCCTGGCGCACGCCGTCGAGTAGCAGCTGTTCCAGGCCCGGCTCGACGATGGGCGAGCGGCCCTGGTTGATCATGTCGATCTTCGCCTGGGCGACGTCCACCCCCAGTACCTGGTGTCCGCGTGCCGACAGGCAGCCGGCGCAGACCGCCCCCACATAGCCAAGTCCGAAGATACTGATGTTCATAGATCCCTCTCCCCAGGCGCGGCGCAAGGCCGGCCGAGATACTCAGTTCAGAAGTTTTGAAAATGCCAGACGCGCAGGATCAGGCCGCGCTAGATATATAGCGATGCAGGCTGTTTCTTGGTGGTCTTTTTACATCCTAAGGAGTTTTCTGATAGTTCGGCAAGCTTTGTTGTGTTGTTGTTTTGATAAATTCTAAATGCGCTGTGAGAAAGTTAAAAACTACTTGAAAAACAACGAGTTAAAGTTAGATAAAAGTTAGGCGTCAAAAAATCGATATGCTTGTTTGTGCCGATAAAATGACGCCAAAATGGCGCTTTTCGCCACGTTTTCAGCCGTTTCAGTCGCGCTTAGATGTGCGCTTTTTTACTGACTTGGGTGGTCTTTCTGATTCTTGGAAGTGCTATTTTCGTCTGTCGTCGGGCGCTTCCATGTCCCCCAGCCGTCCGACCGTGGCGCAATGATGGCTTGCAAGGATTGGATCCAATTGGCATAGTGCCGGACGACTGCGCAAGCATTCACTCGGGTGCGGGATGCACCCTTCTTCCATTCATGCAAAGGAGGCAAGCAGATGAACGGATTCGGTCCGCGACTCAGAGAAGAGCGCGAACGCCTGGGGTTGACCCAGCGTATCTTTGGCGACATCGGCGGGGTCGAGCCCAACGCCCAGGGCAAATACGAGAGCGGCGAACGCACGCCGCGCATGGACTACCTCGCGGCAGTCGCCAGCAAGGGCGTCGATGCGCTCTATGTGCTGAGCGGCGTGCACACCCCCGCGCCCTTGGACAGCCTCACGTCCGACGAAAACCGTCTGCTCGACGCGTTCCGCCGCCTGCCCTCGGCCGACCAGGCCGCGGTCTGGCACCTGCTCAACCGCCTGGCAGGCGAAGAGGGCGGGGCGCAAGTGCTGCGTATTCGGCGGCCTGACCGGCAGGCATATTTCCATGACGCTTTGCGCTAGGTTCGTTGTGAAAAATTTTGTTAAGGTGGCGGGATCCAATCGCCCCACTGACGAGGTGTCTGCTTGATTAGGGTCCTGGTGGTCGACGATCACGATCTGGTGCGTACCGGCATCACACGCATGCTGGCCGACATCGACGGGCTGCAGGTGGTGGGGGAGGCGGACTCTGGCGAGTCCGCCCTCAAGCTGGCCCGCGAGCTCAAGCCGGACGTGGTCCTGATGGACGTGAAGATGCCAGGGATCGGTGGTCTGGAAGCCACGCGCAAGCTGTTGCGCAGCCATCCGGACATCAAGGTGGTCGCGGTGACCGTGTGCGAGGAAGACCCGTTCCCCACCCGCCTGTTGCAGGCGGGGGCCGCGGGCTATCTCACCAAGGGCGCCGGGCTCGACGAAATGGTCCAGGCGATCCGCCTGGCCTTCGCCGGCCAGCGCTACATCAGCCCGCAGATTGCCCAGCAGCTGGCGCTCAAGTCGTTCCAGCCCCAGGGCTCGCCGTTCGACGCGCTGTCCGAGCGGGAAATCCAGATTGCGCTGATGATCGTCGGCTGCCAGAAGGTGCAGATCATCTCTGACAAGTTGTGTCTGTCCCCCAAGACCGTCAATACTTACCGTTATCGAATCTTCGAAAAACTCTCGGTCACCAGCGACGTCGAACTGACCTTGCTGGCCGTCCGCCACGGTATGGTCGACGCAAGTCTGTAAGCACACCTCATGTCACAACCTTTTGATGCAAGCGCGTTCCTGGCGACCTGCAGCGGTCGCCCGGGCGTGTACCGGATGTTCGACGCCGAGGCCCGGCTGCTGTACGTGGGCAAGGCCAAGAACCTCAAGAAGCGCCTGGCCAGCTATTTTCGCAAGACCGGGCTGGCGCCGAAGACGGCTGCCCTGGTGGGGCGCATCGCCCAGGTCGAAACCACCATCACCGCCAACGAGACCGAGGCGCTGCTGCTCGAGCAGACGCTGATCAAGGAATGGCGGCCGCCCTACAACATCCTGCTGCGCGACGATAAGTCCTACCCGTACGTGTTCCTGTCCGACGGCGAATTCCCGCGCCTGGGCATCCACCGCGGCGCGAAGAAGGCCAAGGGCCGCTATTTCGGCCCGTACCCCAGCGCCGGTGCCATCCGCGAGAGCCTGAGCCTGTTGCAGAAGGCGTTCTCGGTGCGCCAGTGCGAGGACAGCTACTACGCCAACCGCACCCGCCCGTGCCTGCAGTACCAGATCAAGCGCTGCAAGGGACCGTGCGTGGGGCTGGTCGCCGCCGAGGAATACGCCGAGGACGTGCGCCACTCGGTGATGTTCCTCGAAGGCCGCAGCCAGCAGCTGGGCAACGAGCTCAGCGCCGAGATGGAAAAGGCCGCCATGGCCCTGAACTTCGAGAAGGCCGCCGAGCTGCGCGACCAGATCGCCCTGCTGCGCCGGGTCCAGGACCAGCAGTACATGGAGGGCGGCTCCGGCGACGTCGACGTGGTGGCGGCCTTCGTCAACCCGGGCGGCGCCTGCGTGCACCTGATCAGCGTGCGTGGCGGCCGGGTGCTGGGCAGCAAGAACTTCTTCCCCCAGGTGGGCATCGAGGAGGAGGTGGCCGAAGTCATGGCCGCGTTCCTCTCCCAGTACTACCTGGGCAACGCCGAGCGCGAGCTGCCGGGCGAGCTGATCGTCAACGTGGTGCACGACGACTTCGCCGCCATCAGCGAGGCGCTGCAGACCCTGCGCGGCCGCGAGATCAGCATCAGCCACCGGGTGCGCGGCACCCGCGCGCGCTGGCAGCAGTTGGCGGTGACCAACGCCGAGCAGGCCCTAAACGCCCGCCTGGCCAACCGCCAGCACATGGCCGCGCGCTTCGAGGCGCTGGCCCAGGTGCTCGACCTGGACGAGGTACCGCAGCGCCTGGAGTGCTACGACATCAGCCACTCCAGCGGCGAAGCCACCGTGGCCAGCTGCGTGGTGTTCGGCCCCGAAGGCCCGCTCAAGTCCGACTACCGCCGCTTCAACATCGAAGGCGTCACCGCTGGCGATGACTACGCGGCCATGCACCAGGCCTTGCAGCGCCGTTATGGGCGGATCAAGGACGGCGAGGGCAAGCTACCTGACGTGCTGCTGGTGGACGGCGGCAAGGGCCAGTTGAACATGGCCCGCGACGTGATGCAGGAACTGGGCTTTGCTGACCTGACGCTGCTGGGCGTGGCCAAGGGCGTGACTCGCAAGGCCGGTTTCGAGACCCTGTACCTGAACGACGTGGCCCACGAGTTCACCCTCAAGGGCGACTCGCCGGCCTTGCACCTGATCCAGCAGATCCGCGACGAAGCCCACCGCTTCGCCATCACCGGCCACCGCGCCCGGCGCGGCAAGGCCCGGCGCACCTCGAGCCTGGAGGACGTCGCCGGGGTCGGCCCCAAGCGCCGTCGCGACCTGCTGAAACATTTCGGCGGCCTGCAGGAGCTCAACCGCGCCAGTGTCGACGAGATCGCCAAAGCCCCCGGCATCAGTAAAAAGCTTGCCGAGTCGATTTATGCCAGCCTGCATAGCGAGTAGAATGCCGGGTTCAACTCGCAGCCAGTCGTACCGATGAATATTCCAAACCTGCTCACCGTTCTACGCGTCCTGCTCATCCCGATCTTCATCCTGCTGTTCTATGTGCCCTATCACTGGAGCTATATGGCCGCCAGCACGGTGTTCGCCATCGCCGCCGCCACCGACTGGCTCGACGGCTACCTGGCGCGTCGGTTGCAGCAGAGCACCCCGTTCGGCGCCTTCCTCGACCCGGTGGCCGACAAGCTGATGGTCGCCGTGGCCCTGGTCCTGCTGGTGCAGGTGCACGCCAACTTCTGGCTGACGCTGCCGGCGGCGGTGATCATTGGCCGCGAGATCGTCGTCTCGGCGCTGCGCGAGTGGATGGCCGAGCTCGGCGCCCGCGCCCACGTGGCGGTGTCGAACCTGGGCAAGTGGAAGACCGCCGCGCAGATGCTGGCGCTGGTGATCCTGCTGGCCAACCCGCCGCTGCTGACCTTCTGGGTGGTGCTGGGCTATGGGCTGCTGGTGGCGGCGGCGGGCCTGACCCTGATCTCGATGGTGCACTACCTGCTGGCCGCCTGGCCGCACCTGCGCGAAGGTTCGGAGCAGAAGTAAAAGTTTTTTTGAATCAAGGGGTTGACGCCGTTCTGGAAATCGCTAGAATGGCACCCATCACGACGCGGGAATAGCTCAGTTGGTAGAGCACGACCTTGCCAAGGTCGGGGTCGCGAGTTCGAGTCTCGTTTCCCGCTCCAAATTCGATCCGCAGTGCGTCGCTGGGATCACAAAGAAGAGGCCAAAAGGCCTCTTTTTTTGTGCCTGGGATTTGGTGGTTGCAGGTTCATTTTAGTATTTGGGCCGGCCACAGTGGGCATCTGATTGTGGCCGGGTTATCTGTTCTCGCTGGCAGTCTCCCTCTTCACACGCAGGGTGCATGCGTGGCGTCCGTCATGATGATGCTCGGCGACTCTAGCTAGCCCTATTCGATCAGCCAGGCGGGTTCACCTTCTATCAGTGTCCCGCCGTGGCTTGTCTTGTCTCCCTGGCGCGCCGCAGGACTGCCCTCAATGAGCGTATGCGCGGCACCGGTCTCGATGACCGCACCGCAGCTGAGCTCATCCCCCATGCGTGCAATTGCACGACCATTCACTGTGGCATTGGCCGCGCCACTGATGACAGTGCCTTCCCCGTGGAGAGGGCAAAGGTGGCG
>NZ_JABWRI010000021.1:0-99437 GCF_014268865.1 Pseudomonas sp. BW16M2 | reverse complement strand
CGTGAACTGATTTGTAACCCATGTGGGTGAGTCATACCGCGAGGATTTTTTGGTTCCTTTTTGATCCTTCAAAAAGGAACTCGCCGTAAGGGCGAAAAGGTGACTAAATGTCGACATCGCCTACGAATGAGCATGCAAAAATCAAAACAATCACCCCCGAACCCGAACCCGAACCCGAACCCGAACCCGAACCCGAACCCGAACTACCTCCGAAAAGCCCGAACAAAAACCCCAACAGCCTCCCGCACATGCGCCTCAGCCTCATCCCCACTCAGCGCCTGCGCACACCCCAGCAACAACCGATAATCCGGCGCCCCCTTCACCAGGCAGAAGAAATGCTCCGCCGCCCGCAACGGGTTGTCGATCCGCAGCAACCCCCGCTGGTCGACACAATGCAGCAGCGCCGCCATCCCGGCCATCACCCGCTTCGGCCCCGCCTCGTAGAAATACTGCCCAAACCCCGGATCCTGGCTACCCAGGGCAAAGATCAGGCGACTCAACTTGACCGCCTCGTCACTGCTGATCAGCGCCTGGAACCCCCGGGCAATGTTCAGCAGCACATCCTCCACCGCCACCCCTTCCGGATACTCGAACATCAAGTCAGGCAACTGGTTCTGGCAGGTGGACATGACCGCCGCGCCGAACAGCGTCTGCTTGTCGGTGAAATGACTATAGACAGTGAGCTTTGAAACACCTGCCGCCGCAGCGACCGCATCCATGCTGGTGTTGGCATAGCCAAGGCTGAGGAACAGGTGCTTGGCGGCTTCGAGGATGGCCTCGCGCTTGGCCAGGTCCTTGGGCCGGCCTGGGCCGATGGGTGCGTCGTTGGACATGAGGGACCGCATTCAGTGTGAAAGGGACACATCTTACCGGGTCGTGAAGGCGTCGGCTGCAGCATACGTCGCAAGGCTAATATGGATTTTCTCTGACACGCCCGCTTCCCCGGCCCGGTTCGCTGACTTAATATACTCGTCAGTATAAATATTCGATGCGCCCTCTGCCAAAGGTCATTCATCATGTTGCGTCGTGCGTTGTCCCTCGCCCTGCCGGCAGCCGCCGTGCTCCTGCTTTCCGCCTGCGGCCAGGAGGCCGCGCCACCTGCCGCGCCTCGTCCGGCACTGGTGGTCCAGCCGCAACCCGCGCAGGCCTCGGCCGACAGCTATCCGGGCGAGGTGCGCGCGCGCTTCGAGCCTGAACTGGCGTTCCGCATCGGCGGCAAGGTCAGCAAGCGCCTGGTGGAAGAGGGGCAGCGGGTCAAGGCCGAGCAGCCGCTGGCCGAACTCGATCCCCAGGACGTGCGCCTGCAACTGGAGGCCAATCGCGCCCAGCTGGCGGCGGCCGAGGCCAACCTGGCGCTGGTGCGCGCCGAGCGTGACCGCTACCAGAAACTGCTGGACCGGCAGATGGTCAGCCGCTCCCAGTTCGACAACGCCGAGAACCTCTACCGTGCCGGCCAGGCGCGGCTGAAGCAGGCCAAGGCCGAGTTCGAAGTGGCCGGCAACCAGGCCGAGTACGCAGTGCTGCGCGCGCCCCAGGCTGGGGTGATCGCCAAGCGCCAGGTCGAGGTGGGCCAGGTGGTGGCCGCCGGGCAGACTGTGTTCACCCTCGCCGCCGACGGTGAGCGCGAGGTGGCCATCGGCCTGCCCGAGCAGCAGTTCGCCCGCTTCGCCGTCGGCCAGACGGTGAGTGTGGAGCTGTGGTCGCATCCGAACCGACGCTTCGAGGGTCGCATTCGCGAGCTTTCCCCAGCGGCGGACCCGCGTTCGCGGACCTTTGCCGCACGCATCGCCTTCACCTCCAGCGACACCCCGGCCGAGCTTGGCCAGAGCGCTCGGGTGTTCATCGAGCATGCCGAACGCTCGCCGCTGGCGGTACCGCTCTCGGCGGTGACTGCCGAGGCCGGCCAGGCCTATGTCTGGAAGGTCGGCAAGGACAACCGCCTGGAACGCGCGCAGGTGCGCCTGGGCGCCTATGGCGCCGACAGCGTGCCGGTGCTCGAGGGGCTGCAGGCCGGCGACTGGGTGGTCGCCGCGGGCGGTCATGTGCTGCGTGAAGGGCAACAGGTGCGGCCTGTGGACCGCAGCAACCGTGAAGTGAACCTGGCGGCCAAGGAGTAAGTCCCGATGGGTTTCAACCTTTCCGCCTGGGCGCTGCGCAATCGCCAGATCGTGTTGTTCCTGATGATCCTGCTGGCGGCGATCGGCGCCATGTCCTACACCAAGCTGGGGCAGAGCGAGGATCCACCCTTCACCTTCAAGGCCATGGTCATCCGTACCCTGTGGCCCGGGGCGACCGCCGAGGAAGCGTCGCGCCAGGTCACCGAGCGTATTGAAAAGAAGCTGATGGAAACCGGCGAATACGAGCGGATCGTCTCGTTCTCGCGGCCCGGTGAGTCCCAGGTCACCTTCATGGCCCGCGACTCGATGCATTCCGCGGACATCCCCGAGCTGTGGTACCAGATCCGCAAGAAAGTCGCGGACATCAAGCACACCCTGCCGCCAGAGGCGCAGGGGCCGTTCTTCAACGACGAGTTCGGCACCACCTTCGGTAATATCTACGCCCTGACCGGAGCCGGCTTTGACTATGCGGTGCTCAAGGACTACGCCGACCGTATCCAGATCCAGCTGCAGCGGGTCAAGGACGTGGGCAAGGTCGAGCTGATCGGCCTGCAGGACGAGAAGGTCTGGATCGAGCTGTCCAACGTCAAGCTGGCCACCCTGGGCGTGTCGCTGGCCGCCGTGCAGCAGGCGCTGCGCGAGCAGAACGCGGTGAGTACCGCGGGCTTCTTCGAGACCGCAAGCGAGCGCCTGCAATTGCGGGTCAGCGGGCGCTTCGACAGCGTCGAGCAGATTCGCCAGTTCCCCATCCGCGTAGGTGACCGCACCTTCCGTATCGGCGACGTCGCCGACGTGCAGCGCGGCTTCAACGACCCACCCGCGCCGCGCATGCGCTTCATGGGCGAGGATGCCATCGGCCTGGCGGTGTCGATGAAGGACGGCGGTGACATCCTGGTGCTCGGCAAGGCCCTGGAGGCCGAGTTCGCCCGCCTGGCGCAGAGCCTGCCGGCGGGGATGGAGCTGCGCAAGGTGTCCGACCAGCCGGCGGCGGTGAAGGCCGGGGTCGGCGAGTTCGTGCAGGTGCTGATCGAGGCCCTGGCGATCGTCCTGCTGGTGAGCTTCTTCTCCTTGGGCCTGCGTACCGGCCTGGTGGTGGCGCTGGCGATTCCGCTGGTACTGGCCATGACCTTTGCCGCCATGCACTACTTCGGCATCGGCCTGCACAAGATCTCGCTGGGGGCGCTGGTACTGGCCCTGGGGCTGCTGGTGGACGACGCGATCATCGCGGTGGAGATGATGGCGATCAAGATGGAGCAGGGCTACGACCGGCTCAAGGCGGCGAGCTACGCCTGGACCAGCACGGCATTTCCGATGCTCACCGGCACCCTGATCACCGCCGCAGGTTTCCTGCCGATCGCCACGGCGGCCTCGAGCACGGGAGAATACACCCGCTCGATCTTCCAGGTGGTGACCATCGCCCTGCTGACCTCCTGGGTCGCCGCGGTGGTGTTCGTGCCCTACCTGGGCGAGCGCCTGTTGCCGGACCTGGCCAAGCTCCATGCGGCCCGCCACGGTACCGATGGGCATGCTCCCGACCCTTATGCCACACCGTTCTACCAGCGCGTCAGGCGGGTGGTGGAGTGGTGCGTGCGGCGGCGCAAGACGGTGATCGTACTGACCATCGCCGCGTTCGTCGGCAGCATCCTGCTGTTCCGTTTCGTGCCGCAGCAGTTCTTCCCGGCCTCCGGCCGGCCGGAGCTGATGGTCGACCTGAAACTGGCTGAAGGCGCTTCGCTGAACAACACCGCCGAACGGGTCAAGCAGCTGGAGGCGCTGCTCAAGCAGCAGGACGGCATCGCCAACTACGTCGCCTACGTCGGCACCGGCTCGCCGCGCTTCTACCTGCCGCTGGACCAGCAACTGCCGGCGGCGAGCTTTGCCCAGTTCGTGGTGCTGGCCAAGTCGCTGGAGGACCGTGAGCGTCTGCGCAGCTGGCTGATCGGCACCCTCGATCAGCAGTTCCCCGACCTGCGCTCGCGGGTCACGCGTCTGGAAAACGGCCCGCCCGTGGGCTATCCGGTGCAGTTCCGCGTCACCGGCGAGCACATCGAGAAGGTCCGCGCCCTGGCCCGCGAGGTGGCGGCCAAGGTGCGCGAGAACCCCCATGTGGTCAACGTGCACCTGGACTGGGAGGAGCCGAGCAAGGCGGTCTATCTGGATATTGACCAGGACCGTGCGCGCGCGCTGGGGGTGAGCACCGCGCACCTGTCGAGCTTCCTGCAGAGCTCGCTGACCGGCAGCAGCGTCAGCCAGTACCGCGAGGACAACGAACTGATCGAGATCCTTCTGCGCGGCACCCCGGAGGAGCGGCGCGAACTGGGTAACCTCGGCAGCCTGGCGGTGCCCACCGACAATGGCCAGAGTGTGGCCCTGTCGCAGGTGGCGACCCTGGAGTATGGCTTCGAGGAAGGCATCATCTGGCACCGCAACCGCCTGCCCACCGTTACCGTGCGCGCCGACATCTACGACAAGGAGCAGCCGGCGACCCTGGTCAAGCAGATCCAGCCGACCCTGGCCCAGATCAAGAGCGAGCTGCCCGATGGCTACCTGCTTGAAGTGGGCGGCACGGTGGAAGACTCCGAGCGTGGCCAGCGCTCGGTGAACGCCGGCATGCCCTTGTTCATCGTGGTGGTGCTGAGCCTGCTGATGATCCAGCTGCGCAGTTTCTCGCGGATGTTCATGGTGTTCCTCACCGCGCCTCTGGGGCTGATCGGCGTGACCCTGTTCCTGCTGGTGTTCCGCCAGCCGTTCGGTTTCGTCGCCATGCTCGGGACCATCGCCCTGGCGGGGATGATCATGCGCAACTCAGTGATCCTGGTAGACCAGATCGAACAGGATATCGCTGCGGGCATGGAGCGTTGGCAGGCGATCATCGAGGCCACGGTGCGGCGCTTCCGGCCGATCGTGCTGACCGCGCTGGCGGCGGTGCTGGCGATGATTCCGCTGTCGAGGAGCGTGTTCTACGGGCCGATGGCGGTGGCGATCATGGGCGGGTTGATCGTCGCCACGGTGTTGACCCTGCTGTTCCTGCCGGCGTTGTATGCGGCGTGGTTCAGGGTCAGGAAGGACTGACAACATCGCGGGTCAAGCCCGCTCCCACCGTGGGAGCGGGCTTGACCCGCGATCGGAACCGACGCCTCAGAGTGCGCCGAACACCTTCTTGGCCAGGCTGGTCGCGGCACCGGCCGGGTTCTGGCGAATGCTCTCTTCCTGCTTGGCGATCATCTCGAACAGCCCGTCCAGGGCTTTCTCGGTCACGTAGCTCTCGATGTTGGCGCTCTTGGCGTCGACCACGCCCAGGCCTGCGGCCTGTCCGGCGAAGTTGTTGTACTGCTGGGCCAGGCCGACCTTGTCGGTGGCCTGCTTGACGATCGGCAGGAACTTGGCGCGGATCTGCTCGCGGCTGCTCTTGTTCAGGTACTGGGTGGCCGAGTCCTGGCCGCCGCTGAGGATGCCCTTGGCATCGGTCACGGTCATCTTCTTCACCGCGTCCACCAGGATCGCCTGGGCTTGCGGCACCGCGGCCTCGGCGGCCTTGTTCATGCTGGTTTCCAGGGCTTCGACCTGTTCACCCTTGCCGAACATCTTCATGGCCTTGGCGGCCTTGCCGAGGTTGCCCGGCAGTTCGATGCGCACGTCGGGGTTGTTGCTGAAACCGCCGGGGGTGCTCAGTTGCTTGACGGCGATCTGCGCGCCTTGGGTGAGGGCGTCCTTCAGGCCGCCGGAGGCGTCGCTCTGGGACAGGTCACCCAGCGACAAGGCCAGGGCGCTGGCCGACAGCAGCAGGCCGGCGCACAGGGTGGTGAAGCGCAAGGAGGAGCGAATCATGGGGATTTCCTTATGGGCAGAATGGAGCAGGTTCAGCGTATCGGGTAGACCGGGATCGGGCCAGTTCACTCGACCGCCACAGGTTCCGGTGTTTCATCGCGGTGCAAGGCTACCTGGCGGATCGACAGGCGCAGCTCCGCCGACAGTACCCGCTTGGCCACGCCTTCGGCCAGTTCGGCGAGCTTGTCGTGGTAACCCAGCTTGCCATCGCCGTCCGGCTGCAGCACGCCTTCGCGCACCAGGGTCTGGATGAAGTGGCGGAACAGGGTCTTGTCGAAGAATTCCGGGGCGTTCAGGCCATGCAGGATCGACAGGCGCTGGGCCATCATCACGCACAGCTCCTCCAGCTCCTCGGCGCTCAGCGTGTGCTGGCCGCTGTTGAGCAGCAACGAGGTGGCCATGTAGAAGCGCTGCAGGGTCTGGGTGATGGTGCGCGCCAGCAGCGTCAGCAGGACGAACTGCCGCGAGCTGGGTGCTGGACGCATGTAGATGTCCTGCTCCCTGCGCAGCAGCCCCTGCTCGACCAGCGCTGTCAGCCACTGGTCGATCACCTCGTCCAGTTGCTCGGGCGTCCAGCGCAGGAACAGCTCGGCCTGCAGGTACGGATACAGCGCTCGTACGTACTGGCCCAGCAGATCGCGGCTCATGCGCGAGCTGCTGAGGAAGAAGCTCGCCAGCAGCCCCGGCAGGGCGAAGATGTGCAGCACGTTGTTGCGGTAGTAGGTCATCAGCACCGCGTTGGCTTCGTCCAGGTAGAGGATGCGGCCCAGCGCGTCCTTCTGCTCGGCCAGCAGGTCCATGCCCAGCACGTGGTCGATCAGCGCCTTGCCGTCACCTTCTGGCAGGGTGGTGTGCGGCGAGTAGGGCACCTGGCGCAGCAGGGCCAGGTACAGGTCGAGCACGCGGGTCAGGGCGCGCTCGTCCAGGGCCAGGCGGCTGGTCGACAGCAGGGCCAGGGCCACCAGGTTGACCGGGTTGATCGCCGCGGCTTCGTTCAGGTGACGGGCGACCGTCTCGCCCAGGCGGGTGGTGGTGTCGTTGAGCCAGTCCGGGCGGAACTGCGGGCCGAGCGGCTGATCGCGCCAGCCGGGTTGCTGTTCGTCGAGGAAGCTATTGAGGCGGATCGGTTCGCCAAAGTTGACGTAGACCTGGCCGAAGCGCTGCTTGAGCGCGCCGATGACCTTGAAGATGTCGAAGATCGATTCTTTCTTCTTGCTGGCGCCGCGTAGTTCGCCCAGGTAGGTGCGGCCTTCGAGTACCCGCTCGTAGCCGATGTACACCGGGACGAAGACGATCGGCGTGCGTGAGGAGCGCAGGAAGCTGCGCAGGGTGATCGCCAGCATGCCGGTGCGCGGCTGCAGCATGCGCCCGGTACGCGAACGGCCGCCCTCTACGAAGTACTCCACCGGAAAGCCCTTGGTGAATAGGGTGTGCAGGTACTCGTTGAACACCGCGGTGTACAGCGGGTTGCCCTTGAATGTGCGGCGCATGAAGAAGGCGCCGCCGCGGCGCAGCAGGCCGCCGATCACCGGCATGTTGAGGTTGATGCCGGCGGCGATGTGCGGCGGCGTCAGGCCATTGCGGAACAGCAGGTAGGACAGCAGCAGGTAGTCGATGTGGCTGCGGTGGCAGGGCACGTAGATCACCTCGTGGCCGGGGGCGATGCCCTGTACCTGCTCGATGTGGTTGACCTTGATGCCGTCGTAGATCTTGTTCCAGAACCAGCTGAGCACCACTTCGAGGAAGCGGATAGCGGTGTAGGTGTAGTCCGAGGCGATCTCGTTGCCGTAGTGCAGCGCCTTGGCTTCAGCCTTGGCGTAGGGGATCTTCTCGCGGTCGGCCTCGTCGCTGATGGCCTGGCGCACCAGCGGGTCGTGCACCAGGCCCTTGACCAGGTTGCGTCGGTGCGAGATGTCCGGGCCGATCACCGCGGTCTTCAGGTTGCGGAAATGCACGCGCATCATGCGCTGGGCCATGCGCACGGTGCGCTCATGGCCCTTGTTGTGCTGCACCAGTTCGCGCAGGTGGATCGGCGCGGAGAACTGCACCCGGGTCTTGCGCCCCAGGATCAGCACGCTGAGCAGGCGGCGCAGGCGGCCGGTGACGGCCCAGCTGTCGGCGAACAGCAGCTTCCACGGGCTCGACTCGCTGGCGGGGGTCTGGCCCCAGAACACGCTGACCGGAATGATCTGCGCGTCTTCCTCGGCGTGCTGGCTGATCGCCGCGACCAGGCGCTCCAGCGTCGGTGGCGCGCCGCGTTTGTCCTGGCGGCCGAGCCAGTCAGGCTCGGGGGTCAGGTAGAAGAACGCCGCGGGCTCCTGCAGCGGGCCGACGGCCACCGGCAATACCGGGCGTGGCAGCCCCGCCTTGGTGCACTCGTGGTCGATCACGGCCAGGTCGGTGAGCGACGGCGAGGAGAGGGCGTAGAACACCGGTCGGCTGCGGTCGAGCTTGAGCGTCAGCGAGGACTGGTTGATGGTTTCGGAGCGCACCCACAGGTAGAGAACGCGACGCAGGGCGCCGAAGATGAGGCGGCGCAGGGGAGAACGGGTCATGGGGTGGGGCCCTGGTGAAAGTTTTCGTGTTTTACAGCCCGTTAGTCTGCCGTATCTGCGTAAGTTCAGCAAAATTCGGCCAAAAATGACCCTGTCATGAATTTTTTTTGTTCCCTGTCATATACTCGGCCTGCCGCTTGCAGGATATTCGTGCAAGCTGCGTCGGCGCGGACGGTCAACCCGCGCCAGCAAGGCGATCTTCAAAATAAAAATCCGGAGTAGTTCAGATGTCGTCTCGTGAGACTGGGAATGTGAAGTGGTTCAACGATGCCAAGGGTTATGGCTTCATTCAGCGCGAAGGTGGTGCGGACGTGTTCGTCCACTATCGGGCTATCCGCGGTGAGGGGCATCGCACCCTGGTCGAAGGGCAGCAGGTCGAGTACGCCCTCGTGCAAGGCCAGAAAGGCCTGCAGGCCGAGGACGTGGTAGGGCTCTGAGCCTCGCGGCTGTACGCTCAAGCTGCAAGTTGACCGTGGAACTTGCAGCCTGATGCGAACGCCTTCAGCTCGTGCGCCAGGTGATTTCCTGTTCACCGTCGGCGCTGATGCGGATCCAGCGATCGGCATCTTCTTCCCCGTCTTCCTCTGTCCAGCTGCCTGGCGCGCAACGCACTTCGACGTTGAGCGCGGCGAATGCCGCGCGGGCGCAGGCGATGTCGTCGGCCCACGGGGTCTGGTCGCTTTCCAGGTACAGGCTGTTCCATTTCCCCACAGCCTTCGGTAACCAGGTGACCGGAATGTTACCGGCCGTGCACTTGAAGGTCTGGCCTTTCTGCTTCCATTCGCTGCACGGGCCCAGGGCCTGGGCGAGCCAGTCGGCGATCTGCTTGTGATCGACGTCGTCGTCCTTGAGGTAGATCTCGATATCGGGTTGACGCATGGGGGGCTCCAGTGTGCTCAGTCTTGGCGCACGAAATAGTCATAACGCATGGAAACGGTGACCTCGAAGGGTTCTGGCTGGTCGATCACCCGCGCGCGCTTCTCGGCGCTGGCGCGCCAGCCGTGCGGGGTCATGGCCAGCAGGTCGGCGCGGGCCTTGGCGTCGGCCAGGCTCAGGCGGAACTCGAGGATCTCGCCGTGGGCGTGGTCCATGCCTTCGGGAACCAGGGCCAGGTGCTTGTCGTCGGCGTAAGGGCGCACTTCATCGTAGAGCACCTCACGCAACTCCATCAGGTGGCCGCTGGTCGGGCCGACCCGCATCAGGCCGCCGCCGGGCGCCAGCAGGCGTTTGGCCTCCTGCCAGTCGAGCGGGCTGAACACGCTGGCGATGAAACCGCAGCTGGCATCGGCCATGGGCACGCGGGCCATGCTGGCGACCATCCAGGTCACCTCGGGGGCGCGGCGGCAGGCGCGCTTGACCGCCTCGCGGGAGATATCCAGGGCGTAGCCGTCGGCCGCCGGCAGGGCCTGGGCGATCTGCGCGGTGTAGTAACCTTCGCCGCAGCCGATGTCCAGCCAGGCCTGTGGCTGGCGCTCGGCGGCCAGTTGCGCCAGGCGCTGGGCCACCGGGGCGTAGTGGCCAGCGTCGAGGAAATCGCGGCGGGCTTCGACCATGGCCTGGTTGTCGCCCGGATCGCGGCTGTTCTTGTGCTGCACCGGCAGCAGGTTCAGGTAGCCCTGGCGGGCGCGGTCGAAACGGTGGCCGGCGGGGCAGGCCACGCCGTTGTCGAGTCGCGCCAGGGGCGCCTGGCAGAGAGGGCAGGCGAGCATCAGGCGAGCAACCGCACCAGGGTCTGGTAGTAGATCTCGGTCAGCAGGTCGAGGTCGCTGGCCAGGATGCGTTCGTCCACCTGGTGGATGGTGGCGTTGACCGGGCCGAGCTCGACCACCTGGGTGCCCATGGTGGCGATGAAGCGGCCGTCGGAGGTGCCGCCGCTGGTCGATGGACGGGTCTCGCGACCGGTGACCGCCTTGATGCTCGACGACACCGCATCGAGCAGCTCGCCCGGCTCGGTGAGGAACGGCAGGCCCGACAGCGCCCAGTCGATGCTCCATTCCAGCTGATGCTTGTCGAGGATCGCCGCGACGCGCTGCTGCAGGCCCTCGACCGTCGATTCGGTAGAGAAACGGAAGTTGAACAGCGCGGTCAGCTCGCCCGGGACCACGTTGGTGGCGCCGGTGCCGGAGTTGAGGTTGGAGATCTGGAAGCTGGTCGGCGGGAAGAACGCGTTGCCTTCGTCCCAGTGCTCGGCGGCCAGTTCCGCCAGGGCCGGCGCGGCCAGGTGGATCGGGTTGCGCGCCAGGTGCGGGTAGGCCACGTGGCCCTGCTTGCCGCGCACGGTCAGCTTGGCGCCAAGCGAGCCGCGACGGCCGTTCTTGACCACGTCACCGAGCAGGGTGGTGCTGGACGGTTCGCCGACGATGCACCAGTCCAGGCGTTCGTTGCGGGCCTTGAGGCGCTCGACCACGGCCTTGGTGCCATGGTGGGCCGGGCCTTCCTCGTCGCTGGTGATCAGGAAGGCGACCTTGCCGCGGTGGTTCGGGTAGTCGTGCACGAAGCGCTCGCTGGCCACCACCATGGATGCCAGGCTGCCCTTCATGTCGGCGGCGCCACGCCCGCAGAGCATGCCGTCGGCATCGATCAGTGCCTCGAACGGCTCATGCTGCCATTGCTGCACCGGGCCGGTGGGGACCACGTCGGTGTGGCCGGCGAAGCACAGCACCGGGCCATCCTGGGTGCCATGGCTGGCCCAGAAGTTGTCGACGTCCTCGATGCGCATCGGCTCGAGCTGGAAGCCGACGGCGCCCAGGCGGTTCATCATCTGGGTCTGGCAGTCGGCATCGACCGGGGTGACCGAGGGGCGACGGATCAGGTCGCAGGCCAGTTGCAGGGTAGGCGAGAGCTCGGCTGGGGCCGTCATTGAGGGACTCCGGGGCAAGGCAAGGCGGGGAAACTGAGGGGCGTTATCTTATATCAAACCATGGTGGAATGGGGCCGCGTTGCGGCCCTTTCGCGGCACAAGGCCGCTCCTACAGAGACTGCGCTGCCTGTGTAGGAGCGGCCTTGTGTCGCGAAAGGGGCGCAACGCGCCCCCGGCGATCTCAAGCCTGTTGTGGCTCTGCAACCTTCTCGGCGGGCTTGGGCAACGACGACAGCAACGCCATCACCAGCGCCGCCAGGTACGGCAGCGACTGCACCAGCAGCATCGCCACCCAGAAACGCATGTCCGAACTTGGCAGCCCCTGCACCAGGTAGATCCCCAGCGCCGCGCCCCACAGCAACAACATGATGAACAGCTCTTCGCGGGCCTCGGAAATCGCCACCAGCAGCCCATGGCTGTCGGCGTTCTTCGGCGTGCGGAAGAACGGCATGCTGCTGGTGAAGAAACCGTACAGCACCGCCTTGGCGATGGTGTGCGACAGCGCCAGCCCCGCCAGCGCGGCGGCGAAGGCGTCCTTCATGTTGACTCCCACCGCGCGGCGGTAGAGGAAGACGATCTTGCCGACCTTGAAGAAGAACAGCGCCAGCGGCGGGATGGCGAACATCATCAGCGGCGGGTCGACCCGGTGCGGCACGATGATCATCGCCGCCGACCACAGCAGCGCGCCGACGGTGAAGAAGATGTTCATGCCGTCGGCGATCCACGGCAGCCAGCCGGCCAGGAAGTGGTAGCGCTGGCCACGGGTCAGCTCGCTGCCCTTGCCACGCAGCAGGGCGCCGGCGTGGTGCTTGATGATCTGGATGGCGCCATAGGCCCAGCGGAAGCGCTGCTTCTTGAAGTCGATGAAGGTGTCGGGCATCAGGCCCTTGCCGTAGCTGTTGTGGGCGTAGGCCGCCGACAGGCCCTTCTCGAACACGCGCAGGCCCAGCTCGGCGTCCTCGCAGATGCACCACTCGGCCCAGCCCAGTTCCTCGAGCACGCTGCGCCTGGTCATGGTCATGGTGCCGTGCTGGATGATCGCGTCACGGTCGTTGCGGGTGACCATGCCGATATGGAAGAAGCCCTTGTATTCGCTGTAGCACAGCTTCTTGAAGGCGCTCTCGTGCTGGTCGCGGTAGTCCTGGGGCGACTGCACCACGGCGATCTTCGGATCGGCGAAGTGCGGCACCATGTGCTTGAGCCAGTTGCGATCGACACAGTAGTCGGAGTCGATCACCGCGATCACCTCGGCGTCTTTGGCCGTGTGCGGGATCAGGTAGTTCAGCGCGCCGCCCTTGAAGCCGGCCAAGGGGGCTACGTGGAAGAACCTGAAGCGCTCGCCGAGCTTCTCGCAGTGGGCCTTGAGCGGCTCCCACACGGCCGGATCCTTGGTGTTGTTGTCGATCACCAGCACTTCGTAGTCCGGGTAATCCAGCGCGGCGAGGGCATCGAGGGTCTGCTTCACCATCTCCGGCGGTTCGTTGTAGCACGGCACATGTACCGAGACCTTGGGCCGATAGGCGCTATCGCCCTGCACCGGCAAGAACTCCCGCCGCCGCTTGTGAATCCACACCGCCTCGGCCAGTTCGTGGGCCTCGGTCAGCAGCACGATGAACACCCCGAGGGCGCCCAGCGCCAGCAGCACGCCCACGGTGAGGCTGAACCAGGTGCTGTACTGCTGGCTGTAGTCGTAGGCGATCCACACCAGCACCGACCCGCACAGGAAGGTGATGAAGGTGAGGAAGGTACGCCCGCGCTGGCGCAGTGCCGAACCGTCGATCAGCAGGATGGCCAGGGCGATCATCGCCAGCACCACCGAGGCCACGGCCAGGGCGCGCCACTGCGGGATCGCCACGATCGGGCCTTCGAAGTTGAATTTCTGCTGGCGCTCGGCGTTGTACACGCCCCAGTAGGCGCCCACCGAGCCTTCGTCGCTGGCCTTCCACGGCTGGTCATAGGCTTCGATGACGAAATAGTTGTAGCCGCGGCGGTTGAGGGTGTTGACCAGGGTACGCAGGTAGATGGCCTGGTCGGCCTGGGTGGCGTCGGCGCCGCCGCGCATGCGGCCATTACTTGGCCAGCCGACCTCCGAGAGCAGCAGCGGCTTGCGCGGGAACTGCTTGCGCAGCTCGCGGGCGCGGTCGAGGACGAACTGCACCGAGTCCTTCATGGGCACGAATTCCCAGTAGGGCAGGATGTGCGCGGCGACCAGGTCGACGTGTTTCGCCAGCTCCGGGTGCTCCTTCCAGATGTGCCACTGCTCACTGGTGGTCACCGGCACCTTGACCGCGGCACGGACCCGGTCCAGGTAACCGATCAGTTGCTCGGCGGTGACTTCCTCGCGGAACAGCGCCTCGTTGCCGACCACCACCCGCACCACGCTGCGCGAAGTGTTGGCCAGGCCGATGGCCTTTTCGATCTCCCGCTCGTTGCGTTCCTGGTCGTTGCTGATCCAGATCCCCAGGGTGACGCGCAGGCCAAGCTCTTCGGCCAGGCGCGGGACCTCGGCCTGGGTACCCTCGACGGTATAGATACGGATGTTGTCGGTCAGCTTGTTCAGTTGCTCGAGGTCCTGGCGGATCTCGTCCTCGCTGGGGTACTGGCCCTTCTGCGGGCTCTGGCCGAGACGGAAGGGCGAGTAGGAGAAACCGGAAATCTGTTCCGGCCAGGCGGGGGCGGATACCGGGCGGTTGATCAAGGCCCAGAACCCGGTGAACAGCGCGGCGATGGCCAGGACCACCACCAGGTTGAGACCGAATTTGCGTGATGACATAGGTGTTAGAGGTTCCGAAGAGGGGAGCGAGGCGTCGCCGCTGGGGCGTGGGTCCTACGGATTCCGGGGAAGGTAATCCGTTGGATTGTCGACAGAGGATGTAGTTCTCGGTCCGCCTGGCTGTCGTCCAGATATAGTTGCTTGATAGGACATTAAAGCAGGCATGGCAGGAATTTTTCCAACCCGTGGCCGCTCTGGCACGCCCAGGTGGCGTGATCGGGCCGTGCGCTATGCCCGCGAACCCATGGCTTGGCCTATAATGCGCGCCGGTTTTTTCGGGGTATCAGCATGAGCACAGAAGATCCACGCTTCGCCGGCGTCGCCCGGCTCTACGGCGACGACGGCCTGCAGCGCCTGAGTCAGGCCCACGTGGCCATCGTCGGTATCGGCGGGGTCGGTTCGTGGGCGGCCGAGGCCCTGGCCCGCAGCGGCGTGGGCGAGATCAGCCTGTTCGACCTGGACGATGTCTGTGTGAGCAACACCAACCGTCAGGCCCATGCCCTCGAAGGCCAGGTCGGTCGGGCCAAGGTCGAGGTGATGGCCGAGCGCCTGCGGGCAATCAACCCGGCGTGCACGGTGCACGCGGTGGCCGATTTCGTCACCCGCGAGACCATGGCCGAGTACATTACCGAGCGGATGGACTGCGTGATCGACTGCATCGACAGCGTGATGGCCAAGGCGGCGCTGATCGCCTGGTGCCGCCGTCGCAAGATCGCCATCGTCACCACCGGTGGTGCCGGCGGGCAGATCGACCCGACCCAGATCCAGATCGGCGACCTCAACAAGACCTTCAACGACCCGTTGGCTTCACGGGTGCGCTCGACCCTGCGCCGCGACTACAACTTCTCGCGCAACACCAGCCGCAACTATGGCGTGCCGTGCGTGTTCTCCAGCGAACAGCTGCGCTACCCCAAGGGGGATGGCAGCGTGTGCCTGCAGAAGAGCTTTGTCGGTGAAGGCGTGCGCCTGGACTGCGCCGGTGGATTCGGCGCGGTGATGATGGTGACCGCGACCTTCGGCATGGTCGCGGCGAGCAAGGCCGTGGAGAAACTGGTGGCCGGCGCGCGGCGGCCCTCTGAGCGGATCAAGGTCGAATAGGTTATCGCGGGGCAAGCCCGCTCCCACGCGTACGGAACAGTCGGATGTACACGTGGGAGCGGGCTTGCCCCGCGATGAATCCAACAGCGATTCAGGCTTGGGTAGCGAGTTCGGCCATCTTCAGCAACACCGCATGCAGCCCATTGCTGCGCGACGGCGACAACTGCCGCTCCAGCCCCAACTGGGTAAACCAGGCGCTCAGGTCGAGCCCTCCCAATTGATCGCTGGCCAAACCCTGCACCCGCACCAGCAGCAGTGCCAGCAAGCCGCGCAGCAGCCGTGCATCACTGGTGGCTTTGAAATGCCACTGACCATTTTCCTGTTGGGCCACCAGCCACACCAGGCTCTCGCAGCCATGCACCCGGTTGGCTTCGGTCTTGTCGCTGTCGTCCAGTGGTTCCAGCCGATCACCCCATTGCATCAGCAACCGCGCCCGCTGCTCCCACCCGCGCGCCTGCTCGAAGCTCTCCAGCGCCTGGCTGGCATCGGCCGACAGGCTCATCGCAGCAGCTCCAGGCCCTGGTCGAGCGCGTCGAAGAAGCGTTGCAGGTCGTCGCTGTCGGAGTAGAGCCCCAGTGACACGCGGATCGCGCCGTCCAGGCCCAGGTGCCTGAGCAGCGGCATGGCGCAATGATGTCCCGCGCGCACGGCGATGCCCTGTTCGGTCAGCAGGTGGGCGATATCGGCGTTGTGCACGCCATCGATGACGAAACTGGCCAGCGCCGCCTGAGGCGAGCCGAGCAGGCGAACCCCCTCGCGATCAGCCAGGCCGCGCACCAGGTGTTGGTGCAGGGTGGCCTCATGGGCGGCCACCGCATTGGCGTCGAGGCTGGCCAGGTAATCCAGGGTAGCGCCCAGACCGATGACACCGGCGATCGGCGGCGTGCCGGCCTCGAAGCCCAACGGTGCCGGGCGGAAGCTGGCGTCCTGGTAGTCCGCCAACTGCACCATCTCGCCGCCGTACTGCCAGTGGCGCAACAGTGCCAGCGCCTGCTGGCGGCCGTACAGCACGCCCACGCCATCCGGGCCGTAGAGCTTGTGGCTGGAAAACACATAGAAGTCGCAGTCCAGTTGCTGCACATCGTGGCGACCGTGGACCACGCCCTGGGCGCCATCGATCACGCTCAGCGCGCCTTGGGCGCGGGCATGGGCCAGCAACGGCGCCAGCGGCTGCCAGGTCCCCAGCACATTGGACAGCTGGCTGACCGCCAGCAAGCGGGTGCGCGGGCCGATCAGTTGCAGCGCTTGCTCCAGGTCGACCTGCCCCAGGTCGTTCACCGGCAGGATCACCAGGCGCAGTTGACGCCGGTGCGCCAGTTGTTGCCAGGGCAGCAGGTTGGCGTGGTGCTCCAGGGCGCTGACGGCAATCTCGTCACCGGCCTCGAAGCGGTGTTCCAGGCCATAGGCCAGCAGGTTCAGGGCCGAGGTGGCGCCGTGGGTGAAGACGATCTGCCGCGAGTCCGCGGCATTGAGCCAGGCGGCGACCTTGTCGCGGGAGCCCTCGAAGGCCTGGGTGGCCAGGGCGCCGGGCAGGTGCTGGGCACGGTGCACATTGGCCGCGCCATGGCCATAGTAATGGCTCAGGGCATCCAGCAGGGCTTGGGGCTTCTGGGTGGTGGCGGCGCTGTCCAGGTAGGTCTGGTGCTGCCGTTGCAGGGCGGCGATGGCGGGGAAATCGGCGCGCCAGGGAGAGGGCTGGAACATGTTAGCGGGGCCTGGAATGAAAATCGGGTCTGGCCACAGGCAAAGCCTGGGAGCAGACCCGATCTTATCACTTCAAACCCGGGCAGGTTCTCAGTTGTGCGCGTGCAGCGCCTCGTTCAGCTCGATGGCCGACTTGTGGGTCTTGCACTCCACCGCGCCATTGAGCGAATTGCGGCGGAACAGCAGGTCGGTCTGGCCGGCCAGGTCGCGGGCCTTGACCACCTTGACCAGCTGGTTGTTCTCGTCCAGCAGATTCACCTTGGTGCCAGCGGTGATGTACAGGCCGGCCTCGACGGTGTTGCGGTCGCCCAGCGGAATGCCGATGCCGGCGTTGGCGCCGATCAGGCAGCCTTCGCCGACCTTGATGACGATGTTGCCGCCACCGGACAGGGTGCCCATGGTCGAGCAGCCGCCGCCCAGGTCCGAACCCTTGCCGACGAACACGCCGGCGGAGACGCGGCCTTCGATCATGCCCGGGCCTTCGGTGCCGGCGTTAAAGTTGACGAAACCTTCGTGCATGATGGTGGTGCCTTCGCCGATGTAGGCGCCCAGACGTACACGGGCGGTGTCGGCGATGCGCACGCCGGCCGGCACGACGTAGTCGGTCATCTTCGGGAACTTGTCCACCGAGAACACTTCCAGCAGTTCGCCTTTCAGGCGCGCTTCCAGTTGCAGCTCGGCCAGCTCGGCCAGGTCGACCGCGCCCTGGTTGGTCCAGGCGACGTTCGGCAGCAGCGGGAAGATGCCGGCCAGCGATACGCCGTGCGGCTTGACCAGGCGGTGCGACAGCAGGTGCAGCTTGAGGTAGGCCTCGGGGGTGGAGGTCAGCGCGCCGTCTTCGGCCAGCAGGGTGGCGACCAGCGGTTTGTGGCTCTCGGCCAGGCGGGTCAGCAGCGCGGCCTGGGCGGCATCGACGCCCTTGAGCGCGTCGGCCAGCTGGGCGGCCTGGGCGGTGGTGAAGGCGATGGCCTGGTTGCCCCCTTCATAGCCCAGCACCGGCGCGATGGCCGCGACCAGTTCGGCGGACGGCTTGAGCACGGGTTGTGCGTAGAAGACTTCCAGCCAGGCGCCCTGGCGGTTCTGGGTGCCGACACCGAAGGCCAGGCTGAACAGCGATTGAGACATGCGATTACCTCGTACGAAAAGGGGATGGAGCGTAATGCGGGATCAGGCCAGCGCCGCGGCGTACAGGTCGGGCTTGAAGCCGACCAGCGTGCGCTCGCCGAGGTCGAGCACCGGACGCTTGATCATCGACGGTTGGGCGAGCATCAGTTCGACGGCCTTGGCCTGGTTGAGGTCGGCCTTGCTGGCGTCGTCGAGCTTGCGGAAGGTGGTCCCGGCGCGGTTCAGCACGACTTCCCAGCCGTGCTCGTCGCACCAGCGGTTCAGGCTGTCGCGGTCGATGCCCTGGGTCTTGTAGTCGTGGAAGTCGAAGCCGATGGCCTTGTCTTCAAGCCAGGTGCGGGCCTTTTTCATGGTGTCGCAGGCTTTGATGCCGTAGAGAGTGTAAGCCATTGAATGCCTGGGGCAGCCTGGTCGGGCCGGGCGTCCCCGATGCTCCTTGAAGATTGGGTGGGCCGATTATGCGGCATCGATGGGGCTGGCGCCACGGCTGCGGGCTGGAAGGCCGCGCCGATGTGTTTCACCGCTTCTCGCGTAGCATTGTGTTACATATTCCCGGCCAGGCTGCGACTATCGTGCAGCGGTCCACGATAGCGCATCCCCGCTAACATATTGTTTCAATGGCGATGTTTCGCCTCGCTGTGGTTTCTCCGATCAAACAGGACGCTTGCCGATGCAGTCAGCCTATACCGTTCTAATCCTGCTGATGCTGGTGAGCGTGTCAAAACTGGTCGGGCGGCTGCTGCCGCTGCCCCTGCCGCTGGTGCAGATCGGCGCCGGCGCCTTGCTGGCCTGGCCGACCCTGGGCCTGCACGTGGCGCTGGACCCGGAGCTGTTCCTGTTCCTGTTCCTGCCGCCGCTGCTGTTCGCCGACGGCTGGCGCATGCCCAAGCGCGAACTGTGGCGCATCCGCGGGCCGGTGGTGGCGCTGGCGGTGGGGCTGGTGCTGTTCACCGTGGTCGGCGCCGGCTACTTCATCCACTGGCTGTTGCCGAGCATCCCGCTGCCGGTGGCCTTCGCCCTGGCGGCGGTGCTGTCGCCCACCGACGCCGTGGCCGTTTCGGCCATCACCCAGGACCGCCTGCCGACGCCGCTGATGCACATGCTCCAGGGCGAGGCGCTGATGAACGACGCCTCGGGCCTGGTGACCTTCAAGTTTGCCCTGGTGGCGGCGATCACCGGGGTGTTCTCGTTGACCGAGGCCAGCCTGACCTTTGTCCTGGTCGCCCTTGGTGGCCTGGCGGTAGGGGTGGCGCTTAGCTGGCTGGTCGGACGCCTGCGCATGTGGATGATCACCCGCGGCTGGGACGACCCGGCCACTCACGTGGTGTTCATGCTGCTGCTGCCCTTTGCCGCCTATGTGCTGGCCGAACGGCTCGGCGTGTCCGGCATTCTCTCGGCGGTGGCCGCCGGGATGATGCAGAGCTGGCTGGACCTGCTGCCCCGGCAGACCAGCACCCGCCTGCTCAACCGCAGTGTCTGGTCGCTGCTGGAGTTCGCCTTCAATGGCTTGATCTTCCTGCTGCTGGGCCTGCAGTTGCCGGACATCATCAAGGCGGTGGTGAGCGACGAGGCCGCCGCGTGGCCAACGCTTGCCTGGCGCTGCCTGGACGTGGTGGCGATCTTCGCCGCGCTGGTGCTGTTGCGGTTCATCTGGGTGCAGAGCATCTGGCGGGCTATCGGCGTGGTTAGACGCTGGCGCGGCAAGCCCGCGCTGGTGCTGATGCCGACCGCGCGCTCCTGCTGGTTGCTGACCCTGGGCGGCGTACGCGGCGCGGTGACCCTGGCGGGCGTGATGTCGGTGCCGCTGCTGATCGGCGCGGGCAAGGCTTTTCCCGAGCGCGACCTGCTCATCTTCATCGCCGCCGGGGTGATCCTGCTGTCGCTGGTCAGCGCCTGCATCGCTTTGCCGATCCTGCTGCGCGGCGTGACCAAGAGCCCGGACGAGCGCTTGCATCAGGAAGTGCAGGAGGCCTGGCGGCGCACCGCCGAGGCCGCGATCCATGCGCTCGAGGCCGAGGAGGTGATCGATGCCAACGCGCCGCAGGATGCCGCCCAGGCGACCCTGGCCACCGAGCTCAAGGCGCGGCTGATGGCCGAGTACCGCGATGAGCTGGACAGCTACAACGACAGTGCCGAGGCCCGGGCGCTGGCCGAGCAGATGGATCAGTTGGAGCGTCGTTTGCGCCTGCGTGCCCTGCGTGCGCAGCGGCTGGAGTTGTACGAGCTGCATCGCCAGCACCTGGTGGGGGACGAAGTGGTGCGCCAGGTGCTGGGCGAGTTGGACCTGAGCGAGGCCAACCTTGGGCAGGTCCGCTAGTTACTTGCACGAAGCCGGATAGACCAGGCGCATGAAGCGCTTGTCCTTCTTGCTGATCTTCAGGTTGTGGCTGCGCTTGAACGCGTGGCGCGTGAGTTTCTGCCTGATGCGGTAATGCATGATCGACTGCCTGTCATAGGGCAGGATGAGCAGGTCGCCGTTATCGGGCAGTGCCAGGAATTGAATGGCGAGATCCTCTTCGATCAGGTCGGCGAGCTCATCCGGGCTGTTGGCCTCGTCGGCCAGGACCGCTGCCAGCAACTGGCGCACCGCGTCGAGGTCCCAGGGAATGTTGGCCCGTGGGTGTTGGTGTTCATGCTCCATGCCCAATGCGTGTCCGAACTCATGCAATACGAACGACTCGAACAGTGGGTCGGACAGTTTGCTTCCCAAGGCCATGGTTGGGCCATCCACATCCTGGGCCTGGGTTCCCAGGAAACTGAAATTCACGCCTTCCTGCACATCGGTCTGGATGCGGATCTCGGCTTCTTCGACATCGTTGTCGAGGAGTTCGAATTTCAGGTTGGCGTATTTCAGCCATTGGCACGCGGTTTCGAAAATCGATTTCTTGAGCCACGGGCATGGCGTGCCGACGAACGAGATCCTGAGTGTCTGGCCTGGGCGCCAGAACACGGAATGATCGGCCACCGAGCGTTTCTTGCGCGGCTTCATCGCCTGGGGCAGTTGCAGCTTCTGGCGTAGACGGTAGATCGCGTTTGCCACGAGAACATCGGACATCGTTGTGCACCTTCAGGGGTTGAGAGGTGCCAACTATCGGTCGCCAGCGTTCTGCACTGACGGTACTTAATGCTTGCCTCGATTGAGATTGCGCCCCCCTGTGAGGAGGGGCGCCTGCCATCAACGTCCCAGGAACGCGCGAATCCGCTCGGCCGCCTCGATGCACTCGGCCAGCGGCGCGACCAGGGCCATGCGCACGCGCCCGGCCCCCGGGTTGACCCCGTCCACTTCGCGAGACAGGTACGAACCCGGCACCACGGTCACATGCTCGGCCTCGAACAGGTCGCGGGTGAAGTCAGCGTCGCTGCCCGGCACCTTGGCCCACAGGTAGAAGCTGCCGTCCGGACGTTGCACGTCGAGCACCGGTTGCAGGATGTCGAGCACGGCGTCGTACTTGGCGCGGTACTGGTCGCGGTTTTCACGCACATGGGCCTCGTCCTGCCAGGCGGCGATGCTGGCCAGCTGGGTCTGCACCGGCATGGCGCAACCATGGTAGGTGCGGTACAGCAGGAACGGCTTGATGATTTCGGCGTCGCCGGCGACGAAGCCCGAGCGCAGCCCCGGCAGGTTGGAGCGCTTGGACAGGCTGTGGAATACCACGCAGCGCTTGAAGTCATTTCGGCCCAGTTCCGCGCAGGCGCTGAGCAGGCCCGGTGGTGGCGCGTCCTCGTCGAAGTACAGCTCGCTGTAGCACTCGTCGGCGGCGATCACGAAGTCGTGCTCGTCGGCCAGGGCGATCAGCTTCTTCAGGGTGTCCATTGGCACCAGGGCGCCGGTGGGGTTGCCCGGGGAGCACAGGAACAGGATCTGGCAACGCTTCCAGACGTCGGCCGGCACGGCGTTGAAGTCCGGGTTGAAACCGTTGTTTTCCAGGCAGGGCAGGTAGTGCGGGGTGGCGCCGGCCAGCAGGGCCGCGCCTTCGTAGATCTGGTAGAACGGGTTGGGGCTGACCACCAGGCCATCTGCCGAGCGATCGACCACGGCCTGGGTGAAGGCGAACAGCGCCTCGCGGGTGCCGTTGACCGGCAGGATATGGCGGTCGGCGTCCAGCCAGCCGGCCGGTACGCCGAAGCGCCGCTCGCACCACTGGCCGATGGCCTGGCGCAGTGCCGGCAGGCCCAGGGTGCTGGGGTAGACCGCCAGCTTGTCGAGGTTGTCGGCCATGGCCTTGGCGACGAAGGCCGGCGATTCGTGCTTCGGCTCGCCGATCGACAGGGCGATCGGGCGTTTGTCCGTCGCCGGCTTCACGCTCCCCAGCAGGGCACGCAGTTTCTCGAACGGGTAGGGCTGGAGCTGGGTCAGTGCTGGGTTCATTGGCGCAAGGTCTCGTTATCGTCAAAAGGTCATGCGGGTGGGGCTGGCATCGCTGGCCTGGCCGGCCTGCAACTGCTGGACGATGGCCTCCTGCAGGCGGCTGCACAGCTGCGGGTCGGACAGCGGCTGGTTGTCGGCGTCGGTGATGAAGAACACGTCCTCCACGCGCTCGCCGAGGGTGGCGATCTTGGCGTTCTGCAGCGAGATGTCGAACTCCAGGAAGATCCGCCCGATCCGCGCCAGCAGGCCGGGGCGATCCGGTGCGGTGATCTCGAGGATGGTCACTGGGCGCTGGGCGTCGTTGAGGATGGTCACCTGCGGCGGGAAGTCGAAGTGCTTGAGCTGGCGTGGCACCCGGCGCTGGATGATCGCCGGATAGTCCTCGGGGGTGCGCAGCGCTTCGGTCAGGCCGTCGCGGATCTGCTTGACCCGCTGCGGGTTGTCGCCGATCGAGCCGCCGTCGTTGTCGAGCACGATGTAGGTATCGAGGGTGAACTGGCTGCTCGAGGTGATGATGCGGGCGTCGTGGATGTTCAGGTTGAGCTGGGCCATGGCGGCCACGGTCACGGCGAAGAAATCGTGCTGGTCGGGGGCGTAGATGAAGATCTGCGTGCCACCTTCGAACTCGCGCTGGGTGGTTTCCTTGATCAGCACCAGCGGCCCGCCGTCGGCCGGCTGCTGGAGGATCGCGTCGCTGTGCCAGGCCACGTCGGCGGCGGTGTGCTTGAGGAAGTAGTCGTCGCCCAGTTGCGACCAAAGCTGCTCGACGTCGTCCGGGTCGGTGCCCTCGCGCACCAGGATGTCCAGCGCCGCGCTCTGGGTCTGGCGGATCTGCTCCTCGCGGTCCAGCGGGTTCTCCAGGCCCCGGCGCAGGGCGCGCTTGGTCTCGGTGTAGAGCTGGCGCAGCAGGCTCGCCCGCCAGGAGTTCCACAGGCTGGGGTTGGTGGCGTTGATGTCGGCCACGGTCAGCACGTAGAGGTAGTCCAGGCGTGTCTCGTCGCCCACGTGCAGGGCGAAGTCGTTGATCACCTGCGGGTCGGAGAGGTCCTTGCGCTGGGCGGTGGTGGACATCACCAGGTGGTTCTGCACCAGCCAGACGATCAGCCGACTGTCCCACGCAGGCAGCTGGTGGCGCGCGCAGAAGGCCTGTGCATCCACTGCGCCCAGCTCGGAGTGGTCACCCTGGCGACCCTTGCCGATGTCGTGGTAGAGGCCGGCGAGGTAGATCAGCTCCGGCTTGGGCAGGCGTCCCATGAGCTTGCTGGCCAGCGGGAATTTCTCGGAAACCGGGGTGTACTGCAGCTTGCGCAGGTGCTTGATCAGGTTGAGGGTGTGCGCATCGACCGTGTAGATGTGGAACAGGTCGTGCTGCATCTGCCCGACGATCAGGCCGAACTCCGGCAGGTAGCGGCCGAGGATGCCATAGCGGTTCATCCGCCGCAGGTTGCGGTGGATGCCGATCTCGCACTTGAACAGCTCGATGAACAGGCTGGTGTTGCGAATATCGTTGCGGAACTTGTCGTCGATCAGGTGGCGATGCTCGCGCAGCAGGCGCACGGTGTCGGCGCGCACGCCCTTGATCTCGGGGTGCTGGGCCATCAGCACGAAGATCTCCAGCATGGCGAACGGGGTGCGCCGGAAGACGTTCGGGTTGACCGCTTCTATATAGCCGTCGTGCAGGCGGAAGCGCGCGTTCAGCGGCTGGGTGGCGCCGCTGTCGTCATCGGCGAGGATCACCTCCTCGAAGTGCTGGATGATCAGGTCGCACAGCTGGCTGATGCTCATCACCACCCGGTAGTACTGCTGCATGAACTGTTCGATGGCGCGCTTGGGGTTGTCGTCGGTGTAGCCCAGCAGCGCGGCGATGCTGCGCTGGTGGTCGAACAGCAGGCGGTCCTCGGCGCGCCCGGCGAGCATGTGCAGGGCATAGCGCACGCGCCAGAGGAAGGCCTGGGACGAGGCCAGCAGTTCGTTCTCGCTTTCCAGCAGGAAGTCCTCGCCGGCCAGGGCGTGCAGGTTCAGGGTGCCGTACTGGCGCCGGGCCACCCAAAGCACCGTCTGGATGTCGCGCAGGCCACCCGGCCCGCCCTTGACGTTGGGCTCGAGGTTGTACTCGGTGTCGTTGTACTTGTGGTGGCGGGCCTTGAGTTCGGCGCGCTTGGCCAGGAAGAACTCCTTGCTCGGCCACATGTGCGCGGTGCTGGTGGCGTCGAGCATGCGGCGGCGCAGCGACTCGGGGCCGGCGATGGTGCGGCTTTCCATCAGGTTGGTGATGACCGTGAGGTCGGCCCGGGCCTGCTCGGCGCATTCGTCGACGGTGCGCACGCTCTGGCCGACTTCCAGGCCGATGTCCCACAGCAGCGTGAGGAAGCGCTCGATGGCGTCGCGGTACTGCTCGTGCTCGGCGGCGTCGAGCAGGATCAGCAGGTCGATGTCCGAGAACGGGTGCAACTCGCCGCGGCCATAGCCGCCCACCGCCACCAGGGCGATGCCGTCCGGCGCGCCCCAGCTGAACTGGTGCCAGGCCTGTTGCAGGATGTTGTCGACGAACCAGGCGCGGTCCTCGATCAGCCGGCGGATCTCGCGGCCTTCACGGAAACGCTTGTCGAGCACCTCGCCGGCCATGCGGATGGCCTTCTTGAAAGCGGCGATGGGGCTTGCCTTGAGGGCCAGTTCCGCCTGGAACTGGCCGCGGTCGAACAGCTCGGGATCCACCTGGGGCATCGAGTCGCGTTCCTGTTAGTCAGTATCAGGCCGAGGTGCGCGGGAGGGTGTCGTCCTTGCGCAGGGTGAAGATCTCGTAGCCGCTGGCGGTCACCACCAGGGTGTGTTCCCACTGGGCCGAGAGCTTGCGGTCCTTGGTGATGGCGGTCCAGCCGTCGCCCAGTACCTTGGTGTCGGCCTTGCCCTGGTTGATCATCGGCTCGATGGTGAAGGTCATGCCTTCCTTGAGTTCCATGCCGGTGCCGGCGCGGCCGTAGTGGAGGATCTGCGGCTCTTCGTGGAACACCTTGCCGATGCCGTGGCCGCAGAACTCGCGGACCACCGAGAAACCGTTCTTCTCGGCGTGTTTCTGGATCACTTCGCCGATGTCGCCCAGACGGCAGCCGGGCTTGACCAGCTCGATGGCCTTGTACAGGCACTCCTGGGTGACCTTGGACAGGCGCTCGGCCCATGGCGCGACGGTGCCGACATGGAACATGCGGCTGGTGTCTCCGTGGTAGCCGTCCTTGATCACGGTCACGTCGATGTTGATGGTGTCGCCGTCCTTGAGCGCCTTGTCATTGGGAATGCCGTGGCAGACCACATGGTTGATCGAGGTGCAGATCGACTTGGGGAAACCCTTGTAGTTGAGAGGGGCGGGGATCGCCTGCTGGACGTTGACGATGTAGTCGTGGCACAGGCGGTCGAGCTCTTCGGTGGTGACACCGGGCTTGACGTGCTCCTCGATCATTTCCAGCACTTCGGCGGCCAGGCGGCCAGCGATGCGCATCTTCTCGATGTCTTCTGCGGTCTTGATGGTGACGGTCATGAACAGGCTCTCTACGGCGCCCTGTGTGGCGCGAACAAACGGGAAAGACCGGATTCTACCAGAGCGCGGCGGCGATCTGTCGGGAGAGTCCCGTGGATCCGGTGGTCTATTGAAGGCATTCTGGCCGCAAAGCACGGGTGCTGCAAAAGCCACTGACGGACGAAGCATCATCCGGGTTCCGTTCGCGCTCGGCCTGTGGTATAAAATGCGCCGCTTTCGGGGGATGTCCTCCGTCAGCTCAAACCCACACACGTGTCGACACGATGGCCTGGGTGCCCGGTTTCCCTGGAAGCACGGGTTGGTCATTGGGATACGTGGAGGCCCAACCCGACTTATCAAGGAACTATCATGTCCCAAGTCAACATGCGCGATATGCTGAAGGCCGGTGTGCACTTCGGCCACCAGACCCGTTACTGGAACCCGAAAATGGGCAAGTACATTTTCGGCGCGCGTAACAAGATCCACATCATCAACCTGGAAAAAACCCTGCCAATGTTCAACGAAGCTCTGTCCTTCGTAGAGCGCCTGGCCCAGGGCAAGAACAAGATCATGTTCGTCGGCACCAAGCGTTCCGCCGGCAAGATCGTCGCCGAGCAAGCTGCTCGTTGCGGTTCGCCATACGTTGATCACCGTTGGTTGGGCGGCATGCTGACCAACTACAAGACCATCCGCGCTTCGATCAAGCGTCTGCGTGACCTGGAAACCCAGGCCGAAGACGGCACCTTCGCCAAGCTGACCAAGAAAGAAGCCCTGATGCGTTCGCGCGATCTGGAAAAACTGGACCGCAGCCTGGGTGGTATCAAGGACATGGGCGGCCTGCCTGATGCCCTGTTCGTGATCGACGTCGACCACGAGCGCATTGCCATCACCGAAGCCAACAAGCTGGGCATCCCGGTCATCGGCGTTGTCGATACCAACAGCAGCCCGGAAGGTGTTGACTACATCATCCCAGGTAACGATGACGCCATCCGCGCCATCGAGCTGTACATGACTTCGATGGCTGACGCCGTCATCCGCGGCCGCAACAACGTTGCCGGCGGTACTGAAGTCTACGCTGAAGAAGCGGCTGCACCTGCTGCTGAGTAATTGACGCCTGGCGTCTACTTGGCACGCAAAAAGGGGGCTTGGCCCCCTTTTTGCCACCTTGAAATCCTGCTGTCAGCAACGACCCCGCATCATGGGCGAGCTGATATAAAAGCAGCGATTTGCAGAATTTAACGCCCGTGACGAGCGGGTGGAATGGTTGAAAAACTTTCCAAGAGGATTTTGAAATGGCAGCAATTACTGCGGCGCTGGTCAAAGAACTGCGCGAGCGTACCGGCGAAGGCATGATGGATTGCAAAAAGGCCCTGGAAAAGGCCGGCGGCGACATCGAGAAAGCCATTGACGACATGCGTGCCTCGGGCGCCATCAAGGCCGCCAAGAAGGCTGGCAACGTCGCTGCTGAAGGCGCTATCGCCGTCAAGACCGACGGTAAATCCGCCGTTCTGCTGGAAGTGAACTCGCAGACCGACTTCCTGGCCCTGCAAGACGACTTCAAGAACTTCGTTGCCGAAAGCATCGAAGAAGCCTTCGCCCAGAAGCTGACCGACGCCGCTCCGCTGATCGCCTCGCGTGAAGCTGCCCGTGAAGCCCTGGTTGCCAAGTGCGGCGAGAACGTCAACATCCGCCGCCTGGTGCGCGTTGAAGGCGACGTTGTCGGTGCCTACCTGCACGGCAACAAGATCGGTGCCGTTGTTGTCCTGAAAGGCGGCGACGTCGATCTGGCCAAGAACATCGCCATGCACGTTGCAGCCTCGAACCCAGAGTTCCTGGACGCGTCGGAAATCTCCGCCGAGGCCATCGAGCGCGAGAAGAACGTCTTCCTGCAGCTGAACGCCGACAAGATCGCTGGCAAGCCGGAAAACATCGTTGAGAACATGATCAACGGTCGTATCTCCAAGTTCAAAGCCGAAGCCTCGCTGAAAGAGCAAGCCTTCGTCATGGATCCGGAAGTCAAAGTCGGTGCGCTGGCCAAGAAAGCCGGTGCTGAAATCGTTTCCTTCACCTACTTCAAGGTCGGCGAAGGCATCGAGAAGCCGGTCGACGACTTCGCTGCCGAAGTTGCCGCCCAGGTAGCTGCCGCCAAGCAGTAAGACGGATTCGTCTGTCGCCCCGAAGAGGCTGCCCGCTTACGCGCGCAGCCTCTTTGTCAAAGCGGGAGCGGTTCACGAGACCGTTGCTCGCTGACGCATCAAGTGCGTCACGCTAGAGTTACGCGCAGGCTGAAACAGCCCGCCAGATTTTTACAAACGCCGCAGGAGAGATTCGCAATGGCTCAGCAGGGCAGTGGTCATCAGGCTCGCTATAAACGCATTCTACTCAAACTTAGCGGCGAGGCCCTGATGGGCTCGGAAGAGTTCGGGATCGACCCCAAGGTCCTGGATCGCATGGCGCTGGAAGTCGGCCAACTGGTCGGCATCGGCGTTCAGGTCGGCCTGGTGATCGGTGGCGGCAACCTGTTCCGTGGCGCGGCGCTCAGCGCAGCCGGCATGGACCGCGTTACCGGCGACCACATGGGCATGCTGGCCACCGTGATGAACGGCCTGGCCATGCGCGACGCGCTGGAGCGGGCGAACATCACCGCCATCGTCATGTCGGCGATCTCCATGGTGGGCGTGACCGATCACTACGATCGCCGCAAGGCCATGCGTCACCTGAATTCCAAGGAAGTCGTGATCTTCGCTGCCGGTACCGGCAACCCGTTCTTCACCACCGACTCCGCCGCTTGCCTGCGCGCCATCGAAATCGATGCCGACGTGGTATTGAAGGCAACCAAGGTCGATGGTGTATACACTGCAGATCCATTCAAGGACCCGCATGCCGAGAAGTTCGATCATCTGTCCTACGATGAAGTGCTGGATCGCAAGCTGGGCGTAATGGACCTCACGGCAATCTGCCTTTGCCGCGATCACAAGATGCCGCTGCGCGTCTTCAACATGAACAAGCCCGGCGCCCTGCTCAACATTGTGCATGGTGGTGCGGAAGGAACTCTGATCGAGGAAGTTCAAAAATGATCAACGACATCAAGAAAGACGCTCAGGAGCGCATGGGCAAGTCCCTCGAGGCCCTGGCCCGCAACCTGGCGGCGATCCGTACCGGTCGCGCCCACCCAAGCATCCTGGACAGCGTCAAGGTGCCGGCCTGGGGCAGCGACATGCCGCTGAACCAGGTGGCCGCGATCACCGTCGAGGACGCCCGTACCCTGAAGATCGTCGCCCACGACAAGAACCTCAGCGCCGCCATCGAGAAGGCCATCCTGACCTCTGACCTGGGCCTGAACCCGTCCAGCGCCGGCACCACCATCCGTGTGCCGATGCCGGCCCTGACCGAGGAAACCCGCAAGGGCTACACCAAGCAGGCCAGCGGCGTTGCCGAGGACGCCAAGGTCGCTGTGCGCAACGTGCGTCGCGATGCCCTGGCCGACCTGAAGAAGCTGACCAAGGACAAGGAAATCAGCGAAGACGAAGAGCGTCGCGCGGCTGACGAGATCCAGAAGCTGACCGACAAGTTCGTCGCTGAAGTCGATGCCGCCTTCAAGGCCAAGGAAAAGGACCTGATGGCCGTTTGAGGCCAGGGTTGCTCTCTTAATGGAAAAGACCAAGTCGGCGGCACCGGGCTCGGTGCCGCGTCATGTCGCGATCATCATGGATGGCAACAACCGCTGGGCGAAGAAACGTCTTCTGCCCGGCGTCGCCGGCCACAAGGCCGGCGTGGATGCCGTTCGCGCGGTGATCGAAGTCTGCGCCGAGGCCAAGGTCGAGGTGCTCACGCTCTTCGCCTTCTCCAGCGAGAACTGGCAGCGTCCGGCCGAGGAGGTCGGTGCGCTGATGGAGCTGTTCTTCTCGGCATTGCGTCGCGAGGCCAAGCGCCTGAACGACAACAACATCAGCCTGCGCATCATCGGTGATCGCTCGCGCTTCCATCCTGAGCTTCAGGCGGCGATGCGCGAAGCCGAAGCGGCGACGGTGGGCAGCAACCGTTTCATCCTGCAGATCGCCGCCAATTACGGCGGCCAGTGGGACATCGCCCAGGCCGCACAGCGCCTGGCGCGGGAAGTCCAGGCCGGCCACCTGCGCCCCGAGGACATCACCCCGGACCTGCTGCAGACCTGCCTGGCCACCGGCGACCTGCCATTGCCCGACCTGTGCATCCGCACCGGCGGCGAGCACCGCATCAGCAACTTCCTGCTGTGGCAGCTGGCCTACGCCGAGCTGTACTTCTCCGACCTCTACTGGCCGGACTTCAAACACGAGGCCATGCGCACCGCGCTGGCCGATTTCGCTTCGCGCCAGCGCCGCTTCGGTAAGACCAGCGAGCAGGTCGAAGCCGGAGCCCGTGCTTAATGCTTAAACAACGCATCATTACCGCGCTGATCCTGCTGCCGATCGCGTTGGGTGGTTTCTTCCTGCTCAACGGCGGGGATTTCGCCCTGTTCATCGGCTTCGTGGTAACGCTCGGCGCCTGGGAGTGGGCACGCCTGGCCGGCCTGGTGGCGCAGCCGCTGCGCATTGCCTACGCCGCCGTGGTGGCGGGCGGCCTGATGCTGCTCTACCTGATGCCCGACCTTGCGCCCTGGGTGCTGGGCGCCTCGGTGATCTGGTGGGCCCTGGCCACCTGGCTGGTGCTGACCTACCCGCGTAGCGGCGAGCTGTGGAGCAGCGCCGCCTGTCGCCTGCTGATCGGCCTGCTGGTGCTGCTGCCTGCCTGGCAGGGCCTGGTGCTGCTCAAGCACTGGCCGCTGGGCAACTGGCTGATCCTGTCGGTCATGGTCCTGGTCTGGGCTGCCGATATCGGCGCGTACTTCTCCGGTCGGGCCTTCGGCAAGCGCAAGCTGGCGCCGCAGGTCAGCCCGGGCAAGAGCTGGGAGGGCGTCTATGGCGGTCTCGCGGTCAGCCTGCTGATCACCCTGGCCGTGGGTTTCGCCCGCGACTGGAGTATTGGCCAGGTACTGTTGGGCCTGCTGGGGGCCGTCGTTGTAGTGATGTCCTCGGTGGTCGGTGACCTGACCGAAAGCATGTTCAAGCGCCGTGAAGGCATCAAGGACAGCAGCAACCTGTTGCCGGGTCATGGCGGCGTGCTCGATCGCATCGACAGCCTGACCGCGGCGATTCCGATGTTTGCCGTGCTGCTGTGGGCGGCTGAGTGGGGTGTGATGTGAGTGCCGTGCAACGCATAACCGTGCTGGGGGCCACCGGCTCCATCGGCCTGAGCACGCTGGATGTCATTGCCCGGCACCCTGACCGTTACCAGGTGTTCGCCCTCAGTGGCTACTCGCGCATCGACGAACTGCTGGCCCTGTGCGAGCGTCATCGTCCGGCCTTCGCCGTGGTGCCGAGCGCCGAGGCGGCCACGCGCCTGCGTCAGGGGCTGGCTGCGGCGGGCTGCGCCACCGAGGTGCTCGAGGGCGAGGCCGGGTTGTGCCAGGTAGCCGCTGCGTCCGAGGTGGACACCGTGATGGCGGCCATCGTCGGCGCCGCCGGCCTGCGTCCGACCCTGGCTGCGGTCGAGGCGGGCAAGAAGGTGCTGCTGGCCAACAAGGAGGCCCTGGTGATGTCCGGGGCCTTGTTCATGGATGCGGTGCATCGCAGTGGTTCGGTGTTGCTGCCGATCGACAGCGAGCACAACGCGATCTTCCAGTGCATGCCCGGTGATTACGCCCGTGGCCTGGGCGCTGTTGGCGTGCGCCGGATCCTGCTGACCGCCTCCGGTGGGCCGTTCCGCGAAACCCCTGCTGAAGTATTGCTGGATGTAACGCCGGAGCAGGCCTGCGCGCATCCGAACTGGTCCATGGGGCGCAAGATCTCGGTCGATTCGGCCAGCATGCTGAACAAAGGCCTGGAGCTGATCGAGGCCTGCTGGCTGTTCGATGCCAAGCCGTCGCAGATTGAAGTGGTGGTGCACCCGCAGAGTGTCATTCACTCGCTGGTGGACTACGTCGATGGCTCGGTGCTTGCTCAGCTGGGCAACCCGGACATGCGCACGCCGATCTCCAACGCCCTGGCCTGGCCGGAGCGGATCGATTCGGGCGTCGCCCCGCTGGACCTGTTCGCCATCGCCCGTCTGGATTTCCAGGCGCCCGACGAACAGCGCTTCCCATGCCTGCGCCTGGCGCGTCAGGCTGCCGAGGCGGGCAACAGCGCGCCGGCGGTGCTCAATGCCGCCAACGAAGTGGCCGTCGAGGCGTTTCTCCAGCGGCGTATCCGCTTCCCGGAGATCGCGGGTATGATCGAACAGGTGCTCGACCAGGAGCCCGTGGTGGCCTTGCCCACCCTCGAGGCGGTGTTCGCCGCCGACCAGCGTGCCCGGGAGCTGTCCCGGGAGTGGCTGCGACGCCACGGCCGCTGAAGCCTGCGGCCGACTCCGCCGAATGTCACCCGGAGATTGGACATGACTGCGCTCTACATGATTGTCGGCACCCTGATTGCACTGGGTGTGCTGGTTACCTTCCACGAGTTCGGCCACTTCTGGGTGGCGCGGCGTTGCGGGGTCAAGGTCCTGCGTTTCTCGGTGGGCTTCGGCACGCCGCTGGTGCGCTGGCATGACCGCCACGGCACCGAGTTCGTCGTCGCCGCGATCCCCCTGGGCGGCTACGTCAAGATGCTCGACGAGCGCGAGGGCGAGGTTCCGTCGGCGCTGGTCGAGCAGTCGTTCAACCGCAAGTCGGTCCGTCAGCGCATTGCCATCGTGGCCGCTGGTCCCATCGCCAACTTCCTGCTCGCCATCCTGTTCTTCTGGGTGGTGGCCATGCTGGGTTCGCAGCAGGTGCGTCCGGTCATTGGTGGCGTCGAAGCCGGCAGCCTGGCGGCCAGCGCCGGGCTGAGCGTCGGCCAGGAAATCGTTTCCATTGATGGCGAGCCGACCAATGGTTGGTCGGCGGTCAATCTGCAGTTGGTGCGCCGCCTCGGCGAGAGCGGCACGCTGCGGGTTGGAGTGCTCGACGAGGGCGCGACGGTCGAACGCCAGCTCGATGTTTCCCTGAATCAGTGGCTCAAGGGCGTCGACGAGCCTGAGCCGATCCAGTCCCTTGGCCTGCGCCCCTGGCGCCCGGCGATGGTGCCGGTGCTGGCGGAAATCGATCCGAAGGGGCCGGCCGCCGCAGCCGGCCTCAAGACCGGTGACAAGCTGTTGGCGCTCGACGGTGTTGAGCTGGCCGACTGGCAACAAGTGGTCGACGCAGTCCGTGCCCGTCCCGAGAAAAAGGTCAGCCTGCGCGTCGAGCGCGACGGCGTACCGCTCGAGGTTGCAGTCACCCTGGCGCGTAAGGGTGAGGGCCAGGCTTCCGGCGGCTACCTCGGTGCTGGGGTCAAGGCCGCCGAATGGCCGGCGAAGATGCTCCGCGAGGTCAGCTACGGGCCGCTCGAGGCGGTCGGTGAGGGGCTTTCCCGCACCTGGAGCATGAGCGTCCTGACCCTCGAATCGCTGAAGAAAATGCTGTTCGGAGAGCTCTCGGTAAAAAACTTGAGCGGACCGATAACCATTGCTAAAGTGGCGGGCGCTTCAGCCCAGTCGGGCGTTGGGGATTTCCTGAATTTCCTGGCCTACCTGAGCATAAGCCTGGGGGTTTTGAACCTGCTGCCCATCCCGGTACTGGATGGGGGGCATTTGCTGTTCTACCTGATCGAGTGGGCGCGCGGTCGTCCGCTCTCGGATCGGGTGCAAGGTTGGGGGGTCCAGATCGGTATCAGTTTGGTCGTCGGGGTGATGTTGCTCGCCCTGATCAACGATCTGGGTCGACTATAAAAGCTTCGCTCAATCGCGAAACCTGCCGCCTTGTCGCGGCAGGTTGTTTATTGCCAGTTGGAATAAAAGGACTTCATGAAACGTCTGCTGCTAACTGCGGTGCTCTCCGCACTGATGATCGCTGAAGTTCACGCCGAGTCCTTCACCATCTCCGATATTCGTGTCAACGGCCTGCAGCGGGTGTCCGCCGGCAGCGTGTTCGGCGCGTTGCCGCTGAACGTCGGTGACCAGGTCGACGACCGCCGTCTGGTCGACTCGACTCGCTCGCTGTTCAAGACCGGCTTCTTCCAGGACATCCAGCTGAACCGCGACGGCAATGTCCTGATCATCAACGTGGTCGAGCGCCCCTCGGTGTCGAGCATCGAGATCGAAGGCAACAAGGCGATCAGCACCGAAGACCTGATGAAGGGCCTGAAACAGTCGGGCCTGGCCGAAGGCGAGATCTTCCAGCGCGCGACGCTGGAAGGCGTGCGTAACGAACTGCAGCGCCAGTACGTGGCCCAGGGCCGCTACTCCGCCGAGGTCGACGCCGAGGTCGTGCCGCAGCCGCGCAACCGCGTCGGCTTGAAGATCAAGATCAACGAAGGCACCGTGGCCGCGATCCAGCACATCAACGTGGTGGGCAACACGGTCTTCGACGACGAGACCCTCGGCCAGCTGTTCGAGCTCAAGACCACCAACTGGCTGTCGTTCTTCAAGAACGACGACAAGTACGCCCGGGAAAAACTCTCCGGTGACCTGGAGCGCCTGCGTTCCTACTACCTGGACCGCGGCTATATCAACATGGACATCGCGTCCACCCAGGTGTCGATCACTCCGGACAAGAAGCACGTCTACATCACCGTCAACATCAACGAGGGCGAGAAGTACACCGTCCGCGACGTGAAGCTGTCCGGTGACCTGAAAGTGCCGGAAGACCAGGTCAAGTCGCTGCTGCTGGTGCAGCCGGGCCAGGTATTCTCGCGCAAGGTGATGACCACCACTTCCGACCTGATCACCCGTCGTCTGGGTAACGAAGGCTACACCTTCGCCAACGTCAACGGCGTGCCACAGCCGAACGACCAGGATCACACCGTCGACATCATGTTCGTCGTCGATCCGGGCAAGCGTGCCTACGTCAACCGCATCAACTACCGCGGCAACACCAAGACCGAAGACGAAGTGCTGCGTCGCGAAATGCGTCAGATGGAAGGTGGCTGGGCTTCGACCTATTTGATCGACCAGTCCAAGACCCGCCTCGAGCGCCTGGGCTTCTTCAAGGAAGTCAACGTCGAGACGCCGCCGGTGCCTGGCACCGACGACCAGGTCGACGTCAACTACAGCGTCGAAGAGCAGGCCTCCGGCTCGATTACCGCCAGCGTCGGTTTCGCCCAGAGCGCCGGCCTGATCCTGGGCGGCTCGATCAGCCAGAACAACTTCCTCGGTACCGGTAACAAGGTCTCCATCGGCCTGACCCGTTCCGAATACCAGACCCGCTACAACTTCGGCTACGTCGATCCCTACTTCACCGCCGATGGCGTGAGCCTGGGCTACAACGCCTTCTACCGCAGCACCGACTACGACGACCTCGACGTCGACGTGGCCAGCTATGCGGTGGACAGCCTCGGTGCCGGTGTCAGCCTCGGCTACCCGATCAGCGAGACTTCGCGCCTGACCTACGGCCTGACCGTGCAGCAGGACAAGATCAAGACCGGCCGCTACACCGTCGACGAGATCTTCAAGTTCCTCCAGGACGAGGGCGACAATTTCCTGAACTTCAAGGCCTCGATCGGCTGGTCCGAGTCGACCCTGAACAAAGGCGTGCTGGCTACCCGCGGTCACTCCCAGAGCCTGACCCTGGAAACCACCGTGCCGGGCAGCGACCTGTCGTTCTACAAGCTCGACTACCGTGGCCAGCTGTTCAAGCCAATCAACAACGACTACACCCTGCGCCTGCACACCGAACTGGGCTATGGTGATGGTTTCGGCTCGACCTCTGGCCTGCCGTTCTATGAAAACTACTACGCGGGCGGCTTCAACTCCGTGCGCGGCTTCAAGGACAGCACCCTGGGCCCACGCAGCACCCCGAGCCGTGGCGCCGCGGTGACCGGCAACCAGGGCACCATCGCCGACCCGGACCAGGATCCGCTGCCGTTCGGTGGTAACGTCCTCGTCCAGGGTGGCGTGGAGCTGCTGTTCCCGCTGCCGTTCGTCAAGGATCAGCGTTCGCTGCGCACGTCCGTGTTCTGGGACGTGGGTAACGTGTTCGACACCAACTGCGGCTCCAAGCCCGATTGCACCAAGGTCGGTTTCTCGGACATGGCCAGCTCGGTCGGTCTGGGCGTGACCTGGATCACCGCGCTGGGCCCGTTGAGCTTCAGCCTGGCGATGCCGATCAAGAAGCCGGACGACGCCGACACGCAAGTGTTCCAATTCTCTCTGGGCCAGACCTTCTGAGGTCGGCCCTTGCATAACGACAACGGATTATCCAGGAGTGCATCGTGCGTAAGTTGACTCAACTGGCCCTCGTGGCCGCGGCGCTGGTCGCCACCCCGGCTTTCGCCGAAATGAAAGTTGCCGTGCTGAACTATCAGATGGCCCTGCTGGAATCCGACGCGGCCAAGAAATACGCCGTTGACGCCGAGAAGAAGTTCGGCCCGCAACTGACCAAGCTCAAGGGCCTGGAAAGCAGCGCCAAGGGCATCCAGGACCGCCTGATCAAGGGCGGCGACAAGATGCCTCAGCCTGAGCGTGAACGCCTGGAGCTCGAGTTCAAGCAAAAAGCCCGCGACTTCCAGTTCCAGTCCAAGGAACTCAACGAAGCCAAGGCCGTGGCCGACCGCGACATGCTCAAGCAGCTCAAGCCGAAACTCGACGGCGCTGTCGAGGAAGTGATCAAGAAGGGCGGTTTCGACCTGGTTCTGGAGCGTGGCGCGGTCATCGATGTCAAGCCGCAGTACGACATCACCCGCCAGGTCATCGAGCGCATGAACCAAGCCCGTTGATATGACCGTGACCATGACGCTCGGCCAGCTGGCCGAGGCCCTCGGGGCCGAACTCAAAGGCCCCGAGGCGCTGCAGATCACCGGGCTGGCCACCTTGCAGGAGGCCGGTTCCGGGCAGTTGAGCTTCCTGGCCAACAAGCAGTACCGCAAGTTCCTGGACGAGTCCTCGGCCAGCGCGGTATTGCTCAAGGCCGAGGACGCCGAAGGTTTTACCGGCAACGCCCTGATCGTTCCCGATCCTTACCTGGCCTATGCACGCATTTCGCACCTGTTCGATCCAAAGCCCAAGGCTGTGGCGGGAATCCATCCCAGCGCCGTGGTCGCCGAGGATGCCCAGGTGGATGCCAGCGCCAGCATCGGCCCGTTCGCGGTGATCGAGAGCGGCGCGCGCATTGGCGCCAATGTGACGGTCGGCGCGCACTGCTTCGTCGGTGCCCGCTGCGTCATCGGCGAGGGTGGCTGGCTGGCCCCACGGGTCACGCTGTATCACGATGTGACCATCGGCAAGCGCGTGGTCATCCAGTCCGGCGCGGTGATCGGTGGCGAGGGCTTCGGCTTCGCCAACGAGAAGGGTATCTGGCGCAAGATCGCGCAGATCGGCGGCGTCACCCTGGGTGATGACGTGGAGATCGGCGTGAACACCGCGGTAGACCGCGGCGCGCTGTCGGACACCCGCATCGGCGATGGCGTCAAGCTCGACAACCAGATCCAGATCGCCCACAACGTGCAGGTCGGCGACCACACTGCGATGGCGGCCTGCGTCGGGATTTCCGGCAGCACCCGCATCGGCAAGCATTGCATGATTGCCGGCGGCGTCGGGATGGTCGGCCACATCGACGTCTGCGACAATGTCTTCGTTTCCGGCATGACCATGGTGACCCGTTCGATTACCGAGCCGGGTGGCTATTCTTCCGGTACGGCCATGCAACCCTTGGCCGAGTGGCGCAAGAGCGCCGCTCGCATTCGCCAGCTGGACGAGATGTCCAAGCGTCTCCAGCAGCTGGAAAAGCGTGTCGACACCGTGACCTCAGGTGGCCAGCCGACATCAGAAGGCTGATACCATTTACTGAGCAAGCGTTACAGTCGCTAGCTGGCTCCTCTTTGGATCTGCAAAAGGAGCGTGTGGTCAGCACCTGCGCTCCCTATTCTTATACAGGCTTCCCCCCGAAATGATGGACATCAACGAGATTCGCGAATACCTGCCTCACCGTTACCCGTTCCTGCTGGTGGACCGTGTGACGGACCTGGACTTCGAGGCCCAAAGCATTCGTGCCTACAAGAATGTCAGCATCAACGAGCCGTTCTTCAATGGCCACTTCCCGGCGCATCCGATCATGCCGGGCGTGCTGATCATCGAGGCGATGGCCCAGGCGGCCGGGATTCTCGGATTCAAGATGCTCGACGCCAAGCCGGCGGACGGCACCCTCTACTACTTCGTCGGCTCCGACAAGCTGCGCTTCCGCCAGCCGGTGCTGCCGGGCGACCAGCTGGTGCTGGAAGCCAGGTTCCTCAGCCGCAAGAGCATGATCTGGAAGTTCGAGTGCCGCGCCCTGGTGGACGGTAAGCCGGTCTGCTCGGCCGAGATCACCTGCGCGGAACGCTCCCTATGAGTTCGATTGACCCAAGGGCGATCATCGACCCCTCGGCCAAGTTGGCCGAGGGCGTCGAGGTCGGCCCCTGGTCGATCGTAGGTCCCGATGTGGAAATCGGGGAGGGTACCGTCATCGGTCCGCACGTGGTGCTCAAGGGGCCGACCCGCATCGGCAAGCACAACCGCATCTACCAGTTTTCCTCGATCGGTGAAGACACCCCTGACCTGAAGTACAAGGGTGAGCCGACGCGCCTGGTGATCGGTGACCACAACGTGATCCGCGAGGGTGTCACCATCCACCGCGGCACGGTGCAGGACCGTTCCGAAACCACCCTGGGCGATCACAACCTGATCATGGCCTATGCCCACATCGGCCACGACAGCGTCATCGGCAACCACTGCATCCTGGTCAACAACACCGCGCTGGCGGGCCATGTGCATGTCGGCGACTGGGCGATCCTGTCCGGCTACACCCTGGTGCACCAGTACTGCCATATCGGCGCCCACGCGTTTTCCGGCATGGGCACCGCGATCGGCAAGGACGTACCGGCCTACGTCACCGTGTTCGGCAGCCCGGCCGAGGCGCGCAGCATGAACTTCGAAGGCCTGCGCCGTCGCGGTTTCAGCGACGAAGTGCTGCACGCCCTGCGTCGCGCCTACAAGATCGTGTACCGCCAGGGCCTGACTGTCGAAGAAGCGCTCAAGGAACTGGATGAGCTGGTCACGCAGTTTCCCGAAGTCGACCTGTTCCGCCAATCGATCGCCAATTCCGCCCGCGGCATCACCCGCTGACATGGTCCAGCTCTGCGTGGCGCTGGTCGCGGGCGAGGCCAGCGGCGACATTCTCGGTTCCGGCCTGATGCGCGCCATCAAGGCACGTCATCCCGATGTACGGTTCATCGGTGTTGGCGGTCCCTTGATGGAAGCCGAGGGCATGACCTCCTACTTTCCGATGGAACGCCTGGCCGTCATGGGCCTGGTCGAGGTGCTCGGGCGCCTGCGCGAGCTGCTCAAGCGGCGCAAGGAACTGATCCAGACACTGATCGGCGAAAAGCCCGACGTGTTCATCGGTATCGACGCCCCCGATTTCACCCTCAATATCGAACTCAAGCTGCGTCAGGCCGGGATCAAGACGGTGCATTACGTCAGCCCGTCGGTCTGGGCCTGGCGGCAGAAGCGCGTGCTCAAGATTCGCGAGGGCTGCGACCTGATGCTCACCCTGCTGCCGTTCGAGGCGCGCTTCTATGAAGAGCAGGGCGTGCCGGTGCGTTTCGTCGGCCATCCGCTGGCGGACACCATTCCCCTGGAGGCCGACCGTGGCGCGGCGCGTGCCGAACTGGGCCTGGGCGAAGGGCCGGTGATCGCGTTGATGCCTGGCAGTCGGGGCGGTGAGGTGGGACGCCTGGGGGCCTTGTTCCTCGATGCCGCCCAGCGCCTGCGCGAGCTGGTGCCCGGCGCGCGCTTCGTGCTGCCGTGCGCCAATGCCGCCCGGCGTGCCCAGGTCGAGCAGATGCTCGAAGGGCGCGAGCTTCCGCTGACCCTGCTGGATGGCCGCTCGCACCAGGCGCTGGCCGCCTGTGACGCGGTGCTGATCGCCTCAGGTACCGCCACCCTGGAAGCGATGCTGTACAAGCGACCGATGGTGGTGGCCTACCGCCTGGCACCGCTGACGTACTGGATCCTCAAGCGCATGGTCAAGAGCCCGTACGTGTCGCTGCCCAACCTGCTGGCCCAGCGCCTGCTGGTACCGGAGCTGCTGCAGGACGCCGCCACCAGCGAAGCCCTGGCGCAGACCCTGGCACCGCTGGTCAAGGACGGCTCGCAGCAGACCGACAGCTTCGACCAGATCCACCGCACCCTGCGCCGCGACGCCTCAAACCAGGCGGCCGACGCGGTACTCGCTCTGTTGAAGGACCGCTGACATGCAGATGGGACTGGATTTCAACCTGGTTGAAGAACTGGTGGCCGGCGTCGACGAAGTGGGCCGTGGCCCGCTGTGCGGCGCGGTGGTCACCGCGGCGGTGATTCTCGACCCGCGCCGACCGATCCTCGGCCTGAACGACTCGAAGAAGCTCACCGAGGCCAAGCGCGACGCGCTGTTCGACGAGATCCGCGAAAAGGCCCTGAGCTTCTGCATCGCCCGGGCCGAGGTCGAGGAGATCGATCGCCTGAACATCCTCCAGGCCACCATGCTGGCCATGCAGCGCGCGGTCGAAGGGCTGCACATCACGCCGAAACTGGCGTTGATCGATGGCAACCGTTGCCCGAAGCTGGCCGTGCCGGCGGCGCCGGTGGTCAAGGGCGACTCCCAGGTGCCGGCGATCGCGGCGGCCTCGATCCTGGCCAAGGTCACCCGTGACCGCGAGATGAGCGAGTTCGAGCTGATCTACCCGGGTTACGGGATCGGCGGGCACAAGGGTTATCCGACCCCGGTGCACCTCGAGGCCCTGGCCCGTCTTGGGCCGACGCCCATTCATCGGCGTTCGTTCGCGCCGGTGCGGGCCGCATGGGAAGCCCGTGAAGGCATTTCCACCTCGCTGATCTGATCGGCGCCATTCATCGCGGGGCAAGCCCGCTCCTACGCCGAACTGTGTGGGAGCAGGCTTGCCCCGCGATGCATTCTGCAACCAACCGCTGACCTCCAGGCGAGGCAAGCGAAGAGCAATACGCTACAATCCCGCCCTTGTCGTTCAGCACTGCTACAGGATCCTCCATGTCGGTCTCCTTCGTTCACCTTCGCGTGCACTCCGAATTCTCCCTGGTCGACGGCCTGGTGCGGATCAAGCCGCTGGCCAAGGCCCTGGCCGGGATGAACATGCCGGCGGTGGCGATCACCGACCAGAGCAACATGTGCTCGCTGGTGAAGTTCTACAAGACCGCCATGGGTGCCGGCATCAAGCCGATCTGCGGCGCCGACCTGTGGCTGGCCGGGGCCGATCCCGAGGCGCCGCTGTCGCGCATCTGCTTCCTGGCGATGAACCCCAAGGGCTATCGCAACCTCACCGAGCTGATCTCCCGTGGCTGGACCGACGGCCAGCGCAACGGCCTGGTCATCATCCAGCGCGACTGGATCGCCCCGGCCAGCGAGGGGCTGATCGCCCTGTCCGCAGGCAAGGAAGGCGATATCGGCGCGGCCCTGATGGCCGGACGCCAGGACGAGGCCGAGGCCCTGCTCGGCGACTGGATGGGCATGTTCCCGGATCGTTTCTACGTCGAGCTGCAGCGCACCAATCGCGCCGGTGACGAAGAGTACGTGCACGCCGCCGTGGCCCTGGCCGACAAGCTCGGCGCGCCGCTGGTGGCGACCAACGACGTGCGCTTCATCAAGCAGTCGGACTTCGACGCCCACGAGACCCGCGTCTGTATCGGCGAGGGCTGGACCCTCGACGACCCGCGGCGCCCGCGCGGCTACAGCGATCAGCAGTATCTCAAGTCGCCCGAAGAGATGGCCGAGCTGTTCAGCGACCTGCCGGACGCCATCGCCAACACCGTGGAGATCGCCAAGCGCTGCAACATCACCGTGCAGCTGGGCAAGTACTTCCTCCCCGATTTCCCCACGCCCAACGGCATGGGCATCGACGACTACCTGCGCCATGTCTCCCACGAAGGCCTGGAGGAGCGCCTGGCGGTGCTCTGGCCGAAGGAGACCACGCCCAACTACGGAGAGAAGCGCCAGGTCTACCTGGACCGCCTGAAGTTCGAGCTGGACATCATCATCCAGATGGGCTTCCCCGGTTACTTCCTCATCGTTATGGACTTCATCAAGTGGGCGAAGAACAACGACGTGCCGGTTGGTCCAGGCCGGGGATCGGGTGCCGGCTCCCTGGTGGCCTATGTGCTGAAGATCACCGACCTCGACCCGCTGGCCTATGACCTGCTGTTCGAGCGCTTCCTCAACCCTGAACGTATTTCCATGCCCGACTTCGACGTCGACTTCTGCATGGATGGCCGCGACCGGGTGATCGACTACGTGGCCGAGGCCTATGGTCGCAACGCGGTAAGCCAGATCATCACCTTCGGCACCATGGCCGCCAAGGCGGTGGTGCGCGACGTGGCGCGGGTGCAGGGCAAGTCCTACGGCCTGGCCGACCGCCTGTCGAAGATGATCCCGTTCGAAGTGGGCATGACCTTGGAGAAGGCCTACGAGCAGGAAGAGATCCTGCGCGACTTCCTCAAGGGCGACGAGGATGCCCGCGAGATCTGGGACATGGCCCTCAAGCTCGAGGGTGTCACCCGCGGTACCGGCAAGCACGCCGGTGGCGTGGTGATCGCGCCAACCAAGCTCACCGATTTTTCGCCAATCGCCTGTGACGAAGAGGGCGGCGGCCTGGTGACCCAGTTCGACAAGGATGACGTCGAGGCCGCGGGCCTGGTGAAGTTCGACTTCCTCGGCCTGCGGACCCTGACCATCATCAAGTGGGCGATGGAGATCATCAACCGCGAGCAGGCCAAGAAGAACCTGCCCGACGTCAACATCGACTTCATCCCGCTGGACGACCGCAAGACCTACGAGCTGCTGCAGAAAGCCGAGACCACGGCAGTGTTCCAGCTCGAATCCCGTGGCATGAAGGAGCTGATCAAGAAGCTTAAGCCCGACTGCCTGGAAGACCTCATCGCACTGGTGGCGCTGTTCCGTCCGGGCCCGCTGCAATCGGGCATGGTCGACGACTTCATCAACCGCAAGCACGGCCGGGCAGAGCTGGCCTACCCGCACTCCGACTACCAGTACGAAGGCCTCAAGCCGGTACTCGCGCCCACCTACGGCATCATCCTGTACCAGGAACAGGTGATGCAGATCGCCCAGGTGATGGCCGGCTACACCCTCGGTGGCGCCGACATGCTGCGTCGGGCCATGGGTAAGAAAAAACCCGAGGAGATGGCCAAGCAGCGCGGCGGTTTCATCGAAGGCTGCGTGGCCAACAACATCGATGCGGACCTGGCCGGTAACATCTTCGACCTGGTAGAGAAATTCGCCGGCTACGGCTTCAACAAATCCCACTCCGCCGCCTATGGCCTGGTGTCGTACCAGACCGCCTGGCTGAAGACCCACCACCCGGCGCCGTTCATGGCCGCGGTGCTGTCGGCGGATATGCACAACACCGACAAGGTGGTGGTGCTGGTCGAGGAAGTGCGCAGCATGAAGCTGCGCCTCGATGCGCCGGACGTGAACTTCTCGGACTTCAAGTTCACCGTCAACAATGACGGGCGCATCGTTTATGGCCTGGGCGCGATCAAGGGCGTCGGCGAGGGGCCGGTCGAGGCGATCGTCGAGGCCCGTGCCCAAGGTGGCCCGTTCAAGGACTTGTTCGACTTCTGTGAACGGATCGACCTCAAGCGGGTCAACAAGCGTACCCTCGATGCGTTGATCCGCAGTGGTGCGCTGGACCGCCTGGGGCCGCACTTCCATGACGAGATCAAGGCCTATCAGGCCAACATCGACATCAACCGTGCGACCTTGCTGTCGGCGCTGGGCGAGGCGGTCAAGGCTGCCGAGCAGGCCGCCCACACCGCGGACAGTGGCCACGTTGACCTGTTCGGCGGCATGTTCGACGAGGCGGATGTCGATGTCTACGCCAACCATCGCAAGGTGCGCGAGCTGACCCTCAAGGAGCGCCTCAAGGGTGAGAAAGACACCCTCGGCCTGTACCTGACCGGTCATCCTATCGACGAATACGAGACCGAGATCCGCCGCTTCGCCCGCCAGCGCATCGTCGACCTCAAGCCGGCGCGGGGCACCCAGACCATCGCCGGCATGATCATTGCCCTGCGGGTGATGAAGAACAAGAAGGGTGACAAGATGGGCTTCGTCACCCTGGATGACCGTTCCGGGCGCATCGAGGCCTCGCTGTTCGCCGATGCCTTCATGGGCGCCCAGGCCCTGCTGCAGACCGACGCCATGGTGGTGGTGGAAGGGGAGGTGAGCAACGACGACTTCTCCGGCGGCCTGCGCCTGCGGGTCAACACCGTGATGACCATGGAGGACGCCCGGACCAAGCTGGCCGAGAGCCTGCGCCTGAAGGTCTGCCACGACGCCCTCAAGGGCGATCGGCTGAAGTGGCTGGGCGAGCTGATCACCCGTCACCGCGGAGGTTGTCCGATCACACTGGAGTACACCGGCAGCGACGCCAAGGCCATGCTGCAGTTTGGCGACCAATGGTCGATCGACCCGGCCGATGGGTTGATTCAGGCACTGCGTGACCAGTTCGGGCGTGAGAACGTCTTCCTGCAATACCGTTGAAACGACGAATTTTAATCTCGACCTTTATGCGCCTGATCCCTTAAGGTAGGGCGCCAAACGGATCAACCGGCCGGCCGCCTGGCCGTAGACCCAAGACGGAAGCCTATGAACCCGAATTTCCTCGATTTCGAACAGCCGATTGCCGACCTGCAAGCCAAGATCGAAGAGCTGCGCCTGGTGGGCAACGACAACTCGCTGAACATCAGCGATGAAATTGCCCGTCTGCAGGACAAGAGCAGCACCCTGACCGAGAGCATCTTCGGCAACCTGACCAGCTGGCAGATCGCCCGCCTGGCCCGTCACCCGCGCCGTCCGTACACCCTCGACTACATCGACCACATCTTCACCGAGTTCGAGGAGCTGCACGGCGACCGTCACTTTGCCGACGACGCCGCGATTGTCGGTGGCACCGCGCGCCTGAACGACAAGCCGGTCATGGTCATCGGTCACCAGAAGGGCCGTGAAGTACGCGAGAAGGTACGCCGCAACTTCGGCATGCCGCGTCCTGAAGGCTACCGCAAGGCCTGCCGCCTGATGGAAATGGCCGAGCGCTTCAAGATGCCGATCCTGACCTTCATCGATACCCCGGGCGCCTACCCGGGCATCGACGCCGAAGAGCGCAACCAGAGCGAGGCCATCGCCTGGAACCTGCGTGTGATGGCGCGCCTGAAGACGCCGATCATCGCCACCGTGATTGGTGAGGGTGGTTCCGGCGGCGCACTGGCCATCGGCGTGTGCGACCAGCTGAACATGTTGCAGTACTCCACCTACTCGGTGATTTCGCCGGAAGGTTGCGCCTCGATCCTGTGGAAGACCGCCGACCGCGCGGCTGATGCCGCCGAGGCCATGGGTGTCACCGCCGAGCGCCTGAAGAGCCTGAACATCGTCGACAAGGTCATCCCGGAGCCGCTGGGCGGCGCCCACCGTGATCCGGCGAAGATGGCGGCAAGCGTTCGCGCCGACCTGATCGAACAGCTGGACATGCTCGGCAAGCTCGACAACGACGCGCTGCTCAAGCGCCGTTACGATCGCCTGATGAGCTACGGCCTCTGATCGTAGTCTGACGCCCTCGATCGCGGGGCAAGCCCGCTCCCACGTTCTGTAGCGTGGGAGCGGGCTTGCCCCGCGATGCGATTTGAAGAGGGACTACTATGCTCGACCTCACTGCGCAACTCTCTCCCTGGCTCAACGCCCCGGCCTGGTACGTCGCCTTCTCCGGCGGCCTGGACTCCACCGTCCTTCTGCACCAGCTCGCCGATTACACCCGCAACCATTCAACGCCGCCCCTGCGCGCCATCCATGTCCATCACGGCCTGCAAGCCGCCGCCGATGCCTGGCCCGATCACTGCCGAGCGGTGTGTGCCGCCCTGGGTGTCGAACTCGATGTGGTCCCTGTCAAGGTCGCCCCTGGCGCCAGCCTCGAACAGTCGGCCCGCAACGCCCGCTACGGCGCCTTCGAAAAACGGCTGGGCGTAGGCGAAGTGCTGTTCACCGGCCAGCACCGTGACGATCAGGCCGAAACCCTGCTGTTTCGCCTGCTGCGCGGCGCCGGCCTGCGTGGGTTGTCCGCCATGCCGCAACAGCGGCCGCTGGGCCAGGGCAGCCTGGTGCGGCCGCTGCTGAGGCTGTCGCGCCAGCAGTTGCAGGCTTACGCCGACAGACACGGGCTGGTATGGGTCGATGATCCTTCCAACAGCGATACCACCTTCGCCCGCAACTTCCTCCGTGGCGAGGTCTTCCCGATGCTGCGCCAGCGCTGGCCCCAGGCCGAAGCCAATCTGGCGCGCAGCGCCGAACACCTGGGCGAGGCACTGGGCTTGCTGGATGAGCTGGCCGCCAGCGACCTGGCGAGTGCCTGCGACAATGCGCCGCTGTCCTGGCTGGGGTTGGATTCACTCAGCCTCGAGGCGCTCACCGCACTGTCCCCGGCGCGTCAACGCAACGCCTTGCAGTTCTGGCTCAGCCAGCGCACCCGCCTGCCCGACAGCCGCCACTGGGCCGGCTGGAACGATCTGCGCGACGCGGCGGCCGATGCCTGTCCGGTCTGGTGTCTGACCGACGGCGAACTGCATCGCAGCCATGGGCGTATCTGGTGGCTGAGTGGCGATTGGCTGGCTGTGGTGTCGGGTGATTACCCCTGGCTGGACGGTGCGCAACCGTTGCGCCTGCCGGGCAATGGCAGTGTCCGCCTGATGTCGGACTCGCCGGGTAAAGGCCTAAATATCCGCTACCGCCAGGGCGGCGAGATCATGCAATTGCCCGGCCGCGGTCGGCGCGATCTCAAGCGCCTGCTCAATGAACTGCAGGTCCCGCACTTCGTGCGCCCGCGCCTGCCGCTGCTGTATCGCGGCGAGCAGTTGCTGGCGGTGGCCAACCTGCCCGAGCTGGCGCAGGCGGATTGCCAGTTGCACTGGCAGCCGCCGACGAACGTGCAAGGTTTGAGCTGAAGGGTACATTCAGGTAGACTACCCTCCCTTCTTGATACAGCTTCTGTGGGTTGCGCAAAAACACAGGAGTTGCCGATTACCAAGCAGTTTTTTGCTGGGCTGATTTCTTAAAATGACGAGCGAGCTCCATGCCGGGGATACCCCTGGTCTGTACAGACGCGGCAGTTTTTCGAGATGCACTGTGATTGACGCAGGTGATCGGGGGCTTCGGCCTTCCTTCGCTTTCTCCGGCGGCGCTGGCCGCCTTAACGCAGACTTCTAGGGTTTTTCATGACGCGCTACATATTCGTCACGGGCGGTGTTGTTTCTTCATTGGGGAAAGGCATTGCCTCGGCTTCCCTGGCGGCCATCCTGGAAGCGCGGGGGCTCAAAGTCACCATGCTCAAGCTGGACCCGTACATCAACGTCGACCCGGGCACCATGAGCCCGTTCCAGCACGGTGAAGTATTCGTCACCCATGACGGCGCCGAGACCGACCTCGACCTGGGCCACTACGAGCGGTTCATCCGCACCACGATGACCCAGAACAACAACTTCACCACCGGCCGTATCTACGAGCACGTGCTGCGCAAGGAGCGTCGTGGTGATTACCTGGGCGCGACCATCCAGGTCATCCCGCACATCACCGACGAGATCAAGCGCCGCATCATCAAGGGCGCCGGCGATGCCGACGTCGCGCTGGTCGAGATCGGCGGCACCGTGGGTGACATCGAGTCGCAACCGTTCCTCGAGGCGATCCGCCAGCTGCGCGTCGAAGTGGGCTCCAAGCGCGCCATGCTGATGCACCTGACCCTGGTCCCGTACATCGCCACCGCCGGCGAGACCAAGACCAAGCCGACCCAGCACTCGGTCAAGGAGCTGCGCTCCATCGGCCTGCAGCCGGACGTGCTGATCTGCCGCTCCGACCACCCGGTCGATGCCTCGTCGCGTCGCAAGATCGCGTTGTTCACCAACGTCGAAGAACGTGCGGTGATCTCGCTGGAAGACGTCGACACCATCTACAAGATCCCAGGCGTCCTGCACGCCCAGGGCCTGGACGACTTCGTCGTCGAGCGCTTTGGCCTGCAGTGCAACAGCGCCGACCTGTCCGAGTGGGACAAGGTCGTCGATGCCAAGCTCAACCCTGAGCAGGAAGTGACCATCGCCATGGTCGGCAAGTACATGGAGCTGCTGGACGCGTACAAGTCGCTGATCGAAGCGATGAGCCACGCCGGCATCACCAACCGTACCAAGGTCAACCTGCGCTACATCGACTCCGAAGACATCGAGAACCAGGGCACCAGCCTGCTCGAAGGCGCCGATGCCATCCTGGTCCCGGGCGGTTTCGGCCTGCGTGGCGTGGAAGGCAAGATCACTGCGGTGCAGTACGCCCGTGAGAACAAGGTCCCGTACCTGGGCATCTGCCTTGGCATGCAGGTGGCCGTGATCGAGTTCGCCCGTAACGTCATGGGCTGGAAAGACGCCAACTCCACCGAGTTCGACCGCAACAGCGGCCACCCGGTCGTCGGCCTGATCACCGAGTGGGCCGATGCCACCGGCGCGGTCGAGACCCGTACCGAAGCCTCCGACCTGGGCGGCACCATGCGCCTGGGTGCCCAGGACTGCCAGCTGGCGGCCGGCTCCAAGGTTCACGACTGCTACGGCAAGGACGTGATCACCGAGCGTCACCGTCACCGCTACGAGGTCAACAACAACCTGCTGCCGCAGCTGGTCGACGCTGGCCTGGTGGTTTCCGGCCGTTCTGAGGACGGCGCGCTGGTCGAAGTGGTCGAGTCCAAGGAGCACCCATGGTTCGTCGCTTGCCAGTTCCACCCGGAATTCACCTCGACCCCGCGTGACGGCCACCCGCTGTTCAGCGGCTTCGTCAAGGCTGCCCTGGCACAGAAGAACAAGGCCTGATCCATGACTCAGAAGATCATTCGCGTCGGTAACATCGAGATCGCCAACGACAAGCCGTTCGTCCTGTTCGGCGGCATGAACGTCCTGGAGTCCCGTGACCTGGCCCTGAAGGTCTGCGAGGAGTACGTACGGGTGACCGAGAAGCTCGGCATCCCGTACGTGTTCAAGGCCAGCTTCGACAAGGCCAACCGTTCGTCGGTCAACTCGTACCGCGGCCCCGGCATGGAAGAAGGCCTGAAGATCTTCGAAGAGATCAAGCAGACCTTCAACGTGCCGGTGATCACCGACGTGCACGAACCCTACCAGTGCGAGCCGGTGGCCAAGGTCTGCGACATCATCCAGCTGCCGGCCTTCCTGTCGCGCCAGACCGACCTGGTCGTGGCGATGGCCAAGACCGGTGCCGTGATCAACATCAAGAAGGCGCAGTTCCTGGCGCCCCACGAGATGAAGCACATCCTCGCCAAGTGCGTCGAGGCCGGTAACGATCAGCTCATCCTCTGCGAGCGCGGTTCGAGCTTCGGCTACAACAACCTGGTCGTGGACATGCTCGGCTTCGGCATCATGAAAGAGTTCGAGTACCCGGTGTTCTTCGACGTGACCCACTCGCTGCAGACGCCGGGTGGTCGCGCCGACTCCGCCGGCGGCCGTCGCGCCCAGGTCACCGACCTGGCCAAGGCCGGTATGAGCCAGGGCCTGGCAGGCCTGTTCCTCGAGGCCCATCCGGATCCGGACAACGCCAAGTGCGACGGTCCGTGCGCCCTGCGCCTGGACAAGCTGGAGCCGTTCCTGGCCCAGCTCAAGCAACTGGACGACCTGGTGAAAAGTTTTCCGACGGTAGAAACCGCGTAAAGCTCGTTTCTCGGGTAAAGTACCGCCCGTTCCACCCCTGACCTGTCGGTCAGGGGCTCCCTTCGCCAGGCCTGCCCGTGCCATGTCGCCTGGTGAACGGCAAGAATTCCCAAAAGCTGCGTTGTTTTCGTCAATTCTGGAGTGCTTACAACAATGGCAAAGATCGTCGACATCAAAGGTCGTGAAGTTCTCGATTCGCGTGGCAACCCCACCGTGGAAGCCGATGTACTGCTCGACAACGGCATCATCGGCAGCGCCTGCGCGCCGTCGGGTGCCTCCACTGGCTCGCGCGAAGCGCTGGAGCTGCGTGATGGCGACAAGAGCCGTTACCTGGGCAAGGGCGTGCTGAAGGCCGTCGGCAACATCAACGGCCCGATCCGCGACCTGCTGCTGGGCAAGGACCCGGCCGACCAGAAAGCCCTGGACCGCGCCATGATCGAGCTGGACGGTACCGAGAACAAGGCCAAGCTGGGCGCCAACGCCATCCTGGCCGTGTCCCTGGCCGCCGCCAAGGCCGCCGCCCAGGACCTGGACCTGCCGCTGTACGCCCACATCGCCAACCTCAATGGCACCCCGGGCCAGTACTCCATGCCGGTGCCGATGATGAACATCATCAACGGCGGCGAGCACGCCGACAACAACGTCGACATCCAGGAGTTCATGGTGCAGCCGGTTGGCGCCAAGACCTTCTCCGACGGCCTGCGCATGGGCACCGAGATCTTCCACCACCTCAAGGCCGTGCTGAAGGCCCGTGGCCTGAACACCGCCGTCGGTGACGAAGGTGGCTTCGCGCCGAACCTGGCTTCCAACGAAGACGCCTTGGCAGCCATTGCCGAAGCCGTCGAGAAGGCCGGCTACAAGCTGGGCACCGACGTGACCCTGGCCCTGGACTGCGCGGCTTCCGAGTTCTATGAAGACGGCAAGTACAACCTGTCCGGCGAAGGCAAGTCGTTCGACGCCGAAGGTTTCGCCGACTACCTGAAAGGCCTGACCGAGCGCTTCCCGATCATCTCGATCGAAGATGGTCTGGACGAGTCCGACTGGGCTGGCTGGAAGATCCTGACCGACAAGATCGGTGCCAAGGTGCAACTGGTCGGCGACGACCTGTTCGTGACCAACACCAAGATCCTCAAGGAAGGCATCGAGAAGGGCATCGGCAACTCGATCCTGATCAAGTTCAACCAGATCGGCTCGCTGACCGAGACCCTGGAAGCCATCCAGATGGCCAAGGCCGCCGGCTACACCGCGGTGATCTCGCACCGTTCCGGTGAAACCGAGGACTCGACCATCGCCGACCTGGCCGTGGGTACCGCCGCCGGCCAGATCAAGACCGGTTCGCTGTGCCGTTCCGACCGCGTCAGCAAGTACAACCAACTGCTGCGCATCGAAGAGCAACTGGGCGCCAAGGCTGTATATCGCGGCCGTGCCGAGTTTCGCGGCTGAGCAAGAGATGGTAAAAAGGCAGCAGCCGGGGCCGGCTGAACGTTCGCACTGATCGTTCGGTCGTTTCCACGGGTTTCTGTCGACGAAGCCTGGCCTCGGCCAGGCTTCGTGCTATCGGAAGCTCGCTGCGGCGGCCTTTTTTACCCTGGATATCTTCATGCGCAGTCCCTATTGGTTGTTCCTCGTCCTGCTCCTGCTGCTCGGCGGCCTGCAATATCGCCTTTGGGTAGGCAATGGCAGCCTGGCGCAAGTGACCGAACTCAAGCAGCAGATCGCCGACCAGCATGCGGAAAACGAGCGCCTGCTGGAGCGCAATCGCGTGCTTGACGCTGAAGTCCTGGAGTTGAAGAAAGGTATGGAGACCGTGGAAGAACGGGCTCGTCATGAACTGGGGATGGTCAAGGAGGGCGAAACCCTCTACCAGCTGCCGCAGAAATGACACATGAACTGCCGGCCTTCTGGGCCGTGATTCCCGCCGCGGGCGTCGGTGCCCGCATGGCTGCCGACCGTCCGAAGCAGTACCTGCAACTGGGCGGGCAGACGATTCTCGAGCACAGCCTCGACTGTTTCCTCGACCATCCCATGCTCAAGGGCGTGGTGGTCAGCATTGCCGAACAAGACCCTTACTGGCCCGGCCTGCGCTGCGCCAGCGATCCGCGCATCCAACGCGCCCCGGGCGGTCGTGAGCGCGCCGACTCGGTGCTCAACGCGCTGTTGCTGCTGCACGCCCAAGGCGCATCGGATGACGATTGGGTGCTGGTGCACGACGCCGCGCGGCCGAACCTGGCGCGCAGCGATCTGGACAAGTTGCTGTCAGCCCTGGCTGAAGATTCCGTCGGCGGATTGCTCGCCGTTCCCGCCCAGGACACGCTCAAGCGTGCCGACGGCGAGGGCAGGGTGGCGGCCACGGTAGATCGCAGCACCGTCTGGCAGGCCTATACCCCGCAGATGTTCCGCCTGGGCATGCTTCACCGGGCGCTGGCCGAGTGCCTGGTGTCCGATGTGGCGGTCACCGACGAGTCATCGGCCATCGAATGGGCCGGCTATGCGCCGCGCCTGGTCGAAGGGCGCAGCGACAACATCAAGGTGACCCGCCCGGAAGACCTGGAATGGTTGCGCCAGCGCTGGGCCGGGCGCCGCTGATCTCATGCCCTTGTGGTGTTCTCTGGCCTCTTCGCGGGTAAACCCGCTCCCACAGGTGTAGCGCCGAGCTTGAGGGCTGTGTTGTACCTGTGTTGGAGACCTTGAGGCTGGTGCCATCCCTGTGGGAGCGGGTTTACCCGCGAAGAGGCCGGAAAGTGTGGCACATAGGGTTCATGTACCCCGATATTCCGGCAACTGCGCCAACCCTTCCTTCAGGTAATCGACCAACCTGCGCACCTTCGGCGACAGGTGCCGCTGCTGCGGATACAACGCCCACACCGCCGTATTCGGCGGCTGATGCCCCTCCAGCAACGACACCAGCGCCCCGTTGTGCAAATGCTCGAGCACGTAGTAGTCCGGTAACTGGCACAAGCCCATGCCTTGCAGCGCCGCATCCAGCACCGCCTGGCCGCTGTTGCAGCGCCAGTTGCCCTGCACCCGCTGGCTGATCTCGCGCCCCTCCTGCTGCAGCGCCCACAGGTCCGAACTACCCACCAGGCAGTTGTGCCGCGCCAGCTCCGACAGGCTGTGCGGCCGCCCATAGCGCTCCAGGTAAGCCGGCGACGCGCACAGGTACATGCGCCGCGGCGCCAGGCGCGTGGCCACCAGCCGCGAGTCCTGCAAACGCCCCAGGCGAATCGCCAGGTCCATGCCTTCATGCAACAGGTCGAGGGTGCGGTTGCTCAGCTCCACGTCGACCCGCAACTGCGGGTACTGCGCCATGAAGCGTGTCACCAGCGGCACGATGAAGCGTTCGCCATAGGCCACCGCGCAGGTCATGCGCAGCAGGCCCTTGGGTTCGCTGGCCAGGTCGCCCATGGCCCGCAGCGCCTCCTCGCGGCCATCCTGCAGGCGCTGGCAGTGCTGGAGAAAGGTCTGCCCGGCTTCGCTCAGGGTCACCCGTCGCGTGCTGCGGTACAGCAGCCGCGTCTGCAGGCGTTCTTCGAGTCGGGCAATCTGCCGGCTGATGTGCGAGGACGACACCCCCAGGCGCTCGGCGGCGGCGGTGAACTGACCCGATTCGGCCACCGCGACGAACTCGTCGATGCCCTCCCAGCGGCTGCTCATGGATTATCCCTGTATGGCAATAATGTTTTGTGAGTGGCTGGATTATTCATCAAAAGAGGGTGAATTACACTGCAAGCCAGTAACCGACACCTTTTCTGGAGACCTTTGATGATCAAGTCCCGCGCCGCCGTCGCCTTCGAGGCCAAGAAACCCCTGGAAATCGTCGAAGTGGACGTGGCCATGCCCAAGGCCGGCGAAGTGCTGCTGCGCGTTGTCGCCTCGGGTGTCTGCCACACTGACGCCTACACCCTGTCCGGCGCCGACCCGGAAGGCATTTTCCCGTCGATCCTCGGCCACGAAGGCGGGGCAATTGTCGAAGCAGTAGGTGAGGGCGTCACCTCGGTGGCGGTCGGCGACCATGTGATCCCGCTGTACACCCCGGAATGCGGCAAGTGCAAATTCTGCCTGTCGGGCAAGACCAACCTGTGCCAGGCCATTCGCGCCACCCAGGGCAAGGGCCTGATGCCCGACGGCACCACCCGCTTCAGCTACAAGGGTCAGCAGCTGTTCCACTACATGGGCACCTCGACCTTCTCCGAGTACACCGTGCTGCCGGAAATCTCGGTGGCCAAGATCCAGAAGGAAGCCCCGCTGGAGAAGGTCTGCCTGCTCGGTTGCGGCGTGACCACCGGTATCGGCGCGGTACTCAACACCGCCAAGGTCAAGCCGGGTGACACCGTGGCCATCTTCGGCCTCGGTGGCATTGGCCTGTCGGCAGTGATCGGCGCGGTCAAGGCCAAGGCTTCGCGCATCATCGCCATCGATATCAACCCGGCCAAGTTCGAGATCGCCCGCCAGCTGGGCGCCACCGACTGCATCAACCCGAAAGACTACGACCGCCCGATCCAGGAAGTGATCGTCGACCTCACCGACGGCGGCGTCGATTTCTCCTTCGAGTGCATCGGCAACGTGCAACTGATGCGCGCAGCGCTGGAGTGCTGCCACAAGGGCTGGGGCGAGTCGGTGATCATCGGCGTCGCCGGTGCCGGCCAGGAGATCGCCACCCGTCCGTTCCAGCTGGTCACCGGTCGCGTCTGGCGCGGTTCGGCCTTCGGCGGCGTGCGGGGTCGCAGCGAGCTGCCAAGCTACGTCGAGATGTCCGAGAAGGGCGAGATTCCGCTGGACACCTTCATCACCCACACCATGGGTCTGGAGGACATCAACAAGGCCTTCGACCTGATGCACGAAGGCAAGAGCATCCGCAGCGTGATCCACTTCTGAGGACCTCGCCATGACCCTGGAAAACCTCTCCTGCCAGAAGAGCTTCGGCGGCTGGCACAAGCGTTACCGGCACAGCTCCAAGGTGCTCGGCTGCGACATGGTGTTCGCCGTGTACCTGCCGCCCCAGGCCGAGCAGGGCGAGAAGCTGCCGGTGCTGTACTGGCTCAGCGGGCTGACCTGTACCGACGAGAACTTCATGCAGAAGGCCGGTGCCCAGCGCCTGGCCGCGGAGCTCGGGCTGATCATCGTCGCCCCGGATACCAGCCCGCGTGGCGAGCAGGTGCCGGGCGATCCGGATGGCGCCTGGGATTTCGGCCTGGGCGCGGGGTTCTACCTCAACGCCACCCAGCAGCCCTGGGCCCAGCATTACCGGATGCACGACTACGTGGTGGAGGAGTTGCCGGCCCTGATCGAGGCGCACTTCCCGGCGTCCGACCAGCGCAGCATCAGCGGTCATTCCATGGGCGGCCATGGCGCGCTGGTCTGCGCCCTGCGCAACCCCGGGCGCTACCGTTCGGTGTCGGCGTTCTCGCCGATCAGCAACCCGATGGATTGCCCCTGGGGCGAGAAGGCGTTTTCCCGCTACCTGGGCGAGGACCGTGCGCGCTGGCGCGAGTGGGACGCCAGCGTGCTGCTGGCCGAGGCCGGGCAGTGCCCGCCGTTGCTGGTGGACCAGGGCGATCGCGATGATTTCCTCGACAAGCAGCTCAAGCCGCAAGCTTTGGAGCAGGCGGCGCGCAAGGGTGGCCATGCGCTGACCCTGCGCCTGCAGCCGGGCTATGACCACAGCTACTACTTCATCGCCAGCTTCATCGAGGAACACCTGCGTCATCATGCGGTGGCGCTGGGCAGGGTTTAAAGGTCGATGGCTGAGCGGCCCAATACTGCATGAAAGCAGGTAGAATCACGCCCTGACTCAATCAGGGCGTTTTTCTATGCGTATTGGCCACGGCTACGATGTCCACCGTTTCTGCGACGGTGATTTCATTACCTTGGGCGGGGTGCGTATCCCCCACAAGTTCGGCCTGCTGGCCCACTCCGACGGTGACGTGCTGCTGCACGCCCTGAGCGATGCCCTGCTCGGCGCTGCGGCGCTGGGCGACATCGGCAAGCATTTCCCCGATACCGACCCGCAGTTCAAGGGCGCCGACAGCCGTGTTCTGCTGCGCCACGTGGTCGCCGTCGTGCGCCACAAGGGCTGGAAGGTCGGCAACGTCGACGCCACCATCGTCGCCCAGGCGCCGAAGATGGCCCCGCACATCGAGACCATGCGCCAGCAGATCGCCGCAGACCTGCAGGTCGAACTCGACCAGGTCAACGTCAAGGCCACCACCGAAGAAAAGCTGGGCTTCACCGGCCGCGAGGAGGGCATCGCCGTGCACACGGTCGCCCTGCTGCTGCCAGCATGACCGAGCTCGAACTGCTGGGCCCACGGGCCTCGGGCGAAGCCTTGGGCACCGCAGTGCTCAAGGCGGTGGCCGAAGACTTCCAGGTCGATGAAGTCCTCGATATCCCGCTGTCCGGCCAGGGCGAACACCTGTGGCTGTGGGTCGAGAAGCGTGACCTCAACACCGAGGAGGCGGCCCGCCGCCTGGCCCGCGCCGCCGGCGTGCCGGTGCGCGCCATCAGCTATGCCGGTCTCAAGGACCGCCAGGCCCTGACCCGCCAGTGGTTCAGCCTGCACCTGCCGGGCAAGGCCGACCCCGACCTGTCCCGCGCCGAGGACGACACCCTGCGGCTGCTCAAGCAGGTGCGCCACCAGCGCAAGCTGCAGCGTGGCGCGCATTCGGCCAATGGCTTCACCCTGCGCCTGACCGCCCTGCAGGCTGACCGCCCGGCCCTCGATGCCCGCCTGGAACAACTCAAGCTGCAGGGCGTGCCCAATTACTTCGGCAGCCAGCGCTTCGGCCATGCCGGTGGCAACGTGCACGACGCCCAGGACTGGGCTGCCCGCCAGGCGCTACCCGAGCAGCGCAATGTGCGCTCGCGGCTGCTGTCGGCCGGGCGCAGCTACCTGTTCAACCAGGTGCTGGCCGCCCGGGTGGCCGATGGCAGCTGGCAGCGCGCCCAGGTCGGTGACCTGCTGGCGTTCACCGACAGCCGCAGTTTCTTCCCGGCGGGGGAGGCCGAGTGCAGCGACCCGCGCCTGGCCATTCTCGACCTGCACCCCACCGGCCCGCTGTGGGGCGAGGGGCAATCGCCCTGCGCCGGCGCGACCCAGGTGCTCGAGAGCGAGGTCGCCGCCCGCCATCCGGCGTTGTGCCAATGGCTGGCGCGAGCGGGCATGGATCACGAACGGCGCATCCTGCGGCTCCCTATTGGGCGTCTGTCGTGGCATTATCCCGAGCCTGATATCCTGCAACTGGAATTCGTCCTTCCGGCCGGATGCTTCGCCACCGTGGTGGTGCGCGAACTCGTCGATCTGGTGCCGGCAGGGCAGACGGACAGCCCATGCGTATTCTGATTTCGAATGACGACGGTGTTACCGCACCCGGCATCGCCGCGCTGCATGAAGCGTTGGTTGATTACGCCGAGTGCGTGGTGATTGCCCCGGATCAAGACAAGAGCGGCGCCGGCAGTTCGCTGACGCTCGACCGGCCACTGCACCCGCAGACCCTGGCCAACGGCTTCATCAGCCTCAACGGCACGCCCACCGACTGCGTGCACCTGGGGCTCAACGGCCTGCTGCCGGAAACCCCCGACATGGTGGTGTCCGGCATCAACCTGGGCGCCAACCTGGGGGATGACGTGCTGTATTCCGGCACGGTCGCCGCCGCGCTGGAAGGGCGTTTCCTCGGCGGCACCTCGCTGGCGTTTTCGCTCTTGTCGCGCCTGCCCGACAATCTGCCGACCGCCGCCTATATCGCCCGGCGCCTGGTCGAGGCGCAATCGCGCCTGGAGCTGCCGCCGCGCACCGTGCTCAATGTCAACATCCCCAACCTGCCGCTGGAGCACATCCGCGGTATCCAGCTCACCCGCCTGGGGCACCGGGCACGTGCCGCGGCGCCGACCAAGGTGGTCAACCCGCGCGGCAAGGAAGGCTACTGGATCGCCGTGGCCGGCGATGCCGAGGACGGCGGGCCGGGCACCGATTTCCATGCGGTGATGCAAGGCTACGTGTCGATCACGCCGTTGCAGCTGGACCGCACCTTCAATGATGCCTTCGAGCGCTTCGACGGCTGGCTGGAGGGCGTGCTCTGATGCGCGAACAGGACGATCTGCAGCGTCGCGGCATCGGTATGACCTCCCAGCGTACCCGGGAGCGGCTGATCCAGCGCCTCTGCGAAGAAGGCGTGTCGAACGCCAAGGTGCTCGAGGCCATTCGCCGTACCCCGCGCCATCTGTTCGTCGATGAAGCCCTGGCCCATCGAGCCTACGAGGACACGGCGCTGCCGATCGGCCACAACCAGACGATCTCCCAGCCGTTCATGGTCGCCCACATGAGCGAGCTGTTGCTGGAGGCCGGGCCCCTGGACAAGGTGCTGGAGATCGGCACCGGCTCGGGCTACCAGACGGCGATCCTGGCCCAACTGGTGGAACGGGTGTTTTCGGTGGAGCGGATCAAGGTCCTGCAGGACCGGGCCAAGGAGCGCCTGGTCGAGCTCAACCTGCGCAACGTGGTGTTCCGCTGGGGCGACGGCTGCGAAGGTTGGCCGGCGCTGGCGCCGTACAACGGCATCATCGTCACCGCGGTTGCACCCGAGGTGCCCCAGGCACTGCTCGACCAGCTGGCGCCGGGTGGACGCATGGTGATCCCGGTCGGTCCGGCGGGGGAAACCCAGCAACTGATGCTGATCGTGCGCGAAGAACATGGCTTCTCGCGCCGGGTGCTCGGGGCCGTGCGCTTCGTGCCCCTGCTCAACGGCCCGCTGGCCTGAGCTGCGCAACGGAATATTTGCGCCAGCGACGAATTCTTGCGCCTGGCCCCTGTCTATCTGGCGTGGCGTTTTTCGTACACCGATCAGGCCAATTGCGAGTCACCCCTGGCAGGGTGGCTCGGTTATAATTGAAACAATATTGCATTTTGTATCGTCATTATTTGACAGCATGAGGGGAGCGCGGGTGGGGCACACAGGCATGCGGCAGCGCAAGGAACGGTCGGTATTGAAGCTTCTGGTGATTGCGCTGGCCATGGGCACCCTGCTGGCTGGCTGTTCCAGCACCAGCTCCAACGGCGCACGCGTGGTCGACCGCAACAACGCCGCGCCCAAGCGCCCGACCGTCACCTCGGGGCAGTACATCGTCAAGCCCGGCGACACGCTGTTCTCCATCGCCTTCCGCTATGGCTGGGACTACAAGGAGCTGGCGGCGCGCAACAGCATTCCCGCCCCCTACACCATTCGCCCGGGCCAGCCGATTCGTTTCAGCAGCGGCGCGGGGGGTAGCACCACGGTTGTCAGCAGCCCTTCTTCGTCGAGCAAGACCACCGTCATCCGCCGACCGGTCGCGACCACCGCGCCGGCGACCGGTAATGGCAAAAGTGCCACTACTGCCTCTTCCACCACCTCGCAAACGGTTGCCCAGGTGCCCGCCGCAGAGCGCGCCGTCGGCGGTTGGACGTGGCCGGCGAACGGCGTGCTGATTGGTAAATTCGCTTCAAACGGTAGTTTGAATAAAGGCATTGATATCGCCGGTGATTTGGGACAGCCTGTTTTTGCTGCGTCTGATGGAGCGGTGGTCTACGCCGGCAGTGGCTTGAGGGGCTATGGCGAGCTCATCATCATCAAACACAGCGATACCTACGTCAGTGCCTACGGTCACAACCGCAGGCTTTTGGTTCGGGAGGGGCAGCAGGTCAAGGCAGGGCAGACGATCGCAGAAATGGGGTCCACGGGCACTGATCGGGTGAAGCTGCATTTCGAGATTCGCCGCCAGGGCAAACCCGTCGATCCTCTCCAGTTCCTGCCACGCCGTTGATCATTGTCCCGGCCTGTTCCTTGGATGTAGAGGGGACAGGCTCCAGCGCTGCCATGGAAGGGTGACGCTCGAGTCTGAGTTCGAACTCAGCAAAGGACTATAACAATGGCTCTCAGTAAAGAAGTGCCGGAGTTTGACATCGACGATGACCTCCTTCTCATGGAGACTGGCATCGTTTTGGAAACGGATGTGGTGTCAGACGAACCTGCTGTACCTTCGGTTCGGACCAAGTCGAAACAGGGCGCGTCGCTCAAGCAGCACAAGTACATCGACTACAGTCGCGCACTTGATGCCACCCAACTGTATCTGAATGAAATCGGCTTCTCGCCCCTGCTTTCGCCAGAGGAAGAAGTGCATTTCGCGCGCCTGTCGCAAAAAGGCGACCCGGCCGGTCGCAAGCGCATGATCGAAAGCAACCTGCGCCTGGTGGTCAAGATCGCCCGCCGTTACGTCAATCGCGGCCTGTCGTTGCTCGACCTGATCGAGGAAGGCAACCTGGGCCTGATCCGTGCGGTGGAGAAATTCGACCCCGAGCGGGGCTTCCGCTTCTCGACCTACGCGACCTGGTGGATCCGCCAGACCATCGAGCGGGCGATCATGAACCAGACCCGTACCATTCGCCTGCCGATCCACGTGGTCAAGGAGCTCAACGTCTACCTGCGCGCTGCCCGCGAGCTGACGCAGAAGCTCGACCACGAGCCGTCGCCGGAAGAAATCGCCAGCCTGCTGGAGAAGCCGGTGGCCGAGGTCAAGCGCATGCTCGGCCTGAACGAGCGGGTGTCCTCGGTGGATGTCTCGCTCGGCCCTGACTCCGACAAGACGTTGCTCGACACGCTCACCGACGATCGCCCCACCGATCCGTGCGAACTGCTGCAGGACGACGACCTGTCGCAGAGTATCGACCAGTGGCTGGGCGAGCTGACCGACAAGCAGCGCGAGGTGGTGGTGCGGCGTTTCGGCCTGCGCGGACATGAAAGCAGCACCCTCGAGGATGTCGGCCTGGAGATCGGCCTGACCCGCGAGCGTGTGCGGCAGATCCAGGTCGAAGGCCTCAAGCGCCTGCGCGAGATTCTCGAGAAGAACGGCCTGTCCAGCGAGTCGCTGTTCCAGTAGTCACTGACGTGCACAACGCAAACGCCCCGACTTGTTCGGGGCGTTTGCGTTCTGGCGTAGGCGGCAATCTCATTGGCTGATCTGACGCCATCGCGGGGCAAGCCCGCTCCCACGCTGCTTTTCGGGGCTGGACGCGAAACCTGTAGGAGCGGGCTTGTCCCGCGAAGGCGTCCTCGGCCCCAACCTCATAGCCTGCTCCTGACAGCCCCCCAAAGTATTTATTTCTCCACCCTCGTAGTATCGCGTGTAAGCATTCGCTTACTCGTCATGTAAGTGATCGCTGTAGGGATCAGTAAATCAATGTCGTTTTCAGTGGCGTACTTTTTCTAACTATATGAAATATATGAACTTTATAAATATCAAAAGATGTGTCGCCTGAATCATCCTGAGATATTCGTCGCTTGTTCCGTACCGGGGAATCGCTAGTATTCGAACTGTGTCAAGGGACAGACACAGGCCTTCAAGGATGACGGCCAGGGACATCGCGGGACGCGATTCATCAGGATGATGATTGGGACATACAGGGACTACGGAAAAAATGTGGGCGGGTCAAACCGCCCCTTTTTTTTGCCCGTCGGAAATGAAAAAAGGCCCTTTCGGGCCTTTTTCGCAACTGGGCGCGATCAGCGCTCCAGGTCGGCAATCTTGCCCGTCTTGCCATCCCACTCTTCGGCGTCCGGCAGGGCGTCTTTCTTCTCGGTGATGTTCGGCCAGATCTCCGCCAGCTCGGCGTTCAACTCGATGAAGTTCTCCATGCCGGACGGCACTTCGTCTTCCGAGAAAATCGCCTGGGCCGGGCACTCCGGCTCGCACAGCGCACAGTCGATGCACTCGTCCGGGTGAATCACCAGGAAGTTCGGGCCTTCGTAGAAGCAGTCCACCGGACAGACTTCCACGCAGTCGGTGTACTTGCATTTGATGCAGTTGTCGGTGACGACGAAGGTCATTTCTAATTCTCTCCTCAGGCGACGGCAGCTTACCCTTCCTTACCAGGGCAGCGCGGTTCACGGTGCTGGCTGCAGGCCAGGCTAATAACCTGCAGTGCTCGCAAACCGCGCCGGATTCTACCAGCTTGCGCGGTGGGCCGTTATAACAGGTTTTTCAGTTGATATAGCATTTCGATAGCTTGGCGCGGCGTCATGTCGTCCAGGTCCAGCTTGCCCAGCTTCTCGATGGCTGGGTGTGGCAGGCTGGCGAACAGGTCGCTCTGGTGCGGCACGTGAGGCATGTTGTCGCGGGTTGGCGTGACCGGCGCCTCGTGGGGCAGGCTGGCGGTTTCCAGTCGGCCCAGATGCTCGCGGGCACGCTGGATCACCGCCGCCGGCACGCCCGCCAGCTGCGCCACGGCCAGGCCATAGCTCTGGCTCGCCGGGCCCGGCAGGACGTGGTGCAGGAACACGATGCGTTCGTTGTGCTCGGTGGCGTTCAGGTGCACGTTGGCCACCAGCGGCTCGCTGTCCGGCAGCACGGTCAGTTCGAAGTAGTGGGTGGCGAACAGCGTGTAGGCGCGCAGCTGGGCCAGGCGCTCGGCGGCGGCCCAGGCCAGCGACAGGCCATCGAAGGTACTGGTGCCGCGGCCGACTTCGTCCATCAGCACCAGGCTGCGGTCGGTGGCGTTGTGCAGGATGTTGGCGGTCTCGCTCATCTCGACCATGAAGGTCGAACGCCCGCCGGCCAGGTCGTCGCTGGAGCCGATACGGGTGAAGATGCGGTCGACCGGCGACAGTTCGCAGGCGGCGGCCGGGACGAAGCTGCCGATATGCGCCATCAGCACGATCAGGGCGGTCTGGCGCATGTAGGTGGACTTACCGCCCATGTTCGGGCCGGTGATGATCAGCATGCGCGTGCTGTTGTCCAGGCCCAGGTCGTTGGCCACGAACGGCGTGGTCAGCACCTGCTCGACCACCGGGTGACGGCCCTGCTCGATGCGCAGGCACGGCTCTTCGACGAAGCTTGGGCAGTTCAGGTCCAGGTTCAGGGCGCGCTCGGCCAGGTTGCTCAGCACATCCAGCTCGGCCAGGGCGGCGGCGCTGTCCTGCAGTGGCGCCAGGTGCTCGATCAGGGTTTCGAGCAGGGCGTCGTAGAGCATCTTCTCGCGGGCCAGGGCGCGGCTCTTGGCCGACAGCGCCTTGTCCTCGAACGCCTTGAGCTCGGGGGTGATGAAGCGTTCGGCGCCCTTGAGCGTCTGCCGGCGGATGTAGTCGACCGGCGCCTGCTCGGCCTGCTTGGTCGGCAGCTCGATGAAGTAGCCGTGCACGCGGTTGTAGCCGACCTTGAGGTTGGCCAGGCCCGTGCGGGCCTTCTCGCGGGCTTCCAGGTCGATGAGGAACTGGCCGGCGTTCTCGCTGATCGCCAGCAGCTCGTCCAGCTCGCTGTCGTAACCGGTCTTGAGCACGCCACCGTCGCGGATCACCGCCGGCGGGTTGTCGATGATCGCCCGCTCCAGCAGGCCGGCCAGCTCCGGGTAGGTGCCGGTGATCGCGGCCAGGCGTGCCAGGTGCGGCGCCTCCAACTCGGCCATGGCGTTCTGCAGCTCGGGCAGGGCGCCGAGGGCGTCGCGCAGGCGCGCCAGGTCACGGGGGCGGGCGTTGCGCAGGCCGATCCGCGCGAGGATCCGCTCGATGTCGCCGATTTCCTTGAGCTGCGGCTGCAGCTTCTCGAAGCGGTAGCCGTCGAGCAGGCAGCGAATCGAGTCCTGGCGTGCCTTGAGCACCTTCAGGTCGCGCAGCGGGCGGTTCAGCCAGCGGGTCAGCAGGCGGCTGGCCATGGCGGTCTGGCAACGGTCGATGACCGATTGCAGGGTGTTGTCGCGGCCACCGGCCAGGTTGATGTCCAGCTCCAGGTTGCGGCGGCTGGCGGCATCGAGGATGACCGTGTCGTCCATGCGCTCGTGGCGCAGGCTGCGCAGGTGGGGCAGGGCGGTGCGCTGGGTCTCCTTGGCGTAGGTCAGCAGGCAGCCGGCGGCGCCTATGGCCAGGGTCAGCTTGTCGCAGCCAAAGCCCTTGAGGTCCTGGGTGGCGAACTGCTGGCAGAGGCTCTTGCGTGCCGTGTCGCGGTCGAAGTCCCACGGTGCGCGGCGACGGGCGCCGGGGCGCTTCTCGGCCGGCAGGCCCTGCGGCCAGTCGTCGGGGATCAGCAGTTCCACCGGGTTGATGCGCTCGAGTTCGGCCAGCAGGTTCTCCCAGCCCTTGATCTCCTGCACGCTGAAGTTGCCGCTGGTGATGTCCAGCACCGCCAGGCCGAACAGGCGCTCGTCACCGAGCAGGGCGGCGATCAGGTTGTCGCGGCGCTCGTCGAGCAAGGCCTCGTCGCTGATCGTGCCCGGGGTGATGATGCGCACCACCTGGCGTTCCACCGGGCCCTTGCTGGTAGCCGGGTCGCCGATCTGCTCGCAGATCACCACCGACTCGCCGAGCTTGACCAGCTTGGCCAGGTAGCCTTCCAGCGAGTGGAACGGAATCCCGCACATGGGAATCGACTGGCCCGCCGACTGCCCGCGGGCGGTCAGGGTGATATCCAGCAGTTTCGCGGCTTTCTTCGCATCTTCGTAGAAGATCTCGTAGAAATCGCCCATGCGGTAGAACATCAGCTGGTCCGGGTGCTGGTTCTTCAGCTTCCAGTACTGCTGCATCATCGGGGTGTGTGCGGAGAGATCAGACATTCAGGGCCTTACAGCGGGTGGTCTGGTGGCAAATTTCGAAACCGCTAATGGTACAGGCTTTTTCCGGTCGACGCAGGCCGGATGGGTGGGGCAAATCTGCGCAGGTTGACTGTGGCGGGCGTCAATCCCGGTGGCCGAAGAGCTGGTTCAGAATAATCAGCTCCAGAACCGCGACCAGCACGCAGAACATCACGAAGCCCCGGCTGAAGACGCGTCGGGGCTGTTCAAAGGAAGGCCAGTGCTGGATGTTCAGCGCGACCATGATCGCCATGATCAGCCAGGTGAGCAGTTGCGCGGGCCAGCGGCGTCGGGGCGAGAGGTCCATGCCGTTTTCCGATCCTTGTCGAGGGAACCGCGACGATAGCGATGGCCGGGGAGCGGGGCAAATATTCATTTCTCGTTGCAGGGGGCATTGCATTTGCGCTTTCGCGGTTGCATTATGCGCATTATGCAAAAACGCAACGTAGCCTCCGTACTCAGAGAACTGCTCGCCCGCCACGATCTGTCCCCAACAGAGCTGCATCGGCGCACGGGCGTGCCTCAATCCACCCTGTCGCGGATTCTCAGCGAGAAGATCGTCGATCCTTCGGACAAGCACGTCTCGAAGATCGCCGAATACTTCGGCGTGAGCACCGACCAGTTGCGCGGCCGTGTCGAACTGGGCGAGTCCCGCGACGCGGCCCCGCTCGCCCAGGGCCATGCGGCCCTGAGCGATATCAGCCTGTGGGACGATGAAACCCCCGTCGAGGACGACGAGGTGTCCGTTCCTTTTCTTCGTGAGGTCGAGTTGGCAGCAGGATCAGGAAGATTCGTCATCGAGGAAAGCGAGAATGCTCGCTTGCGCTTCGGCAAACGCAGCCTGCGCCACAATGGCGTGCAGTTCGACAACGCCAAGTGCGTGACGGTGCGTGGCAATAGCATGCTGCCGGTGCTGCGCGATGGCGCCACGGTCGGGGTCAATACCGGTAAAAGCACCATCGGCGACATCATCGACGGTGACCTTTATGCCATCAATCACAATGGCCAGCTGCGGGTGAAACAGGTGTACCGCCTGCCTACCGGCATTCGCCTGCGCAGCTTCAACCGCGACGAGCACCCCGACGAGGACTACAGCTTCCAGCAGATGCAGGAAGAACAGATCAGCCTTCTTGGCCACGTCTTCTGGTGGGGCATGTACGCCCGTTGATCCCAAGCCCTCGATAAAAACCCGCTCCGGCGGGTTTTTTTTCGTCCTCAGAAATCCCCTACATCCACGTCAGATCAGGCCTCCATGCATAGGAGCAAAAGCTGATGCATAAATTTTTGAATTTGTGCATTGACTGCATATGCATTAATGCATAAAATGTATCCCAAGCCGGACGCAAACCGGTTGAGATACAGGCAGCGATGAACAGGCCTCGACTGTTCAGAGGGTTGGCAACTGGCCCGGGTGTGCAGCGTAAAGCACCACGATCAGTTATCCGGCGGGCAGGCGGCCGCGGTCGGAGTCATCAATTTGAAGCGCAACCGCACGGCGTCACCAGTCGTGGCCGGCGGTTACACCGCGCATTACTGAAAAGCCTGCGGAGCGGGCTTTTTGGAATGCCGAGTCAAGCCAATCACGATCCGCCGGCCTGTCGCTGGCGGGCAACACACAGGAGACAGGAACGTGACGAACGAGCAACAGACGTTGCTGGAGATGCCGCTCTGGCTGGTGATCCTCCTGGCATTGCTGGGCGGACTTTCCGGCGAGATGTGGCGCGCCGACAAGGCCGGTGCCCGCGGCTGGGGGCTGCTCAGGCGGCTGGCGCTGCGCTCCGGGGCCTGCATGGTCTGCGGGGTGTCGACGGTCATGCTGCTGTACGCCAGCGGCATGTCGATCTGGAGTGCCAGCGCCTTTGGTTGCCTTACTGCCATGGCCGGCGCCGACGTGGCCATCGGTCTCTATGAGCGCTGGGCCGCTCGGCGGCTGGGGTTAGGCGAGCAGCCTGCGGCTGTGCGCCAGGACGAAGAATGAACGCGGTAACAAGGAAGAAAAGCGGATGTTCAACGAGTTTCGCTGCGGTAAATGCAACCGCTTGCTGGCCCGCATCGGCGGGTCGGCGTTGGTCCAGATCAAGTGCTCGCGTTGCGCGACCTTGAACCACATGAAGGCCACGGGCCTCGACAACGTGCCGACGAGCGATCAGGACGGGTCGCAGGGCCCGGCTCCCGCTCAATCGATCCAGTAGGAGAGGCCCTCATGGCAGGTCGTACCCGCATTCAAGGAGCACAATCATGAGCGAACTGGCCCAGTTGTACGCGGCCGTCACCTCCACCCTGAGGGCGGCGTTGCCGGCCTTCGCCACGGTCGCCACGGAGGGCGACGCCACGCTCGAACCGGCCCTGCCGGCCTTGGTGCATGGCGTGTTACGCATGCGCGGCGACGAGGCGCTGCGTGACGGTCGCTCATTGCTGATGGCGACCTTCGAGGCCCGCGTCACCGCCCAGGGCACCCCCGCGCAGGCACGGACGCAGGCCGGCGTGCTGGCGGCGCAGCTGATCGATGTGCTGCGCCAACAGTCCTGGGGGCTCGATTACGTCGAGGGCGCACGGGACATCCTCGCCGAAGCCGAGGGCACCACCTGGCGGGTGCAATGGGAACAACCGGTCCTGCTGGGGACTGTCCATTGGCCCTGGCCCGACCAGCCCCCGGGCAGCCTGATGCTGGGCTTCGCCCCGGACACCGGGCCCGGCAACCAGGACAAGTACCTGTCACCGGAGGACCTGGCATGAGCTACGCCAGCGCCATGCACGATCGCATGCTGGCCAGCCTGGTGATCCCCTGTCGGGTGGTGGCGGTGGACCTGGCCGCGGCGCGGGTGCGGGTGTCCGACGGCGGCGGCTGGACCAGCGCCTGGGTGCGCTGGCATGCCCAAGCTGCTGGCAAGGCCCGCCACTGGCGGGTACCGAGCCTGGACGAGCAGGGCGTGCTGATCAGCCCCAGCGGCGAACCAGCCCTGGGCACCTTCGTCCCGGGGTTGTACGGCAATGCCGGGACGGCGCCGGACAACCGCGACCATGTCGAGGTCTGGCGCTTCGACGACGGCGGCTCGCTGGCCTACGACTGGCAGGCCAAACGCTATGACATCCAGCTGCCCAGCGGCCAGGCCACGGTCAAGGTCGGCGCCAGCACCCTGGTGGTCAGCGACAACGCCATCACCCTCGACGCCGCTTCGATCACCCTGACCGGCACGGTCGCCATCAACGGCCCGCTGACGGTCAGCGGCGACATCAACGGTGGTGGCCGGATTATCGATACGGCCGGCAACACCGCCAACCACAAGCACTGAACCAAGGCCTGTACGAAATGTGTCTGCGCGAAGGCCAGACAAGGCGAAACGGGGGGAGGAAGCGGAGTGTACTGGAGTACATGAGCATTCCGAGCCCCGTTTCAACGCAGTATGGGCGAGTGCAGATACATTTCGTACAGAGCCTAAGGCCTTGAGCCCAGCAAGATCGCCATTGAGCGACATGAACGCGGCGTGTGCCGCGACCCATCATTTCGACTCAAAAGGTAAAGCAACATGGAAGCAGTAAAAGTAGGCAAGCATTTCTTCAACGCCCACCCAACCGCCGTCAGCCAGGTCTTCAGCGCCGCGGACAACAAGGATGGCGTGTACCTGCGCACCGCCACCCTGTGCACCGGCGGCGGCATCCTCAACCTGTACACCGGCCCGAAGGCGCCGGCCTACCTCGGTGACATGAGCGTCCACGCCATCATGGGCGGGATCAACGGCGGCATCGATTCGCAGTACACCCTGCCTTATCAGCTGTTCATCCCGGCGGGTTACGGCCTGTGGACCGTCGCCAACAACGCCACGGCGGCCGTCGCCCTGACCTACGACTTCGTCTCCTGAAGCGGCTGCCCGGCTTGTCCGGGCAACCCTTTCCTGCCTGCCAGGTGATAACCATGCGCTATCCGAACAGGCTACCTGGAGCCTCAATTCCAGGAGGTGCCCCATGATCGGCATGGACCGCCGCACCGGCCAGCCCCTGTCGGGCGTGGCCCACCTGCGTCAATCCATCGAGGACATCCTCACCACGCCGCTGGGCAGCCGGCGCATGCGCCCGGAGTACGGCAGCCAGCTGCGCCGCTACGTCGACCTGCCGGTCAACGAAGGCTGGAAGAGTGCGGTGCAGGCCGAGGTGGCCAGGGCCCTTGGGCGTTGGGAGCCGCGGCTGAAGCTGGAGCGGGTCAAGGTCGTCGCCGTGCTCGACGGCCAGGTCAGCCTGGCCTTGAGCGGTCGTTACCTGGGTGATGACGCCCTGGTGGAGGTGACCGTATGAGCCAGGTCGACCTGTCGAAACTGCCTGCCCCGCAATTGCTTGAGGACCTCGATTTCGAGGCGTTGTACCAGGAGGACCTGGCCAGCTTCCGCGCCCAGTTGGGCGACGGCTGGACCGCCAACCTAGAAAGCGACCCGGTGACCAAGCTGCTCGAGGTCGGCGCCTACCGCAAGCTGCTCAACCGGGCACGGATCAACGACGCGGCCAAGGCCCTGTTGCTGGCCTACGCCCAAGGCAGCGATCTCGACCAGCTGGCGGCCAACGTCAGCCTGCAACGCCTGGTGATCCAGGCCGCGGACCCAAGCACGATTCCACCGACCGAGGCCGTGCTCGAATCCGACGACGCCCTGCGCGAACGGGTGCAACTGGTCTACGAAGGCCTGACCACCGCCGGCCCGCGCAACAGCTACATCCTCCATGCCCGCAACGCTTCGGGGCGGGTCGCCGACGCGACCGCCGAGAGCCCGTCGCCGGCGGTGGTGGATGTCACTGTGCTGAGCCTGGACAACGACGGCGTGGCCAGCCCCGAGTTGCTGGCGCAGGTCAACGCCTACCTCAACGACGACGATATCCGCCCGGTCGCCGACCGGGTCAATGTGCGCAGTGCCGAGGTGTTGCCGTACCGCGTCGAGGCGGTGCTGCACATGGCCGACAACGGCCCGGAGTTCGAGGCGATCCTCAACGAGTGCCGGCGCCGTCTCCAGGCCTGGGTCAATCCACGTCGACGCCTTGGCGTCGAGGTCGCCCGCTCCGGGATCGACGCACAGTTGCACATCGATGGCGTGAGCCGTGTCGAGCTGGTCGGCTGGAGCGACATTCGCCCGAGCAAGGCCCAGGCCGCCTGGTGCACCGGCATCGAACTGCGGCGGGGGGGCTGACATGCAGAGCCTTCTGCCGCTCAACCGCACGCCGCTGGAGCGGGCCATCGAGGTGGCGGCCGACGAGGACCTCAAGGTCACGTTGCGCACCCTCTACAACCCCTACACCTGCCCTGCGCACCTGCTCTACCAGCTGGCCTGGGCCTGGTCGGTGGACCGCTGGGACGATAGCTGGAGCGAGGCGATCAAGCGCTCGGTGATCCGCTCGGCGTTCTTCGTCCATGCCCACAAGGGCACCCTCGGCGCCCTCCGGCGGGTGGTCGAGCCGTTCGGCTACCTGATCGAGGTGCAGGAATGGTGGCAGACCCAGCCTGCCGGGGTGCCGGGGACGTTTGCCCTGAAGGTCGGGGTGACCGACACCGGCATCAGCGAGGAAACCTACAACGAACTGTCGTCGCTGATCGACGACGCCCGGCCGGTCAGCCGCCACATGACCGGTCTGGCGATCAGTCTCGAAAGCCGTGGCGGTCTCTATTTCGGCTGCGCGCTGCAGGATGGCGACGAACTCGACGTCTATCCGCCGGCAGCCCCTGGCCTGATCGTCAGTGGCGCCATTGGTCGCGGCGGCCGGGAACACACAATCGATACCTTGGACATTGCACATGGTTGACCAGAATTCCCAGTTCTACGCCATCCTCACCAACGTGGGCGCGGCGAAACAGGCCAACGCGGATGCCTTGGGCATCCCGTGGAAAATCACCCAGATGGGCGTGGGCGACGCCAATGGCGCCGACCCCACCCCCAACGCCACCCAGACCAGCCTGATCAACGAATGGCGCCGGGCGCCGCTGAACCAGCTGAAGGTGGACGACAAGAACAGCGCGATCATCGTTGCCGAGCAGGTCATCCCGGCGGATGTCGGCGGCAAGTGGATCCGCGAGATCGCGCTGTACGACGCCGATGGCGACATGGTCGCCGTGGCCAACTGCGCGCCGACCTACAAACCGTTGCTCAGCCAGGGCTCGGGGCGCACCCAGGTGGTGCGCATGAACCTGATCGTCAGCAGCGCCAGCAACGTGCAGTTGAAGATCGATCCGGCGGTGGTCCTGGCCACGCGCGAGTGGGTCACCGAGGAGCTGGCGGGGCAGGACTTCAAGCATTCGGTGCAGGTCGCGACCACAGCCTCCATTACCCTGAGCGGCTTGCAGACGGTGGATGGCGTTGCGCTTTCAGCAGGTATGAGGGTCCTGGTGAAGAATCAGGCCGCAGCCAAAGACAATGGTCTGTACACCGTTGTCGCTGGTGGGCCTTGGACGCGCTGCACAGATGCCGACTCCAGCGCCAAAGTCACTCCAGGCTTGTTGGTATTGGTTGAGCGCGGCGCCGTCAACGCGGACGGAGCGTGGCAGCTGGTGAGTGATGGACCAATCACGCTGGGGGTGACGGCGTTAGGTTTCGAAATGGCGTTCGGCCGAACCGGCGTGGCAGCGGGCACTTATCGCAGTGTACAGGTGGACACTTACGGTCGGGTACTGTCCGCGAGCAACCCGACTACGGTAGCTGGCTATGGACTGACGGATGTCTATACCAGAAGCGAAGTCGACCAGGCCATGGTGCTCAAGGCACCGGTGAGAAACCCTGTGTTTGAAGGCGTGCCGAAGGTCCCAACCGCAGTAGTGGGTGACAACAGTCTGCAGGCAGCCAGTACTGCCTATGTAATAAGGGCCATCAATGCCTTGGTGAACGCAGCACCGGGAACACTGGACACGCTGAAGGAACTGGCCGATGCCCTTGGCAATGATCCGAGCTTTGCCACAACAGTGACCAATTCTCTTGCTCTCAAGGCACCGTTGGCCAGCCCTGCATTTTCGGGCACACCGCTGGTACCAACTCCTACGACGGGCAACAAAAGCAAGCAAGCGATCAACTCCGAGTTTCTGCGTGCCACACTGGACAAGTACGGCCTGGGTGCCACTCAGACCGGTGATGTTAGTTCGGCTGCTCAACTGCCGACCTTGCCTTCGGGGCACTATTACTACGACTCGAGCTTTTCTCCTTATGGGAGTTATGCATTCGTTCAGCGTACTACGTACAACGGGGCGGCTGGCTTTGAAGTGGCGAATATTCCATACACGGACCGATTATTTGCACGGGCAAGCAATGCTGATGGTACCTGGCGGGTACCTTTCGAGCTGGCGAAACTCAATAGCCCATCCTTCGTAGGCGTTCCTATTGCACCCACTGCTGCCTCAGGCACCAACAGCCAACAGTTGGCCACGACTGCATTTGTGCAGACAGCTGTGGGAGATAGGCTGAAAGTCAGCGGTGTGAGTCAGCAGCGTCCGCAACTAGCTTCGGCTGTAAATACGGCGGACTGGCGCTCCACCGGGCTGGAGCTCCGAGAAGTTCAGCAGGTGGGAGAATGGGCTCCCGCCGAGGTGCGGGACGAATATGGCCCAGGTCTCGCCTTTCATTGGGCTGGCAAATACGCAGCAAAGCTCCACATGGACGTTGGCGGCCAACTGAAGTGGAACGGCTACCCGTTGGCGTCCCTGGCCAACCCGGTGTTTACCGGTGCTCCCAAGGCAGACACAGCCCCTTACGGTGATGACACTACGCGACTTGCCAACACCAGCTTTGTACAGAGCGCTTTGAGGAATGCTGTCTCGCTTACGCTTGGGGTGGGGCAGACCTGGCAGGACGTCAGGGTCTCGAGGGCTGCGAATACTACTTACACAAATACTACGGGGCGCCCGATTGTGGTGACGCTCTCTCAAGTGAACCACTTGGGATTGGTATTGAAGTATTTCGTTAATGGGTTGGAAGTTTGCTGGTCGAGTAGTGGCGTCCAAACCGGCATTAGCGATTCTGTGTCATTTATCGTGCCCCATGGAGTGACCTATTCCTGCAACTTCCAGCCAACGACCTGGCTGGAACTTCGATAAGGAACATGCATGAAGTACTACAAAGACCCCAGCATTGGAACCGTATTCGCCTATGAGGCCGATGGCTCGCAGGATGATCATATTCCACAACACTTAGTTGCGATCACACAAGACGAGGCGACGGATCTAACGCGAGCTGTCCACGATGAAACGTCCCTCTGCAGGTGGCTGGATGCGGTAACTGACGCCGCCCGTGTTGCCGTGGTCGGTGATCCACTACGTGTCATTGAATACGCGCGGGCTGCCGCTGAAGCTACGGCTTTTGCAGCAGCCGGCTACGCGGGCGATATTCCTCCGATGATCGCTGCCTGGGCTATCAATGGCCGCACGTCGCAACAGGCGGCCGATGAGATTTTGCGGGAGTCAGCCCGGCATGACGTAGCGTTGTTACGACTGCGCGAATTGCGTCTACAGGCCAAGGAGCAGATTCGCTGCGAGTGCTCAGCCGGCCGCATTCTCGAAGCTCAAACTATCGCAGAGGACGCGATATCAGCGATTCAGTCCGTTGCACCGATTCGGTAAAGCCGTGCACTGACGGAGCTTTTCTTTTTCATCCTATTCCTGGCCTCGCGATGCGAGGCCTTTTCATATCTGGAGATTTTATGAGCGGATTCTTCCACGGCGTCACCGTGACCAACGTCGACACCGGCGCCCGCAGCATCGCGCTGCCGTCGTCCTCGATCATCGGCCTGGTCGACACCTTCACCGAAGGCCCGGGCGTCACCGCCAAGGCCAATGACCTGATCCTGATCACCAGCGAGCGCGAAGCGGTCGCGGCGTTTGGTCAGAACGCGGCGATCACCAAGGCGTGTCGCGCCATCTACAGCCGCGCCAAGGCGGTCATCGTCGCCTGCGGCGTGGCCAAGCTCGAAGACGCCGCCGAGCAGACCTCGGCGATCATCGGCAACCAGCTGGCCGACGGCAAGCGCACCGGCCTGCAGGCGCTGCTCGACGGCAAGAGCCGTTTCAACGCCCAGCCGCGCCTGCTGGTCACCCCCAAGCACAGTGCCACCCAGGCCGTCGGCACCGCCCTGGTGGCCTTGGCCGACAAGCTGCGCGCCATCGCCATCATCGACGGCCCCAACACCACCGATGAAGCGGCCATCGCCTACGCCAAGAACTTCGGTGCCAAGCGCGCCTTCCTGGTCGATCCGGGCGTGCGCTACTGGGACAACGCCGAAGAGGCCACCGTCGACGCGCCGGGTTCGGCCTGGGTCGCCGGCCTGTTCGCCTTCACCGACCGCGAGTACGGCTTCTGGGCTTCGCCTTCGAACAAGGAGTTCGTCGGCATTACCGGTACCACCCGTGCCGTGGAGTTCCTCGATGGCGACGACACCTGCCGCGCCAACCTGCTGAACAACGCCAACATCGCCACCATCATCCGCGACGACGGCTTCCGCCTGTGGGGCAACCGCACCCTGTCGAGCGACCCGAAATGGGCCTTCGTCACCCGCGTGCGGACCATGGACATCGTCATGGACGCGATCCTCTACGGCCACAAGTGGGCCGTCGACCGCTCCATCACCGCCACCTACGTCAAGGATGTCACCGAGGGCCTGCAGGCCTTCATGCGCGACCTGAAGAACCAGGGCGCGATCATCAACTTCGAGGTCTTCGCCGATCCGGAGCTGAACACCACCAGTCAGCTGGAGCAGGGCAAGGTGTACTGGAACATCCGCTTCACCGATGTGCCGCCTGCCGAAAACCCCAATTTCCGCGTCGAAGTCACCAACCAGTGGCTGACCGAAGTCCTCGATTCCGCCGCTTAAGGAGCGTATCCACATGGCAATGATTCCCGAAACACTGGCCAACCTGAACCTGTTCGTCGATGGCGTCAGCTTCCAGGGCGACGTGCCCAGCCTGACCCTGCCCAAGCTCACCCTGAAGATGGAAGAGCACCGTCCCGGCGGCATGGACATGCCGGTCGAGATGGACCAGGGCATGGAGAAGCAGGAAGCCGCCTTCACCACCACCGGCGTGCGCCGCGAGTCGCTGAAGTTCTTCGGCCTGGCCGACGGCACTGCCTTCAACGGCACCTTCCGCGGCGCCTTCAAGGGCCTGAAGGGCAAGATCAACCCGGTCATCGTCACCCTGCGCGGTTCGCTGAAAGAGATCGACATGGGCGACTGGAAGTCCGGTGACAAGGCCGAGATCAAGCACAGCGTCGCCGTCACCTACTACAAGCTCGAAGTCGATGGCCGCCTGGTCTACGAAATCGACGCCCTGGGCATGAAGCGGGTGATCGACGGCGTCGACCAACTGGCCGCCCAGCGCGCCGCCCTGGGTCTTTAAGGAGAACGCTCGATGGCTCAAGCGAAGAAACTTCCACAATGGCTGACCGTCGACGCCGAGCGCGTGACCGTGCGCCTGTCGCGCCCCAGCGAAGCCAACGGCGTGCAGGTCGACAGCCTGTCGCTGCGCGCCCCGACCGTGCGTGACATCCGCAATGCCCAGGCTGGTGGCGTGGGCGATGACGAGCAGCGCGAGCTGAACCTGTTCGCCTCGCTCGCCGAAGTCGGCGTCAAGGACCTCGAGGGCCTGGCCCTGAAGGACTACAGCCGCCTGCAGACTGGCTATTTTCGCCTGGTGCAGGACGACGAGGTTTGACCCTGCCCGGCAGAAGGCCGCCGCCAGGCGGCTGGCCAAGGAGCTGAACTTTTCCGCCAGCGAGATCATGACCATGTCGTACAGCGACATGGTCTGGTGGCTGGCGGAGTGACAAGGAGCAAGCCATGGCGAACACACAGGTGTTCACCCTCGGCGTCACCAGCGACCAGGCATTGGGCAGGACCGTCGACAGCTTGCGTGGCCAGGTCGAGCGCCTGCGCAGGCAAGCGGACGGTACCCGGCTCGGGCGGTTGATCGGCGAGGTCATCCGCCTGGGGCTCGAACTGGACAAGGTGGGCCAGGCCGAAAGGCAGCTGGATAACGACCAGGCATGGGCACATGAGGCGCAGATCGACCGATTGCGCCGTGAGGGGAACGAGGTCGAGCGCTTGCGCAGGCTTTACCTGTCACTTGGGCGCAAGCCGCTGGAACTGCGTGCGATGGTGGTGGCCTCGAGCGCGGCCGCCGCCAAGGAATCACCAGCCCCTACGTTGGAGCAGCGCAAGGCGGCCTTGCTGGAGGGGACGAGCCCCGCGCCACGGCCGGCCCGGGGTGATCCGCCCGAGGCGCGCAGTGTGGAGCAGGGGCGTGTGCCTCTGGAATCGGCGAATGCGGGTTTGGCGGTGCTCAAGGCTGGAGCGGTCGGTGCCGGTACTGTCGCTGTAGCCGCTGGCACTGCCTGGGGAGCCCGTTCGTATTATCAAAGCCGAACGCCCGAAAGACAAAGCGAGATAACCAAGGGCCTGAAGGAGAACGGTGGCAAGGCTGCCGCTAAAGGCCTCACCAAGCTTGGCTTGGTCATGCTCAAGGACAAGGGCGAGGACAAGGCCGAGGCTGCAGGCGCAGCGCTTGGAGGCGTACTCGGCAACCTGGGAGCGGAGCTCCTGGGCGGACTGACCAAGAACAAGCAGATCCAGAAGTACGGTGGTGAGATCGGCGAAATGATCGGTGAAGGTCTCGGCGGCCTGGCTGGCAAGACGCTCCATGGATTGTTCTCTGACAAGCCCGCCGCCAACGAGGCTCCTGCCGACAAGGCCAAGACTCCCACGACTGCCGCTCGCATGCCGAAAGCGGGTGACGATGCCGAGGAGCCGGAGGAAGAGGAGGAGGAAGAAGAGGTCGACGAAGCCGAGGACGAGGCGGCCTTCTTCGAGGGGCAGGAGGCTGTTCCGGACAGCCCGTCAGCCGCCGCATCGGCAGCCAGCGCTATTGGGCTCGCCGGTACTGCGGTCACGGGCCAGGTGGGTAGGGCGGTGGCCGGCAATGCCGGCGCCTCGGTGGCAAGGCGAGTGTTCAGGCGCATTCCTGGTGCCAACTTGCTCGACACCGGTATGCAACTTGCCGAGACCTACAACAGCGATGCCACCCCCGAGCAGAAACTCGAAGGATATGGCACCGCCGTCGGAGGCCTGGGAGGCGGCCTGGCCGGTGCTGCGGCAGGTGCCGCCATCGGGTCGGTGGTACCGGTGATCGGCACCGCGATCGGTGGCCTGATCGGTGGCGTGCTGGGCAGCATGGGAGGTGAAAGTATCGGTGGCTGGCTGGGCAAGGCGCTGGGTTCGGGCAAGGAAGAGCCCGCCGCCAAGCCGGGCCTGGGAGAGGCGGCACGGGCAATGGATAGCCCCGCAGCACAGCCGCCGGCACCTGTACCACCGGTAGCGGTGGCCACGCCAGCGGTCCCCCCCGCGCCGATCAACCAGCAGTTCACCTTCACCGCCAACATGCCGGTCACGTTCAGCAACAGTCTCGATGACCCGTCGGTGTTGCAACAGTTGGAGGCCATCGCTCGTCGTCAGCTCGAGGAACTCATGCGTCAGGCCCGTTCCGCGCAGTTGGCCGACACCCCACATATCGCACTTTAAGGAGGATCCATGACCTATCTGGAGCAGCTGCAAGCCACGCTGCACGCCCTGGTCAAGGCGGGAGAGGCAGGGCGTCGGCGTGCCGACGCCATGCTCGATCCGATGAACGACGCGATCGTCCATATACAGGGCGCGGTGGGTGAGCTGGAAGGTTTGCCGGTGGTCGGCCCGATCATCGGGGCCAAGCTGCAGCGCACCATGCGCGCGATCACCAATGCCCAGGCCCGGGTTGCCAAGGTGGTGGCCAAGTACGACCAGGCGGTGGCGGCGGTGCGTCAGGTGCGTGATCGCATCGACGGCTTCGCCGCTCACGCCGCCAAGGCCGGTGCGGCGATTCGCCGTGTGGTGGGGGAGGTGCGCTCGACCGTCAATGGCGTGCTGTCGACGCTGGGCTTCGCGCCCGACGCGACGCCAGCCGCCGAAGCGGTCAAGCCGTTCCCGCACTTGCTGGTGCTGCAACCGCTCAAGGCGGGCGCGGCGCCGTACTACTTCAACCTCGACACCGCTGCCTTCGACCAGTTGCGCCGGCAGACGCGTTTTCGCTGGGCCGGGCAGGAACGCCTGAGCCGCGAGAGCGCCCAGCAGGCGGTCAGCCTGGGCGAGGAGAGCATCAACATCCGTGGCGCGATCTTCCCCGGGTTCAAGGGCGGGCTCGGTCAGTTGCAGGCGCTGCGCAGCATCGGCCGCCAGCTGCTGCCGCTGTCGTTGACCACCGGCTACGGCGAGGTGCTCGGCACCTGGTGCCTGACCAGCATCGAGGAGGAGCAGAGCGTCCTGCTGGCCGGCGGCATTCCGCGCAAACAAGGGTTTTCACTGGAGTTCGTGAGCTATGGCCAAGACCTGCACAACGTCTGAGGGCGACCTGCTCGATACCCTCTGCCAGCACTATTACGGCCACTTGGCCGGCACGGTCGAGGCCGTGCTGGATGCCAACCAGGGCCTGGCGGACGAGGCGCAGCCGTTTCGCGCCGGGGTGAGGATCCTCTTGCCGGAGCTGCCAATGACGACGAGCACCAGCCTGCAGTTGTGGGATTGACCACTCACCTTTCCTGAACTGCACGTGGGAGCGGGCTTGCCCCGCGATGGCGCCGTCGCGGGGCAAGCCCGCTCCCACGCCGTCCTCGCTACATCAACACAGTGGAGCACCAACCATGCAACCTCAATTCCGCATCATCGCGGACGGCCATGACATCACCACGCTGCTTAACGACCGCCTGTTGCTGTTACGCACCACTGATAAACCAGGCCTGGAATCCGACGAGTTCGAACTGCGCCTCGATGCCCGCGATGGCGCCCTGGCCTTGCCAGCCAGGGGCGCAGTGCTCGAGGTGCACCTGGGTTACGCCGGGCACCCGCTGAACCGCCTGGGCCGCTACACCGTGGATGAGGTCGAGCTGTCCGGCCCGCCGGACACCCTCGTGATCCGCGGCAAGGCCAGCGACCTGCGCGGCAGCGGCAAGACCATCCGCAGTGGCAGTTGGGAGAATGCGACGTTGCAGCGCATCGTCGCCGAGATCGGCGCCCGCAATGGCTGGCAGGCCGTGTGCCCGGTAGCCGTGCAGGTGCCGCGGATCGACCAGTACAGCGAGTCGGACTTCAACTTCATCACCCGCCTGGCACGCCTGCATGACTGCACCGCCAAGCTCGCCAACGGCCAGCTGCTGGTGCTGCCGCGCCAGGGCGGCCAGAGCGCCAGCGGCAAGCCCCTGGGGGTGATCGGCATTGTCCGCAGCGACGTCAGCCAGTGGCAGTTTCGCCTGGCTGACAAGAGTACCCACAAGGCCGTCAGGACCCGCCACCAGGACAGCGCCAGCGGGCGCCTGCAGGCGGTGGAACTGGACAATGGCGATGCGCCGGACGGCCTGCAGCCGGTCTACACCGACCGCCACCTGTATCCCAACCGCGCGGCGGCGGAACAGGCCGCCCGCGCCCGCCTGGCCAGCTTCAACCGCGACACCGCCAGCGTGCGCCTGGACATGCCCGGGCGCACCGACCTGTTCGCCGAGCGCGCCATCGATGTCCAGGGCTTCCTGGCCGGGCTGGATGGCCACTACCTGATCGAGTCGGTCGAGCAGGTGTTCACCAGCAGCGGCTGGCGCACCACCGTGCAGTGCAACGGCGGCCGCCAGGGCAAGGCCAAGGCCAAGGGTTCCGCGCCTCGGCGGGCGGGTTCGCTCAAGGCCTGAGACAGGGCGGTGAGGGTTTCCCGATGCCTGCCGGCGGTGGCGCTCCCTATAGTCGCTGTCAGCCGGCCGCATCACCCTGTTTCAGAGCTCCAGATCAGGTACGGCGCACGCCACATCTTGACCCCTGTGAAAGCCAAGCGCTTCGAGCCATCGCCCATGAGCGAGCCACAGGCGGCACCGGCCGCCTTTCGATCAGACCGCAATGGAGAATGCACCGATGCCGCTCACTGAACAGCAACTCAAGCAGATCTACCCGCTCGCCGGCCAACGCGTCGCCGCCTTCCTGCCGGCGCTGAACACGGCCATGGCCAACTGGGAAATCGACCACCCCAAACGCATTGCCGCGTTCCTGGCCCAGGTCGGCCATGAATCCGGCCAGCTGCGCTACGTCAAGGAACTGGGCAACGATCGCTACCTGGCCCGCTACGACACCGGCACCCTGGCCCTGCGCCTGGGTAACACCCCCGAAGCCGACGGCGACGGCCAACGCTATTGTGGCCGTGGCCTGATCCAGGTGACCGGGCGCAACAACTACCAAGCCTGCAGCCGTGCGCTGTTCGGCGACGAACGCCTGCTGGCGCAACCGCAGATGCTCGAGCAGCCGCGCTGGGCCTGCGAGTCGGCGGCCTGGTTCTGGCACTCGCGCGGGCTCAATGCCCTGGCCGACCAGGGTGAGTTCAACCGCATCACCCGGCATATCAACGGCGGCCTGAACGGCTTATCGGAACGGCTCGAGCTGTGGGCGCGGGCGCGGGAGGTACTGTGCTGAACCGCCTGCAATTGGTGTTGTGCCTCGGCTTGATGGCGCTGTCCGCCGCGTTGGCCTGGCAGCTGCAGGGCTGGCGCCTTGGCCGTCAACTGGCCGAGCAGGAACAGGCGCTGGTGCAGCAGCGCCTGGACCAGGCCGAGGCGCTGCACGGCCTGTTGCTCGCCGAGCGCGATCAGCGCCAGGACCTCGAACAACGCCTGCACGACAGTGAAACGAAGCATTTCCAGGAGCTGACCGATGCCCAACAGACTCAGGCTCGCCTGCGTGACCGCCTTGCTACTGCCGATCTGCGCCTGTCGGTCCTGGTCGAGCGCGACACCGCCTGTGCCCCAATGCCTGCCGCCGCCGGCACCAGCGGCGTGGATCATGGCCCCGTACGCGCCCGACTTGACCCGGCGCATGCTCGACGAATTGTCGCCATCACCGACGACGGCGACCGTGGACTGATTGCCTTGCGGGCGTGCCAGGCCTATATCCGCGCGCTGTCGCCTTGAGCGCTTGCCAGCAGGGGCGGGAGTGGTAGGGTAGGGCGCAGTCTTGCCAGGAGCTAGCCATGGACCCGATCACCGTTCTCTCCACCCGCCTGGGTGAACACCTGCGGCGCTTCAACGCCCAGGTGAGCACCGCCGAATCCTGCACCGGCGGCGGCATCGCCGAGGCGATCACCCGCATCCCCGGCAGCTCGGCCTGGTTCGAGGCCGGCTATGTCACCTATTCCAATGCCCAGAAAACCCGCCAGCTGGGCGTCCCCGAGGCGTTGTTCGCCCAGGTGGGGGCGGTCAGCCAGGAAGTGGTCGAGGCCATGGTGCGGGGCGCCCAGGCCGCCAGCGGAGCGCGCTTTGCGGTGGCGGTCAGCGGCGTGGCCGGTCCCGACGGCGGTTCGCCGGCCAAGCCGGTGGGCACGGTGTGGCTGGCCTGGGCCGACGGAACCCACGTGAGCAGCGAGCGCCGGCACTTCGACGGTGACCGCGAAGCGGTGCGCCGACAGACGGTGATCGCCGCGTTAGACGGCTTGTTACAGCTTGGCGCGGAGTAAATCGCCCGACGGGGGTTTGCGGAAACGAATCGCTGTGGAATAATACTGGCTACTTATACAGTTATTCCGGCCGTCAGGGCCACGTCGAACACGTGAGGATTTCAATGGACGACAACAAGAAGCGCGCCTTGGCTGCGGCCCTGGGTCAAATCGAACGCCAATTCGGCAAGGGCGCGGTCATGCGCATGGGCGACCACGAGCGCCAGGCCATCCCAGCCATCTCCACCGGTTCCCTGGGCCTGGACATCGCCCTGGGCATCGGCGGTCTGCCGAAAGGCCGTATCGTCGAGATCTACGGCCCGGAATCCTCGGGTAAAACCACGCTGACCCTGTCGGTCATCGCTGAGGCCCAGAAGAACGGCGCCACCTGCGCCTTCGTCGACGCCGAGCACGCCCTCGACCCTGAATACGCCGGCAAACTGGGCGTCAACGTCGACGACCTGCTGGTCTCGCAGCCGGACACCGGCGAGCAGGCCCTGGAAATCACCGACATGCTGGTGCGCTCCAACGCCGTCGACGTGATCATCGTCGACTCCGTGGCCGCCCTGGTGCCGAAGGCCGAGATCGAAGGCGAGATGGGCGACATGCACGTCGGCCTGCAGGCCCGCCTGATGTCCCAGGCCCTGCGCAAGATCACCGGTAACATCAAGAACGCCAACTGCCTGGTCATCTTCATCAACCAGATCCGTATGAAGATCGGCGTGATGTTCGGCAGCCCGGAAACCACAACCGGTGGTAACGCCCTGAAGTTCTACGCCTCGGTGCGCCTGGACATCCGCCGTACCGGCGCGGTCAAGGAAGGCGACGAAGTGGTTGGCAGCGAAACCCGCGTCAAGATCGTCAAGAACAAGGTTTCGCCACCGTTCCGTCAGGCCGAGTTCCAGATCCTCTACGGCAAGGGCATCTACCGTAACGGCGAGATCATCGACCTGGGTGTGTCCCAAGGCCTGGTGGAAAAATCCGGTGCCTGGTACAGCTACCAGGGTAACAAGATCGGTCAGGGCAAGGCCAACGCCGCCAAGTACCTGCAAGAGAACCCGGCCATTGGCAGCGAGATCGAGAAGCAGATTCGCGACAAGCTGCTGACCGCTGGTGCCGCCGCCGCTGCTGCAGCTGCCGCCAAGGCCGGTGCAGCCGAAGCCGATGCCGACGACCTGGCTGACGCTGACGCCGGTTATTGATTGGCCCCATGTCCGTCGTACTCGACACCCCCGTCGCCGTTCGGCGGACAGCCATGGACCTGCTCGCACGCCGCGAGCATGGTCGTGTCGAGCTGACGCGCAAGTTGCGTCAGCGTGGTGCACCGGATGAGCTGATCGAGCCTGCGCTTGATCGGCTGGCCGAAGAAGGGCTACTCAGTGAAGCTCGCTATCTGGAAAGTTTCATCCGCTACCGGTCCAGTGCTGGCTACGGCCCCGCGCGAATTCGCGAGGAGCTTGGCCAGCGTGGTTTGAACCGTGGCGATATCGACCAAGCCCTGCGCGACAGCGAAGTGGACTGGGCGACGCAACTGCGCGATGTCTGGCAGCGCAAGTTCGCCGGGCAACGCCCGCAAGACCCACGCAGCCGGGCGCAACAGACGCGCTTTCTCGCCTACCGTGGTTTCCCCATGGACATGATCGGTCGGCTACTCAGCGGTCGCGACCTCGACGATTATTGATGCCCTGTACGGCTGACGCCCATGCGTGTCAGCCGTACAGGGCATTTTGCGTTCAGCTGACTCGCAGCGCTTCCCGGGCGCGCTGGGTGGTGTGCATCGGCTGGGGTTTGGCCCAGTTCTCCGGCAGGTTGATGAAGTCCACCAGTTCGCGCAGGCGGCCCTGGTCGCGGCCGTTGAAGGCGAAGGTCAGGCGCGTCAGGTGGCTGAAGTTGCCTTCCTCATGTTCGGCGCCGCTGTCCGGTTGCTGGTGGTACCTGCCGCTCAGGCGCAGGTCGGCGAAGCCTTCCTCCACATCATGCAGGGCCGCCTCGCTCAAGGGGTGGTGCATGCGGATCACGAACTGGCTCTTCAGCCAGCGGCTGGAGTGGTAGTTGCTGTAGAACTGGTTGATCTCCTCGACCGCCTCGTCGGCGCTGTGCACCAGGCGTACCAGCTTGAGGTCGCTGGGCAGGATGTAGCGGTTCTCTTCGAGTTGGCGGCTGATGAAGCCCAGGGCGTCCTGCCAGAAACTGCCGCCGGGCGAGTCGAGCAGCACCACCGGCACCAACGGGCTCTTGCCGGTCTGGATCAGCGTCAGTACCTCCAACGCCTCGTCGAGGGTGCCGAAGCCACCGGGGCAGAGCACCAATGCGTCGGCTTCCTTGACGAAGAACAGCTTGCGGATGAAGAAAAAGTGGAACGGCAGCAGCTTGTCGGTGCCATTGACCGTGGCATTGGCGTGCTGTTCGAACGGCAGGGTGATGTTGAAGCCCAGGCTGTGGTCGGTGCCGGCGCCTTCATGGGCGGCGGCCATGATCCCGCCGCCGGCGCCGGTGATCACCATCAGGTCCGAACGCGCCAGCGTTGCGCCCAGTTCCCGGGCCAGGGCGTACATAGGGTGTTCCAGCGGCGTGCGCGCCGAGCCGAACACGGTGACCTTACGCCGCCCCTTGTAGTGCTCGAGGGTGCGGAAGGAGTGGTCCAGCTCGCGCAGGGCCTGCAGGGTGATCTTGGCGTTCCAGCGGTTGCGATCGTCGTGGGCCATGCGCAGCACGGTCAGCAGCATGTCGCGGTACAGCGGCAGGTTGGGACTGTTCGGCGCGACCAGTTGCAGTTGCTCGTCGATCTTGCTCAGGTCGATGCCGTTGTCCCTGAAATGGTTGAACAGCAGCTCGTTCGATTGGTAAGGCATTCAACGTCTCCTTCTGCAGCAAAACCTCTGACCGGGTCGATGGCGTGTCCCGGCCGCGACACTGCGTGTGTCGCTGGCTGCTGTGGCTCGAGTGTGCCCCCCGAGCGTTGCAGTAGGCCTTCAAGGCCATGTTGCAGTGGCAATTCCATCGCGTTGTCGTTGTTGTGGGTACTCGTTATCAATCTAGACGCTGGCGCGGCTTCGTGCCGCCACAGGCGCGCACTACCGCCGGTCAGGCGCAAACCAGTGCTGGCGGGACTTTGGTTAACTGGGGACAGTGGGCGATACAGCGAGGTGGCGGTATGCACCGGCTGGTGATCGAGGTGGATGGGCAACTGTTGCAGTTGCTCGAGTACGAGGCCAAGGCTCATCACCTGAGCCTTGAGGGGGAGTGCGTGCGTCGCCTGCAGGGGGCCGAGGCGCATTCGCGTTACCTGCAGGCCCTGCTGGCCGAGTTGCGCGCCGATGATGAGCAGCGGCGCGCCAGAAACAGCGATCAGCTGGCCTGAATCACTTCTTCTTGTTGCCGGCTGTGCAGCTGGCAGCGTCGAACGCCTGGTCCATGACCGGCTGGTTGGTCTTGTAGACGGTGAAGCGGTAGACCATCACGGCGCCCTTGGACATCAGCTGGCGGTAGCCGTTGTTGCGGCACACGCTGTCACCCAGCTGGCTGCGGACCTGCGCAGGATTGGCCTGCATGCGCTGGGCATGCTCCTGGCGCACGCTCAGGTGGTTGACCAGTGCCTTGCCTTCGACGGTGTAGCCCTGGTCGAGGATGTCCTCGTTGATGGCCCGCGGGGTGCCGACGCTGCTTTCCTTGGCGACCTTCTGCAGCATCTGGTTCAGCTCGTATTCCTGCTTGGACGCAGCCTGGGCGGCCAGGGGCAGGGCGAGCAACAGGCTCAGGGTCGGGACGATAAGACGCAGCATGGATCTCTCCTGGTTCGATGACTGGCGCTTTGACCAGCGCCTACGGGCGGCGTTCCATGAAAGCGCAGGGTTTCCAGGCCGCCAGAACCTGCGATTATAAAGGAGCGGCGCCGCTGGCTGCACGGCAAAAGACGTGGGCTCTGGTAGACTGGGCGCTTTGTTTTCATCGAGTCGTCGCCGTGCCCCTCCCACTTCCCTGCCAAGGCCTGCTGCCATGAGCCACGCGGTAGCGCGCCTGCGCGCCGAGCGCCTGGCGCGCAGCATCAAACCCTTTGTCGCCCGAGGCTCGCGCGCCGAGCGCTGCCCGGATTGCCGGGTGATCGCCACGCACTGCCTGTGTGCCTGGAAACCCCGGGTGCCGGCCGAGTCCGGCATGTGCCTGCTGATGCACGACACCGAGCCATTGAAGCCGACCAACACCGGCTGGCTGATCGCCGATGTGATCGAGGACACCTCGGCCTTCGGCTGGTTGCGCACGTCGGTGGACGAGGGGCTGCTGGCGCTGCTGGACGATCCCCGATGGCAGCCCTACATCGTCTTTCCGGGCGAGTTCGTCAAGGAAGAGCGGGTGGTCAGCGAAGTCGTGCGCGAGCCGGGCAAGCGCCCGTTGTTCATCCTGCTCGACGCCACCTGGACCGAGGCGCGCAAGATGTTCCGCAAGAGCCCTTACCTCGATCGCTTCCCGGTGCTGAGCCTGCAACCGGAGCAGATGTCGCGCTACCGCCTGCGCCGTTCCAAGCGCGACGATCACTTCTGCACCGCCGAAGTGGCCGCCATGTGCCTGGAACTGGCCGGCGACGGCCAGGCCTCGCAGGCCCTGGACGCCTACCTGGACGTCTTCAGCCTGCACTACCTGAGCGGCAAGCGGCGCCTGCCGCTGGACGAGCAGGACGAGGTCCACCAGCGTTTGCATACCTTCCTATAGTCCAAGGGGCAGGCGCGACGGATTGGTTCATACTGTCGGGGCTGGCAGCCAGGGTAGGCGGGTTCGACCGGGCAATTGGCTTGACCACCCGGGGCGTGCTCGGCATCCTTGGCGCCGCTTCGGGCACGACGAAGCTGCTGTTACCCCGGACTTCGCCGTGCCATCCCGGCCGGCGGCCCTGCCGTTCGCGCCATGAGTTGCCCGCCAGGCGTCTCCCGTATCCCCTGCGCCTGGCACAGAACAGGATCCTTAGATCGATGGCCACATACGAAATCCTGATTGCCGATGACCACCCGCTGTTTCGCAGCGCACTGCGCCAGGCCGTTACCCTCGGCCTGGGCCCGGACGTGCGCCTGGTCGAGGTGGCGAGCATCGCCGAACTGGAAACCAGCCTCACCGAGAAAGCCGACTGGGACCTGGTCCTGCTGGACCTGAACATGCCCGGCGCCTACGGATTCTCTGGCCTGGTCCTGCTGCGCGGCCAGTACCCGCAGATCCCAGTGGTAATGGTCTCGGCCCAGGAAGAGGCAGCCGTCGTGGTCAAGTCCCGCGAATTCGGCGCCAGCGGTTTCATTCCCAAGTCCAGCGAGCTGAGCAAGATCCAGGAAGCGGTGCGCAACGTGCTCGACGGTGATGTCTGGTGGCCGCCGCAGGCGTTCGACAAGGTCGATGTGTCGGCCGAGGCCAAGGCCGCCAGCGAAGGCCTGGCCAGCCTCACCCCGCAGCAGTTCCGCGTGCTGACCATGGTCTGCGAAGGGCTGCTGAACAAGCAGATTGCCTATGAGCTGAACGTTTCCGAGGCGACCATCAAGGCCCACGTGACGGCGATCTTCCGCAAGCTGGGGGTGCGCACGCGGACCCAGGCGGCGTTGCTGCTGCAACAACTTGAATCGGTTTCGGCCAGCTAAGTACCCGTGCATTCACGCTTTTTTGACTCCGACTGGACTAGCCTGCGGGCCTTTCTCCGGTGAAGTGACGGACACACATGTCGCCATTCAAAGGCCAGACCGGCCTCAAACGTATCGTCAACGCCGCCGGCTACTCGCTGGACGGCCTGCGCACCGCCTTCAAGGGCGAGGCCGCTTTCCGTCAACTGGTGCTGCTCAACGTGGTGCTGGTGCCGCTGGCCTTCTGGCTGCCGGTCAGCCGCGGTGAGCGGGCGATCCTCATTGCCGTGTGCCTGCTGGGGCTGATCGTCGAATTGCTCAATTCGGCGGTGGAGGCGGCCATCGACCGCATCTCCCTCGATCGCCACCCGCTGTCGAAGAACGCCAAGGACATGGGCAGCGCCGCGCAGTTGGTGGCCATGAGCATGGTCGCGGTGGTTTGGGGCGTGATCCTGCTCGGTTGAGCCTTCAGGCGATCGGTGGCAGCACGATCTCGTCGCTGCGCCGAACGCCGGCGGTGAAGCTGCGGCACAGCTCGAGGAACTCGCGCATGGCCGAGGTCTGGTACTTCTGCTTGTGCCAGATGAAGTAGAACTGCCGCGCCAGGTCCAGGGTCGGGGTTTCCACCGGCACCAGGCTGCCGCGGCGGAAGGCGTCACGCAGGGCCAGACGCGAAATGCAGCCGATGCCAAGGCCCGACTCCACCGCGCGCTTGATCGCCTCGGTGTGTTCCAGCTCCAGGCGGATGTTCAGGTTGGCGCGGTGATGGCGCATGGCCTGGTCGAAGGTCAGGCGCGTGCCCGAGCCCTGCTCACGCAGGATCCAGGCTTCATGGGATAACTGCTCGATACTGGCATGGCCGACCTTCGCCAGGGGATGCTGGGGCGCGCAGAACACCACCAGTTCGTCCTCCACCCAAGGCTGCACCTCGAGATCGGGGTGGTTGCAGTCACCTTCGATTAGACCCAGGTCAATTTCATAGTGGGCGACCTGTTGCACGATATGCGCGGTGTTCTGCACATGCAGCTTGACCTGGCTTTCCGGGTGCACCTGCATGAAGCTGCCGATCAGCAGGGTGGCCAGATAGTTGCCGATGGTCAACGTGGCGCCGACAGCCAGCGAGCCGAACCCCGACTTGCCGTTGAGCAGGTCCTCGATCTCCTTGGCCTGGTCGAGCAGGGCCACGGCCTGGGGCAGCAGTTGATGGCCCAGGGCATTGAGGCTCAGGCGCTTGCCGGCGCGGTCGAACAACTGGCAGCTGGATTGGCGTTCCAGTTCGGTGATCGAGGTGCTGGCGGCCGATTGCGACAAGGCCAGCACGCCAGCGGCCCGGGACACGCTCTGGTGCTGGGCGACGGCGACGAAGACCTGGAGCTGACGGAGTGTGAATCGCATATCTATATAACCGATAACACATATCTTGATAATTCAGTTAACAGATATTGTCGCTGCCCCTAAACTATCGCGCAACTGCGCGTCTTGCGCGCGCCGCGTTTTCCTTCAGGAGCCCCATCGATGAGCAACATGAACCACGAACGTGTCCTCAGTGTGCACCACTGGAACGACACCCTGTTCAGCTTCAAGTGCACCCGTGATCCGGGTCTGCGCTTCGAGAACGGTCAGTTCGTGATGATCGGCCTGCAGCAGGACAGCGGCCGTCCGCTCATGCGCGCCTACTCCATCGCCTCGCCGAACTGGGAAGAGCACCTGGAGTTCTTCAGCATCAAGGTGCCGGACGGCCCGCTGACCTCGCAGCTGCAGCACCTGAAGGAAGGCGACGAGATCATCATCAGCAAGAAGCCTACCGGTACCCTGGTGCTCGACGACCTGAACCCGGGCAAGCATCTCTACCTGCTGAGCACCGGCACTGGCCTGGCGCCGTTCATGAGCGTCATCCAGGATCCGGAGACCTACGAGCGCTTCGAGAAGGTGATCCTGGTCCACGGCGTGCGCTACGTCAACGAAGTGGCCTACCGTGAGTTCATCACCGAGCACCTGCCGCAGAACGAGTTCTTCGGTGACGCGGTGCGCGACAAGCTGATCTACTACCCGACCGTGACCCGTGAGCCGTTCGAGAACCAGGGTCGCCTGACCGACCTGATGCGCAGCGGCAAGCTGTTCAGCGACATCGGCCTGCCACCGATCAACCCGCAGGACGACCGCGCGATGATCTGCGGCAGCCCGAGCATGCTCGACGAGACCAGCGAAGTGCTCGACAGCTTCGGCCTGAAGATCTCCCCGCGCATGCGTGAGCCGGGTGATTACCTGATCGAGCGTGCGTTCGTCGAGAAGTAAGGCGAGCGGCAGGCATGAAAAACGCAGGCTTGGCCTGCGTTTTTTTATGCCTGGCATGTGCGTCTGATCGACGTCACATCACTCCAGCATCACCTCCAGCACCCGGATTACATCCGGCTGCGGGTAATGCCAGCGCACCTGCACATCCCAGAACTTCACCCCATACACCCGTTCGGGCGGTGGTACCTGGTAGGCCGGGCGTGGATCCTGGGCCAGGCACTGCTCGATCAGCTCGACCAAGGGTTCGCCCAGGCGCAGTGCGTGGGTGTGTGCCTGGGGCAGTGCGCTCTCGCTCCATTGCACGCTGATCGGCTCCGGCGCATCACTGGCCATCAGGTTCGATGCCTCGGCGACGCTGTCCGCATACGGCACGTAAGGCTTGATATCCAGCACCGGGGTACCGTCCAGCAGGTCGATCCCCGACAGCAGCAAACGCCCCGGCTCGACGCCTTCCAGGCGCACCACCGACTGACCGATGCCATTGGGTCGATGGGTGGCCCGGGTGGCGAACACCCCCATGCTCTTGTTGCCGCCCAGGCGCGGTGGCCGAACCTTCAGGCGTGGCTTGTCTTCCAGTGCCTGGTGGAACAGGAACAGCAGCCATACATGGCTGACCTGTTCCAGCCCTTCGACGGCATCGCTCTGGTCAAAGGGCGACAGCAACTCCAGCACGCCACGGGCGGCCGGCGCCAGCTGGGGCTGGCGCGGGATGGCGAACTTCTCCTTGAAGCAGGAGCGGATGATGCCGACCGGTGAGACGGTATGCTGCATCACGGCTCAGCCGCGCACGCGCAGGGTCAGGCCCTTGAGGAAGTTGCGCAGCAACTGGTCGCCGCAGGGGCGGTAGTTGTCGTGGCCGACCTTGCGGAACAGTGCGCTCAGCTCGGGCTTGGACACCGGGAAGTTGACCGACTTGAGCACTGCGTGCAGGTCGTCTTCCTTCAGCTCGAAGGCCACCCGCAGCTTCTTGAGCACGGTGTTGTTGGTCACCGGCACCTCGATTGGCTGCGGTGGACGGCTGTCGTCACGGCCGCGACGGTGGATTACCAGGCCGTCGAGGAAGTGTGCCATGACCTTCTCCGGGCAGGACACGAAGCCAGGTTCCTCTTCTTTCTTGACGTAGCCGGCGATGGCCTCGGCGGAAACCTCAAGGCCCGAGAGCTTGATGATCTCGGCCAGCTTCTGGTCGTTGGCCTTGAGCATGTAGCGCAGGCTGCGCAGTACATCGTTGTGGTTCATTGCAGCGAATCCTGTTCTGTTGCCGCGTCACTCATTGCGCGGCGGTAATGCTAAAAGCGTTCGGTGGCGGCCACATAGCGCCACTGGCCCACTGGCAGCTTGCCCATCGACACGCCACCCAGGCGAATGCGGCGCATCGCCAGGACCTTGAGGCCAGCGGTCTCGCACAGTTGTTCGATCAACCCGGGCTGCGGGTTTTTCAGGACCATGCGCAGGTGCTGTTCGTTCTGCCAGCTGGCCTTGGCCTTCGGCAGTTCGACGCCCTTGCGCTCGACACCGCGGGCCAGGCGCTCGAGGGCGCCTGGCTTGGCTTGACCGCTGACCTGCACAATGTATTCCTGCTCCATGCGGCGCAGGTCGGCGTCTAGCTTGCGGGTCACCCGCCAGTCTTGGGTGAACAGTTGCAGGCCGCTGGCGCCAGGCAGCAGTGGGGCGACGCAGGCCTGGCGGGCGAAATGCCCGTGAAGCGGGCGCACGCCTTCGCGGTGCGCTTCGCTGAGGCTGGCCATGTTCATGCCCGCCTGGGCGCTGGCGGTGTCCTGCCCGACCTGCTGGTTGAGTAGCAGGGTCACCGGCTCCAGCGTTTCGGCGCGGGCACCCGGGAGCAGTTCGACGCGTTGCCCAGCGACCTTGAACTGTGGCTGCTCGACCACCTCGCCGTCGACCGTGACCCAGCCTCCCTCGATGTACAGTTCGGCCTCTCGGCGGGAGCAGCCAAGCTGTTCGATGAGGCGTTTGGAGAGACGAATGGGTTCGGACATGGACACGGGCATCACGCGGCAGGGAAAGCTTTCATTGTACCTGCCTGCGCGGGGCAGCGGCTGCAAATCGATGTCATTTCCGCCATTTCGGAGCTGAGTGTTGGTTTCCTTGGCTTATGTCCTAGGACGTTGTACGAACTAGCCTCATGTGCAGCAGGGGATAGGGCTGCCCCAGGCCGTCGGTTTCCGAGCGCCCGTACACCTCGAAACCCTCGTGCAGATAGAAGCCCAGGGCCTGGGGGTTCTGCTCGTTGACATCCAGGCGTTCGGCGTTGAGCTCGCTTACCGCGTGCCGCAGCAGGCGCTGGCCGATACCCTGGCCACGGTGCTCCGGCGCGACAAAAAGCATGTCGACACGGCCGTTGGCCACGCCGGCGAAACCGAGGATGCGCCGCCTGGCGTCCTTGCAGCAGACCAGCATCACCGCATCGAGGTACTTGCGCAGTACATGCTCGCGCAGCAGCACGATGTAGCCGTCGGGCAGGAAGTCGTGGGTAGCGCGCACTGACGCCTCCCACACTCGAACCAGTTCGGGGTAGTCGCTCAGGTGGGGCGTTTGCAGCGTGACGGTGGGCGACATCCTGTGATCCTCGGGGCCATTGAGGAAAACATAGATGCAAAAAAATACCCCGCCAGTGGGCGGGGTATCTTCAGGCGATCATCGCTCAGACGGGCTCGGCCCACATGTCGTACTCGTCGGCATCGACGATGCGGCAACGGACCTTGTCGCCCGGCTTGAAGCCGTGGTCGCCGTCGATGAACACGTTGCCGTCGATCTCCGGCGCGTCGAAGAAGCTGCGGCCGACCGAGCCTTGTTCCTCGACCTCGTCGATCAGCACTTCGATCTCCTTGCCGATGCGTTGTTGCAGGCGCGCGGCGCTGATCGCCTGCTGGTGGGCCATGAAGCGGTCCCAGCGCTCCTGCTTGACGTCGTCCGGTACTTCATCCAGGCCCAGGTCATTGGCCGGGGCGCCTTCGACCGGCGAGTACTGGAAGCAGCCGACGCGGTCGAGCTGGGCTTCGGTCAGCCAGTCGAGCAGGTACTGGAAGTCTTCCTCGGTCTCGCCGGGGAAGCCGACGATGAAGGTCGAACGGATCACCAGCTCAGGGCACTGCTCGCGCCAGCTCTTGATGCGCGCCAGGGTGCGGTCTTCGAAGGCCGGGCGCTTCATCGACTTGAGCACCTTGGGGCTGGCGTGCTGGAACGGGATGTCCAGGTACGGCAGGATCTTGCCGGCGGCCATCAGCGGGATCACGTCGTCGACGTTCGGGTACGGGTAGACATAGTGCAGGCGCACCCAGGCACCCAGGCTGCTCAGGGCCTCGCACAGCTCGAGCATGCGGGTCTTGACCGGGCGGCCGTTCCAGAAGTCGGTCTTGTACTTGACGTCGACGCCGTAGGCGCTGGTGTCCTGGGAAATCACCAGGATCTCCTTGACGCCGGCCTTGACCAGGCGCTCGGCCTCGCTCAGCACTTCACCGACCGGACGGCTGACCAGCTTGCCGCGCATCGACGGGATGATGCAGAAGCTGCAGCTGTGGTTGCAGCCTTCGGAAATCTTCAGGTAGGCATAGTGGCGCGGGGTCAGCTTGATGCCTTGCGGCGGCACCAGGTCGATCAGCGGGTTGTGATCCTGGCGTGGTGGCACCACCTCGTGCACGGCGTTGACCACCTGCTCGTACTGCTGGGGGCCACTGACCGACAGCACACTCGGGTGTACGTCGCGGATATTGCCTTCCTCGACACCCATGCAGCCGGTGACGATGACCTTGCCGTTCTCCTTGATCGCCTCGCCGATCACTTCCAGCGACTCGGCCTTGGCGCTGTCGATGAAGCCGCAGGTGTTGACCACCACCACGTCGGCGCCATCGTAGGTAGGCACGACTTCATAGCCTTCCATGCGCAGCTGGGTCAGGATGCGCTCGGAATCGACCAGGGCCTTTGGGCAACCCAGGGAAACGAAGCCGACCTTTGGGGTGGCGGGAGTGGTGGACATGGCTAACCTCGGTATTGAATGCAGTTCGCCCGGCTGGAATCGCGGGCGATCTTGACGGGCGCTTTTTGGCGCCTCTGATCAAAAAGTGCGCAATTCTAGCGAGCGCAAGGTCGCTTTACCAGCAGAAATACGACGAACGCTGCGCTATGCTTCGCGCCGTTGCGCCGGGGCATCCGGGGTGGTCCGGCGCGGGTAGGAATTCAACCGGTCTAGTTGGCCTTCTGCGGGAGTGGTCGATGGTTCAGGCAAGCAGTCACGCCGAAGGCGGGCACGAGGGCAAGCAGGGGGCGGCGAAGTCGCTGGGGCTGCTCGTGGCAGCTGTTGGGGTGGTCTATGGCGATATCGGCACCAGTCCGCTGTACACCCTCAAAGAGGTCTTCACCGGTGGTTACGGCGTGCAGGTCAATCACGATGGGGTGCTGGGCATCCTGTCGTTGATCCTCTGGTCGCTGCTCTGGGTGGTATCGTTCAAGTATGTGATGTTCATCCTGCGCGCCGACAACCAGGGCGAGGGCGGGACCATGGCGCTCACCGCGCTGGCGCGGCGCGCCACGGCTGAATACCCGAAACTGCGGGCACTGATGGTCGGCTGTGGTCTGGTCGGTGCCTCGCTGTTCTATGGCGACAGCATGATCACCCCGGCGGTGTCGGTGCTCTCGGCGGTGGAGGGCATGGGCCTGGCCTTCGAAGGCATCGACCACTGGGTGGTGCCGATCTCGCTGGTGGTGCTGGTGGCGCTGTTCCTGGTGCAGAAGCACGGCACCGAGAAGATCGGCAAGCTGTTCGGCCCGATCATGGTCACCTGGTTCGTGGTGCTGGGGGCGCTGGGGGTACACGGCATCTCGCAGAGCCCGGAAGTGCTCAAGGCCTTCAACCCGGTCTGGGCGCTGAATTTCTTCATCGTTCATCCGGGCATGGGCGTGGCCATTCTCGGCGCAGTGGTGCTGGCGCTGACCGGCGCCGAGGCCCTGTACGCCGACATGGGCCACTTCGGCCGCAAGCCCATCGCCCGCGCCTGGTTCGCCCTGGTGCTGCCGGCGCTGGTGCTCAACTACTTCGGCCAGGGCGCGATACTGCTGCAGAACCCCGAGGCCGCGCGCAATCCGTTCTACTTGCTGGCGCCGAGTTGGGCGCTGCTGCCGCTGGTCGGCCTGGCAACCATGGCCACGGTGATCGCTTCCCAGGCGGTGATCTCGGGTGCCTTCTCCCTGACCCGCCAGGCCATCCAGCTGGGCTACGTGCCGCGTATGCAGATCCAGCACACCTCCAGCGACGAGCAGGGGCAGATCTACATCGGTGCGGTGAACTGGACCCTGATGGTCGGTGTGGTGCTGCTGGTGATCGGCTTCGAGTCGTCCGGCGCCCTCGCTGCGGCCTATGGCGTGGCGGTTACCGGCACCATGCTGATGACCACCATCCTGGTCTCGGCGGTCATGCTGCTGCTGTGGAAGTGGCCACCGGTGCTGGCGGTCCCGCTGTTGGTGGGCTTCCTGTTCGTCGACGGGCTGTTCTTCGCCGCCAACGTGCCGAAGATCGTCCAGGGCGGCGCCTTCCCGGTGCTGGCGGGGATCGTGTTGTTCGTGCTGATGAGCACCTGGAAGCGCGGCAAGCAGATCCTGGTCGACCGCATCGACGAAGGCGCGCTGCCGTTACCGGTGTTCATCGGCAGCATCCGCGTGCAGCCGCCGCACCGGGTCGAGGGCACCGCGGTGTTCCTCACCGCCCGGCCCGATGCCGTGCCCCATGCGCTGCTGCACAACATGCTGCACAACCAGGTTCTGCACAGCCAGGTGGTGCTGCTGACGGTGGTCAGCGAAGATCGGCCGCGGGTGCCGGAGCATGAGCGGTTCGAGGTGGAGGCCTATGGCGACGGGTTCTTCCGGGTGCTGCTGCACTTCGGCTTCATGGACGAGCCGGACGTGCCGGCGGCGCTGAAGCTGTGCCATCTGGATGAGCTGGACTTCAGCCCGATGCGCACCACCTACTTCCTCAGCCGGGAAACGGTGATCGCCTCGCGTCTTGAAGGCATGTCGCGCTGGCGCGGGAACCTGTTCGCGTTCCTGCTGAAGAATGCCAACGGCAACCTGCGGTTCTTCAACCTGCCGCTCAATCGGGTGATCGAGCTGGGGACGCAGGTCGAGATCTGAGGACGAAAGCATCGCGGGGCAAGCCCGCTCCCACAAGGATTACACAGGCCTTGTGGGAGCGGGCTTGCCCCGCGATGGGCCGCACAGCGACCGGTTTACATCATTTCTCAGCGACGTTGGCCTTTCCCTGGCGGGTCTCGATCTCGCCGATCAGGCGCTTGGCCAGCGCCGGGTAGTTCTCGTCGAAGTGATGGCCGCCTGGCAGCTTCATACGCTCGCCCACTGCCGTCTTGTCGGTGCAGCCGCTTTCGTCGGTCTCTTCCACGCCGTAGATGCATACCACCTTCGCTGCCGGCAACCTGGCCATCTCAGGCCCGGTCGGGGCCTCCTGACCTTCCTTGCCCAGCCAGCCTTCCACCTCGATCTCAAAGCTGCCGCTGCGGGCGAAGGCCAACAGGATCACCGCGTCGATGCGCTTCTGGTCTTCCTCGGAGAGGCGGTTGTAGATGGCCGGCAGCACATCGGCGCCAAACGAGTAACCGGTCAGTACGAAGCGCTTGGTGCCCCATTTCTGGCGGTAGTGCTGCATCAGTTCGGACAGGTCGGCGGCACTCTGTTCCGGGGTCTTGTGCTGCCAGTAGTAGCGCAGGGTGTCGATGCCCACCACCGGGTAGCCGAGCTTGGCCATCTCGCCGGCCACGTCGCGGTCCAGGTCGCGCCAGCCGCCGTCGCCGGAAAGGAACAGGGTCACGGTGTCGGTGGTCTGCCCAGCCGGGACTTCCACTACCGGGATCGCCAGGGCGTTGCCGTCGTGGCCGACCAGGGCCTGGGTCAGCTGCGCCTTGAGCACCTGGGGCAGGTGGATGTCGTAGTCGGCGATGCTGGTCTCGGCGTTGGCTTGGTCGCGCACGAAGGCGGCGCTGGCGTCATCCGGGTTGTCGTTCCAGGCCACGTTCCAGTGGCCATGGGCGGCGGACTTGGGCAGGGCGGCCTGGCAACCGGGTTGCTCGAGGGTGAAGTCCACCGAGATCGCCCGGGCCTTGTCGTCGCCCTGCGCGGCCAGCCAGCGCCAGGCCTGGGCCGCGCCCGGACCGATGCCGGCGACCAGGGTCGGCTTGTCAGCCAGGCGGGTGAGGGCCTGGTCCATCGCCGCCTGCTGCTTGGCGCAATCGGCGGGTGGCAGGATCACCTGCACCAGCTGGGCCTCGCCGGCCTGGCTCAGGTCGAGCAGCTGCTTGTCGGTCAGGGCCTGGTCCTGGGGCACGCCGATGGCCACCCGGGCCTTGGCGTGCACGCCGGGGGTGGCGCGGGTCAGGGCGCTGCCGTCGTCGAGGGTGAGGTGCTCCAGGCGCGCCTCGGGCGCCGGCCGGGTCCACAGCCAGAAGGCCGCGCCGCCGGCCAGCACGGCCAGCAGCAGGGGAATCAGTACGTACAACCAATAGCGTCGGATCATCAACGTTTCACCAATCCAGTCAGGCCGCCAGCGATCAGGGCGGCGGTGTCAGCCAGTGCCACCAGCGGGTCGAGCCCGGCCGGCACGGCCATGTAGCGGGGTTCCCAGTCCGGCTGGAACTTGTCCTTGAAGCGCCGCAGGCCCTGGAAGTTGTAGAGCTGCTCGCCGCGCTGGAACACCATCGAGCCCAGGCGCTGGGTCAAGGGGGCGCCACGGCGCGGCTGCAAGCCGGAGAGGGGGACCATCCCCAGGCTGAAACGGCCATAGTCATGGCTCTTGTAGTGCAGGATCAGGCCGACCATCATGAATTCCATGGTCAGCTTCGGCGCTTCCGGGTGCGCGCGCATCAGGTCGAGACTGGCCAACTCGTTGCTGTGGGTTTCCAGCAGGTTGGCGAAGGCCACCGGGCGGCCCTGGAAGCGGATCAGCGCGATGCGGAAATGCTGCAGGTACTCGGGGCTGAAGCGGCCGAGGGAGAAGCCTTTCTCGCGCACGTTCTTGCCGCCGAGCCAGGCGTCGGAGATTTCCTTGAGCTCGGCCAGCGGTGCCTGGCCGGGCTCATGGATCTCCAGGGCCAGGCCATCGCGCCCGCCCCGGTTCCAGGTGTAGCGCAGGTCCTTCATCTCCTTGCCCTTGGCCTCGATGTCGAAGCGCCGCAGGTCGACCCGGGCTTCTTCGCCGAGCTTGATCGCGGTCAGGCCGATGTCCATGTAGAAAGGCAGATTCTCCGCCCGCACCTGGTAGAACACCGGGCGCGCATGGTGCAGGTCGCACAGGTCGCGGAACTGCCAGATCATCTCGGCGCGCTCCTGGGCCGGCCCGATCGGATCGTACAGGGCCACCAGGCTGCGACCGCGGCGGGCGTACATGAGGAAGGCGTTGTCGTTGGGGTGGAACAGCAGCGCCTTGTCACCGGTCAGGGCCAGGCCGCCGTCGGGCTGGTCGGAGGCCAGCAGGATGCGGTTGGCGCGTTGCAACTCGTCCTCGGTCGGCAGGTGGATGACCGGGCGGGCGGTGCGCAGCAGCCAGGTCAGGGCAACGATCACCAACAGCACGGCGCTGCCGAGGGCGGCACGCAGGCCGCGCGGCGCGTCGGCGTCGAGGGTGAACTGCCACCACAGCTTGTGGGTGTAGGGCACGTCCTGGTAGGCGAACAGCAGCAACCACACCGAGGCGCCGACCACGCAGGCGCTGGCCACCAGGTATACCGGCGAGAACGGCAGCTCCAGCAGGCGGCTGGGGCGGTAGAACGAGCGGCGGAACAGGGCGAGCAGGGCGGCGGTGAAGCACATCAGGCTGGCTTCTTCCCAGTCGAAGCCCTTGAGCAGCGACAGCACCGCGCCCACCAGCAGCAGCACCGTGGTCAGCAGCCAGGCAGCCGACAGTCGCCGGCGCAGGCCCTGGGCGAGCAGCAGGCAGAGCACGCCGATCAGGCTGGCGCCGAAGTGCGAGGCATCGATCAGGCGGTGCGGAATCAGGAAGCCCATGTGTTCCAGGCGGCTGTCGATTTCCGGGGTGGCGCCGGAAAACAGCAGCACCACGCCGGAGAGGAACACCAGGATCGCCAGCACCGGCGCGGCCAGCCCCGAGGCGGCGCGGATCGCCTGTTGGGTGACCATCAGGCGGCGGGCCTCGTTGGCCAGTAGCAGCACACAGGCCACCAGCAGCGGCATGACCACGTAGATCAGCCGGTACAGCAGCAGCGCGGCGGCCAGCGGCGCGGCCCCCAGCTGGTTGGCGAAGGCCGCCAGCAGGATCGCCTCGAACACGCCGACGCCACCCGGCACATGGCTGAGCACGCCGGCGGCGAGGGCGAGCAGGTAGACCAGCACGAAGGCGCCGAACGGCGGTGCTTCTGGCAGCAGCAGGTAGAGCACGGTGGCGGCGGCGGCGACATCCAGCGCGGTGATCAGCAGTTGCAGCGCGGTCAGTCGGGCGCCCGGCAGGCGCAGGGTGCGGCGGCCGAACTGCACCAGCAGACTGTCGGCCAGCGGTTGTTCGGGCAGGCGACGACGATACAGGCCCATCACCAGGGCGGTGGCCACCACCAGCACGGCGACTGCGATACCGCCCAGCAGCGGTGCTTGCAGGCGCAGTGCGGTTGCCGCCGCCGGCAGATCGCTCAGGGTGGCCAGTGCCGCCAGGGGCGGGAGGGCACAGCCCAGCGAGAGACTGGCAAAGACCGTCATGCGCGCGACTTCCGCGGCGCCCAGGCCTTGGCGCGCGTAGAGGCGATAGCGTACTGAACCGCCAGACAGCATCGACAGGCCAATGGCGTTGCCGATGGCGAAGGCACTGAAGCCGCCCAGCACCAGGGTGCGGGGTGGCAGTTGCACGGCCGCGTAGCGGCTGGCCGACCATTCATAGCCCAGCAGGATGACGAAACCGACCACGGTGGCCAGGACCGCGCCGAGCAGTGCATTGGCCGGTACGCTGAGCATGGCATCGTGCAGGGCATAGATGTCCAGTTCGCTCAGCAGGTGGCGACAGGCGATCAGGCCCATGGCGAACAACACCAGGGTCACTGCCAGCCCCAGCGGTTGGCGGTACTTGCTCAGGCGCTCCAGCCAGGGCAGGCGCTGGGCAGCCGTTGGCAAGGCCGCCGTCAGCGGTGCCTGGGTTTCGGGAGTGGGGGCGGTCATGGGGTGCCTCGTGCGGTCTGCGCGAGGTGAAGGCAAGGTACGGCCAAGTGAAAGTCCCTTTGGAAAAACGTATCCGAATATTACTCCGGGCCGACGGCTTAATCTGTTTCAGGATAGTTAAAGATAGTTCATTCAGCCGCAGGGGCGCGGCAAGGGAGGCAGGTAGCGGGGAAGGGGCAATTGGCTTTTACGGAGCCTGAATGCAACAAGCCCCGCACTATCTTGCGATAGGCGGGGCTTGTTCTGACGAATATGGTTGCGGGAGCCGGATTTGAACCGACGACCTTCGGGTTATGAGCCCGACGAGCTACCAGGCTGCTCCATCCCGCGCCTGTGGGGCCGAATTCTACGGATTTTGTACTGGGAGTCAAGCGTTACTGTTTGATTTTTCGAAAGTTTTTACTGATCGATAATCAAGAGACAATAAAAAAGGCCACTGTCTCGACAGTGGCCTTTTCTTGAATCTGGTTGCGGGAGCCGGATTTGAACCGACGACCTTCGGGTTATGAGCCCGACGAGCTACCAGGCTGCTCCATCCCGCG
>NZ_JABWRI010000020.1:0-99835 GCF_014268865.1 Pseudomonas sp. BW16M2 | reverse complement strand
ACTTTTTGATCCTTCAAAAAGTTACCCGCCGTAAGGGCGGAAAGGTGAATAAGCGTCGACATCACAAATGAATGCGCCTACAACTTACAAAACAATCAAAAAACCAAAAAAACCCAACCCTACTCCACTACCAAATCCCGCCCAACATCCCACCCTCCCCCAAGCGCCGCGATCAACTGCACACTCGCCACCAACCGCCCCTGCAACAACGTCAACACACTCCGCTCGTTGCTTAGCGCCGTCGTCTGCACATTGACCACATCCAGATACCCGATCAACCCCGCCTTGTACTGGTTCTCGGTCAACCGCAACGACTCCCGCGCCGCGTCCAGCGCCTCCTGCCGCACCACCGCCTCGTCCCCGTACACCTTGAGCTGCACCAGATAGTTCTCGACCTCCTTGAACCCGTCGAGCACCGTCTGCCGATACTGCGCCACGGTCTGGTCGTACACCGCCACCGTCCGGTCAACCTCGGCGCTACGCTTGCCGGCGTCGAACAGCGTCAGCGCCAGTTGCGGCCCTACCGACCAGTAGCGGTTGGGCAACTCGATCCAGTTGTTGAAGCTGCTGCTGGAGTACCCCCCGTTCATGCTCAGCGACAGATCCGGGAAATACGCCGCCCGCGACACGCCGATGTTCGAGTTGGCCGCCATGACCTTGCGCTCGGCCGAAGCGATGTCGGGACGCCGCTCGAGCAACTGCGATGGCAACGACAGCGGCACCTGCGGCAACGCTGGAATGTCGTTGCTCGCCGCCAGGGCAAAATCGGCTGGCGCCTTGCCCATCAGCACGGCGATGGCGTTCTCGTACTGCGCCCGCTGCCAGGCCAGGTCGATCAGGTCGGCCTGGGTGCTCTTGAGCTGGGTGCGCGCCTGGGCCACGGCATCCGGCCCGGCAACCCCGGCGCGGTACTGGTTTTCGTTCATCTTCAACGACCGTTCATAGGTCGCGACCGTGGCTTCGAGCAGGCGCTTCTGCGCGTCGATCACCCGCAGTTGCAGGTAGTTCTGCACCAGCTCCGACTGCTGGCTCAGGCGGATGGCCGCCATGTCGGCCAGGCTGGCCTCGGCGCTGGACTCGTTGGCGTTCATGGTTTCACGCAACTTGCCCCACAGGTCGATCTCCCAGCTCACCCCGAGCTGCGCGTTGTAGGTGTCGCGGATGCCGCTGCTGTTGTTCGACAGACTGGAGCTGGAACTGCCGGTGCCCTGGGCCGAACGGTTCTTGCTGGTGGTCAGGTTCAGCGAAGGGAACAGCGAGGCACGGCTGCTGCGCACCAGCGCCTGGGCCTGACGGTACTGCGCCTCGTACTGCGCCACCGTCTGGTTGCTGCGGTTGAGCTCCTCCACCAGGGCGTCGAGCTGCTTGTCGCCATAGATCTCCCACCACGCCCCGCGGGCAATGGCGTCGGACGGGTTGGCCTGGGTCCAGCCTTCGGCCTGCTTGAACTGCGCCGGGGTACTGACCTCAGGGCGGTGGTAGTCCGGGCTCAGGGTACAGGCGCTGAGCATGGCCACGCACAGCCCGGCGCTGACCAGGCGCGAACCGCGTCCCTGGGTCAGCAGCTTGAGGGCACGGTGGATTCGGGTGTGGGCAAAGTTCATAGCGGGGTATCCAGGGCAGCGTCGGTGCGCACGCCGCGCCAGCGGTTGAACCGGTGGCGCAGACGATCGAGGTACAGGTAGACCACGGGAGTGGTGTAGAGGGTGAGAATCTGGCTGAACACCAGGCCGCCGATGATGGTCAGGCCCAGCGGCTGGCGCATCTCGGCGCCCTCGGCGCGGCTGAGCAGCAGCGGCAGCGCGCCGAGGATCGCGGCCAGGGTGGTCATCAGGATCGGCCGCAGCCGCAGCAGGCAGGCGCGGCGGATCGACTCCTCCGGCGACAGGCCGTCATGGCGCTCCAGCTGCAGGGCCAGGTCGATCATCAAGATGGCGTTCTTCTTCACCACGCCGATCAGCAGGAACAGCCCCAGCAGGGAGATCAGGCTGAACTCGCCACCGGTCAGGTACAGCGCCAGCAAGGCGCCGACCCCGGCCGAAGGCAGCGTGGAGAGGATCGTCAGTGGGTGGATGTAGCTCTCGTAAAGAATGCCCAGCACCAGGTACACCAGCACCAGGGCGCCGAGGATCATCAGCGGCTGGCCTTCGGTGGTCTTGGTGAAGGCGTCGGCGTCGCCGCCGAGCTTGGCGATCACCGACTCGGGCAGGCCGAGCTTGGCCACCGCGCGTTCCAATGCGGCCATGGCCTGGTCGGGGCTGTAGCCTTCGGCGACGTCGAACGAGATATCTTCGGAGGCAAACTGCCCTTCGTGGCTGACGCGGTCGTTGGCCAGGCTGTTCTCGTAGCGGGCGAAGGTGGACAGCGGCACCCGGGCGCCGTCGGCGGTGATCACCTGCACCTGCTCGAGGGTGCTCGGGTCCCAGGCGTATTTCGGGTTGATCTCCAGCACCACCTGGTACTGGTTGAGGCTGTCGTAGATGGTCGAGATCTGCCGCTGGCTGTAGGCGTTGTTCAGCACCGCGGTGACCATGTCCATGTCGATGCCCAGGCGCTTGGCCTGGTCACGGTCGACCACCAGGGTCACCTGCTGGGTGCCGGCGCCGTCGCGGGCGTCGATGGCGGTCAGCTCGGGCAGCTTGCGCAGCTCGGCGGCCACCTTCGGGAACCACTCGCGCAGGGCCGCCAGATCGCCGCTCTGCAGGGTGTAGAGGTACTGCGAGGTGCTCTGGTCGCGGCCACCGCCGCCCAGTTGCAGGTCCTGGTCGGCCATCAGGTACAGGCGCCCGCCAGGGATCTTCGGCAGGTCCTTGCGCAGGCGATCGATCACCTTCTGCGCGTTCTCCTTGCGCTCGGCGATCGGCTTCAGGCGCACCAGCACGAAGGCGTTGTTGGTGCCGCTGTTGCCACCGATGAAACCGGCGACGCTCTCCACCGCCGGGTCCTTGAGCAGGGCGCGGCGGTAGATCTCCATCTTCGGCTGCATCACGGTGAACGACAGGCCGTCATCGCCACGGATGAAGCCTTGCAACTGGCCGGTGTCCTGCTGCGGCATCAAGGTCTTGGGCACCACCACGTACAGGGCGATGTTCAGCCCGATGGTGGCCAGCAGGCTGAACAGGGTCAGGCGCTTGTGGCGCAGCGCCCAGCCCAGGCTCTTGTCGTAGCCGGCGACCATGCGCTGGTGGATGCGGTCGCTCCAGCGCTGCAGGCGGGTCTGCTGCTGCGGGCCGTGGACCTTGAGCCAGCGCGAACAGAGCATCGGCGTCAGCGTCAACGACACCACCAGCGAGACGATGATCGCCGCCGCCAGGGTGATCGAGAACTCCTTGAACAGCCCACGGACGATACCGCCCATGAACAGGATCGAGACGAACACCGCCACCAGCGAGACGTTCATCGACAGCAGGGTGAAGCCCACCTCCTGCGCGCCCTTGTAGGCGGCGCGCATGGGATTTTCGCCGTTCTCGATGTGCCGCGAGATGTTCTCCAGCACCACGATGGCGTCGTCCACCACCAGGCCGGTGGCAAGGATCAGCGCCATCAGCGACAGGTTGTTCAGCGAGAATCCGCACAGGTACATGACCGCGAAGGTGCCCACCAGCGACACCGGCACCGCCAGGCTCGGGATCAGCGAGGCGCGCAGGTTGCCGAGGAACAGGTAGACCACCAGGATCACCAGCACCACGGCGATCAGCAGGGTGTGCTCGGCTTCCTTCAGGGTGGCCTTGATCACCGGCGAGCGGTCCATGGCCACGTTGAGCTTGACGCTGGCCGGCAGCAGCGACTGCAACGCCGGCAGCTCGGCCTTGATCTGCTCGACGGTCTGGATGATGTTGGCGTTGGTCTGGCGGTTGACCACCAGCAGCACCGCGCTCTCGTCGTTGAAGAAACCGCTGTTGTAGCGGTTCTCCACGCCATCGCTGACCTTGGCCACGTCGGACAGGCGCAGGATCGCGCCGTTCTGCTGGCGGATCACCAGCGGCTTGTAGTCCTCGGCGGTTTCCAGCTGGTCGTTGGCCCGCACCTGCCAGTTGCGCTCATGGTCTTCGACGAAGCCCATGGGCCGGCGCTGGTTGGCGTTGGCCACCGCATTGCGCACATCGTCCAGGGACAGGCCGTACTGGTTGAGCAGCTGCGGTTCGAGTTCGATGCGCACCGCCGGCAGCGAGCTGCCGCCGATCTGTACCTCCCCTACTCCGCTGACCTGCGCCAGGCTCTGGGACAGGATGGTGTCGGCCAGGTCGTAGAGCTTGCCCTTGGACAGCACGTCCGAGGTCAGCGACAGCACCATGATCGGCGCCTGGGACGGGTTGATCTTCTTGTAGGTGGGCATGCTGCGCATGCCGCTGGGCAGCAGGTTGCGGGTGGCGTTGATCGCCGCCTGCACCTCGCGCGCCGCGCCGTCGATATCGCGGCCCAGCTCGAAACCGATGATCACCCGGGTCGAGCCCTGGTTGGAGCTGCTGGTCAGGGTGGTGACGCCGGCGATGGCGCCGAGCTTGCGCTCCAGCGGCGTGGCCACGGTTGAGGCCATGACCTCGGGGCTGGCGCCGGGCAGGCTGGCCTGCACCACGATCACCGGGAAATCCATCTGTGGCAGCGGCGATACCGGCAGCAGGCCGAAGCTCACCCCGCCCAGCAGCATGATCGCCAGGCTCAGCAGCATGGTGGCTACCGGCCGGCGGATGAAAGGTCCGGACAGGTTCATGCTTCGGCCTGCCGCGCATCGTCAGCCGGGCGCCAGCGGCGCGCCAGGCGGTCGAAGTACAGGTAGATGACCGGCGTGGTGAACAAGGTCAGCACCTGGCTCACCAGCAGGCCGCCGACCATCACCAGGCCCAGCGGCTGGCGCAGCTCGGCGCCGGAACCGGTGGCGAGCATCAGCGGCATGGCGCCGAACAGCGCGGCCAGGGTGGTCATCAGGATCGGCCGGAAGCGCAGCAGCGCCGCCTGGTAGATCGCGTCGCGCGGGCTCATGCCCTGGTGACGCTCGGCCTCCAGGGCGAAGTCGATCATCATGATCGCGTTCTTCTTGACGATGCCGATCAGCAGGATGATGCCGATGATGGCGATCATGCCCAGGTCGTTGCCGCTCAGCAGCAGCGCCAGCAAGGCCCCCACCGCCGCCGAGGGCAGCGTGGAGAGGATGGTCACCGGGTGGACGTAGCTCTCGTAGAGCACGCCCAGCACGATGTACATGGTCACCACCGCGGCCAGGATCAGCAGCAAGGTACTCGACAGCGAGGCCTGGAACGCCTCGGCGGCGCCCTGGAAGCGGGTCTGTACGCCGATCGGCATGCCGATGTCCTGCTGCACCTGCTCGATCACCTTGACCGCCTCGCCCAGGGACGCGCCGTGGGCCAGGTTGAACGACATCATCACCGCCGGGAACTGGCCGATGTGCGAAATCGCCAGCTGGGCCTGGCGCTGCTCGATGCGCGCCAGGGCCGACAGGCGCACCTGGCCACCGTCGGTGGCCTTGACGTGGATCGACTCCAGGGCCTGCGGGCCGAGGCTGGCCGCGGTCTGCGACTGCAGCACCACGCGGTACTGGCTGGCCTGGGTGTAGATGGTCGAGATCTGCCGCTGGCCGAAGGCGTCATACAGCGCGTTGGTGATCTGCGCCACGGTGATGCCCAGACGACTGGCCATGTCGCGATCGATCACCAGGAATACCTGCAGGCCCTGGTCCTGCAGGTCGCTGGCCACGTCCTGCAACTCGGGACGGTCCTTGAGCGCCTGCACCAGCTTGCCGCTCCACTCGGCGAGCATGTCGGCATCCGGCGAGCTGAGGCTGAACTGGTACTGGGTGCGGCTGACCCGGTCCTCGATACTCAGGTCCTGCACCGGCTGCATGAACAGGCGGATGCCGACCAGCTTGTCGAGTTGCGGCTGCAGGCGGTTGATCACCTCGGAGGCGGTGACGTCGCGCTCGCCGTGGGGCTTGAGGTTGATCAGCAGGCGGCCGCTGTTGAGGGTGGCGTTGTCACCGTCGACGCCGATGTAGGAAGACAGGCTCTGCACCGCCGGATCCTGCAGGATCACCTTGGCCAGGGATTGCTGGCGCTCGCTCATGGCGGCGAACGAGGTCGATTGCGGCGCCTCGGAGATGCCCTGGATGACCCCGGTGTCCTGGGCCGGGAAGAAGCCCTTGGGCACCATCAGGTACAGCACCACGGTCAGCGCCAGGGTAGCCACGGCCACCAGCAGGGTCAGCGGCTGGCGCTCGAGCACCCAGGTCAGGGTGGTGCCGTAGTGCTTGATCAGCCAGTCGATACAGGCGCCGCTGGCGCGGTAGAAGCGGCCCTGCTCCTCTTCCTTGGGTTCGCGCTTGAGCAGGCGCGCGCACATCATTGGCGTGAGGGTCAGCGACACCACCAGGGAAATCAGGATGGCCACCGCCAGGGTGATGGCAAACTCGCGGAACAGCCGCCCGACCACATCGGCCATGAACAGCAGCGGAATCAGCACGGCGATCAGCGAGAAGGTCAGCGAGATCAGGGTGAAACCGATCTGCTTCGCGCCCTTGAGCGCGGCCTGCATGGGTGTTTCGCCCTCCTCGATGTGCCGGGAGATGTTCTCCAGCATGACGATGGCATCGTCCACCACGAAACCGGTGGCGATGGTCAGGGCCATCAAGGTGAGGTTGTTGACCGAGAAACCGGCCAGGTACATCACCCCAAAGGTGCCGATCAACGACAGCGGCACGGCGATGGAGGGGATGATGGTGGCGCTGAAACGGCGCAGGAAGACGAAGGTGACCATAACCACCAGGGCGATGGCGAACAGCAGCTCGTGCTGCACGTCGCGCACGGCGGCACGGATGGTCTGGGTGCGGTCGGTGAGCACGCTGACATCCAGGCCCGCCGGCAGGTTGTCGGTGATCGACGGCAACAGTTCCTTGATCCGGTCGACCACCTCGATGACGTTGGCGCCGGGCTGGCGCTGGATGTTCAGCAGCACCGCCTCGTTCTGGTTGGCCCAGGCGGCCAGGCGTTCGTTCTCGGCGCCGTCGACGATCTCGGCGACATCTTTCAGGCGCAGCGGCGCGCCGTTGCTGTACTTGAGGATGAGGTTGGCGTACTCCTCGGGCGAGCGCAGCTGGTCGTTGGCATCGAGCATCGACACCCGGGTCGGACCGTCGAAGTTGCCCTTGGGCTGGTTGACGTTGGAGGCGCCGATCAGGGTGCGCACGTCGTCCAGGTTGAGGCCGTTGGCGGCCAGGGCGTCGACGTTGACCTTGATCCGCACGGCCTGGCGCTGGCCGCCGGCGATGCTGACCATGCCGACGCCGCTGATCTGGGCGATCTTCTGCGCCACGCGGGTGTCGACCAGGTCGTTGAGCTTGGGCAACGGCATGGTCTTCGAGGAAATGGCCAGGGTCAGCACTGGGGTGTCGGCCGGGTTGACCTTGTTGTACACCGGCGGCGCCGGCAGGTCGCTGGGCAGCAGGTTGCTGGCGGCGTTGATCGCGGCCTGCACCTGCTGCTCGGCGACATCCATGTTCATGTCGAGGTTGAAGCGCAGGGTCAGTACCGAGGCGCCGCCGGAGCTGGTCGAGGCCATCTGCTCCAGGCCCGGCATCTGCCCGAACTGGCGTTCCAGCGGTGCAGTGACGGCGCTGGTCATCACCTGCGGGCTGGCGCCGGGGTACAGGGTCATGACGCGGATGGTCGGGTAGTCGACCTGGGGCAAGGCCGCCACCGGCAGCAGCTTGTAGGCAATCAGGCCGGCCAGGACGATGGCCAGCATGCTCAGCGTGGTGGCGACCGGCCGCAGGATGAACAGGCGCGAGAGGTTCATGCGCCCGCCTTGGTGCCTGGCTCAGCGGTCTGGGCCGAGCCCTTGGCGCCCTGCCCCTGCAGGTGCTGGCCGGGGGTGGTCGGGACCTGGGAGCTGTCCTCGACCACATCGACCTTGGTGCCTTCGCGCAGGCGGTCGGTGCCTTCCAGCACCAGGCGCTCGCCGGCGGCCAGGCCCTCGACGATCACCGTGTTCTCGCCATCGCTGGCGCCGACCTTGAGCTTGCGCACGTTGATGGTGTTCTCGGCGTTGACCACATAGGCGAAGGTGCCGTCGTTGCCGAACTGGATCGCCGCGGCCGGTGCCAGCACCACCTGCTTGAGGGTGTCGGCCAGCAGGCGCACGTTGACGAACTGGTTGGGGAACAGCGCGTGGTCGCTGTTCTGGAAGGTGCCCTTGAACTTCAGGGTGCCGGTGGCGACGTCGATCTGGTTGTCGAGGCTGCCCAGCACGCCGGTGGACTGCAGCTTCTGGTCGCCCCGGTCCCAGGCCTCGACCGGTAGGCTGGCGCCGCTGCGATAACGGGCCAGCACGGTGTCGAGCTGGGTTTCCGGCAAGGTGAAGGCGACGCTGATCGGCTGGGTCTGGGTGATGACCACCAGCGCCGTGGTGTCGTTGGCCGCCACCAGGTTGCCCAGGTCCAGCTGGCGCAGGCCCACGCGGCCACTGATCGGTGCGCGGATCTGGGTGAACTCGAGGTTCAGGCGGGCGTCGTTGACCTGGGCCTGGTTGGTCTTGACCAGCCCCTGGAACTGACCGACCTGAGCTTCGGCGGTGTCCAGGGTCTGCTTGGCGATGCTGTCCTCGGCGTACAGGCCTTTATAACGGGCCAGGTCGACCTGGGCGTTCTTCAGTTGCGCCTGGTTCTGCGCCAGGGTGCCTTCGGCCTGCTGCAGGGCGATGCGATAGGAACGTGGGTCGATCTCGGCGAGCAGATCGCCGGCCTTGACCTGCTGGCCTTCCTTGAAGTGGACCTTGACCAGCTCGCCGGCGACCCGGCTGCGCACGTTGACCGTGTTGGTCGCGGTCACGGTGCCGAGGGCCTTGTAATAAAGCGGGAAGTCTCCGACCCGCACCGGCTCGACCCGCACCGGCACTGCCTCGGTGGAGGCGCCGAAGCCCGGCCGCCCGCCCATGCCCAGGCCCTTGCCCGGACGGTGCCCGCCGCCTTCCTTGTGGACGGTCGCCGCGGGCCACAGCCACCAGGCCAGCAGGGCCACCAGCAGCAGGATCAGCAGGCCGAACAGCCAGCGACGAGGGGAACGGGAGTTGGAGGCTTGCATGGGTCGAACGAACCTTGTTCAGAGAAAGACGGCGTGGAGAGCGTGAACGATAAGCACTGGCATCGCTTTAGCAAAGGGGCTTTACCAGTGCTTTACCTTCGGCTGACGTTGGCAAAGGGGTGAACTTTAAATGAAAACGGCCTGGAACAGGGTCCAGGCCGTTACAGGGTGTGACGCACCCGTGGGAGCGGGCTTGCCCCGCGATGGCGTCGTATCAGGCTGTGACGTCTGCCTTCAAGGCGCAATCGCGGGTCAAGCCCGCTCCCACGCAGCCCCAAACGGGCACGCGGTGTTACTTCAGGACAGCCAGCGCCGCCTCGTAGTTCGGCTCGTCGGCGATTTCGCCCACCAGCTCGCTGTGCAGCACCTTGTCGTTTTCGTCCAGCACCACCACGGCGCGGGCGGCCAGGCCGGCCAGCGGGCCGTCGGCGATGGCCACGCCGTAGTTTTCCAGGAACTCGCGGCCACGCAGGGTCGACAGGTTCTTCACGTTCTCCAGGCCTTCGGCGCCGCAGAAGCGCGCCTGGGCGAACGGCAGGTCGGCGGAGATGCACAGCACCACGGTGTTGGCCACATCATTGGCCTGGGCGTTGAACTTGCGCACGGAGGTGGCGCAGGTCGGGGTGTCGACGCTCGGGAAGATGTTCAGCACCTTGCGCTTGCCGGCGAAGTCGGCCAGCGACTTGTTCGACAGATCGCCAGCGACCAGGGAGAAGGCAGGTGCCGCGGCGCCCTGCTTCGGCAGTTCACCGCTGACCTGAACCGGGTTGCCTTTGAGAGTCACTTGAGCCATGGCGGAAATCCTTATACGGGGTTGGAAAAGGATTCAGAGTTAACCATGAAGGGACGCAAGTGCCTATGGGTAAAGATGAAATTGTCCTACGTTCGGGCAATTCCTGTAGACAAACGCCCGGGTGACTGGCGTCGACCCGGGCGTTTTTCCTACGTGACGGGGGCTCAGGCCAGCAGGCCGTACACCACCGAGGTCAGGGCTACCAGGCCGACGACCACCACGAACAGGTTGGACAGCGCGCCGCTGTACTTGCGCATCGATGGCACGCGACGGATGGCGTACATCGGCATCAGGAACAGCAGCACGGCGATGATCGGGCCGCCCAGGGATTCGATCATGCCGAGGATGCTCGGGTTGAGGGTGGCGACGATCCAGCACACCACCAGCATCAGCGCGGCGACGATGCGGTCCAGGGCCTTGGCACCCGGGCGCATGCCGGACTTGACGATCATGCCCTTCAGGCCCTCGCTGGCACCGATGTAGTGGCCCAGGAACGACTTGGCAATGGCGATGAAGGCGATCAGGGGCGCAGCGAAGGCGATGGCCGGCTGCTCGAAGTGGTTGGCCAGGTACGACAGGATCGACAGATTCTGCGCCTTGGCCTCGGCCAGCTGGGCGCTGCTCAGGGTCAGCACGCAACTGAACACGAAGAACAGCACCATCAGCACCATCAGCAGGTGTGCGCGACGCAGGATCTGGCCGCTGCGCTCATCGGCGTGCTCGCCATAGCGACGCTTCTGGTCGACGGCGAAGGCCGAGATGATCGGCGAATGGTTGAACGAGAACACCATCACCGGGATCGCCAGCCACACGGTGTGCAGGAAGGCCGAGCCGGACGGCACCTGGGTGGCGGTGTCGAGGATGCCGCCGGTCCAGTGCGGCACCAGGTACAGGGCCAGTAGCGCCAGGGCGACGATGAACGGGTAGACCAGCAGGCTCATGACCTTGACCGTGGCCTGCTCGCCGCAGCGCACGATGGCCAAGAGGCCAAGGATCAGCACGAAGGACAGGATCGCCCGCGGTGGCGGCGCGATGTGCAGCTGGTGCTCCATGAAGCTGCTGACGGTGTTGGTCAGCGCCACGCTGTAGATCAGCAGGATCGGGAAGATGGCGAAGAAGTACAGGACGGTGATCAGCGCGCCGGCGGTGATGCCGAAATGCTCCTCGACCACTTCGGTGATGTCGCCGCCCTTGCTGCCGGAGAGCACGAAGCGGGTCAGCCCGCGGTGGGCGAAGTAGGTCATGGGGAAGGCCAGCAAGGCCAGCACCAGCAGCGGCCAGAAACCGCCAAGGCCAGCGTTGATGGGCAGGAACAGGGTTCCGGCGCCGATGGCCGTGCCAAACAGGCCCAGCATCCAGGTGGTGTCTTGACGCGACCAGCTGCCGAGGGTGGCGGGGGTCGATTCTACAAAGCGTTGTTCAACGCTTGGGGCCTGCTCATTCATTCCGGGTGACGCTCCACTCGCAAGACTGCAACAGGCTGAGAATGGCGAAATAGACGATTCGCCCAACTCAACCGGGGAAGAGGGGCGCGATTGTGCATGCAAAGGTTGCACTTGGGGAAGCCCCGCCCGAGGGACGGTTGCACTTGTCTTTACAAGAGATCTGGTTTTGCGGGGGCAAAAGCATCGCGGGGCAAGCCCGCTCCCACGCTGACCTCCTGGATGCGGGGCAGCGTGGGAGCGGGCTTGCCCCGCGATAAAGCCAGATCGGTCAGCGCCGAGCTCAGCCCTTTTGCACGGCGGCAAACGCCTCGGCCACCTGGCGCAGGTTGGCCGGACGCAGCCCGGACATGCACACCCGGCCGCTGTCGATCAGGTACACGCCGAACTCGTCACGCAGCCGACGCACCTGCTCCACGCTGAAGCCGGTGTAGCTGAACATGCCGCGCTGGCGCAGGAAGAACTGGAAGTCCTGGCCCGGCAGCAGCTCGCCGAGCAGGTCGACCAGGCCCTGGCGCATGTCGAGGATACGCTTGCGCATCACCTCCACTTCCGCCGCCCACTGGGCATTGAGCGCGGCGTCGCCGAGCACGCCGGCCACCAGCTGGGCGCCGAACGCGGGCGGGCTGGAGTAGTTGCGGCGCACGGTGGCCTTGAGCTGGCCGAGCACGCTGGAGGCGGTGGCGGCATCGTCGCAGACCACCGACAGGCCCCCTACCCGCTCGCCGTACAGCGAGAAGATCTTCGAGAACGAGTTGCTGACCAGGCACGGCACACCGGCACGGGCCATCTCGCGGATGGCGTAGGCGTCCTCCACCAGGCCTTCACCGAAGCCCTGGTAGGCGATGTCGAGGAACGGAATCAGCTGGCGCGCCTTGACCACCTCGACTACCTGCTGCCACTGGTTCTGCTCCAGGTCGACGCCGGTGGGGTTGTGGCAGCACGGGTGCAGCAGGACGATGCTGTTCGCCGCCAGGGTCTGCAGGGTCGCCAGCATGCCAGCGAAATCGACGCCACGGCTGGCGGTATCGAAGTACGGGTAGCTGTGCACCTTGAAGCCCGCGCCTTCGAAGATCGCCCGGTGGTTGTCCCAGGTCGGGTTGCTCACCCACACCTCGGAGCCCGGGAAGTAGCGCTTGAGGAAGTCGGCGCCGACTTTCAGCGCGCCGGAGCCGCCGACGGTCTGCACGGTGGCCACGCGGCCATCGGCCACAGCCGGGTGATCTGCGCCGAACAGCAGCGCCTGGATCGCCTGGCGGTAGGCGGCCAGGCCTTCCATCGGCAGGTACAGCGAGGCTTCATGGGGCTGGCCGGCCAGGCGCTTCTCCACCTCGCCCACCGCCGCCAGCTGCGGCACCACGCCAGCTTCGTCGTAGTACAGGCCGATACTCAGGTTGACCTTGTCGGCGCGCGGGTCGGCCTTGAAGGTTTCCATCAACGAGAGGATCGGGTCGCCGGCATAGGCATCGACATGTTTGAACACAGCGTGCAGCTCCTTGGAAATCAGGACAGTTCAGGGAAGGCTCCAGCGAGGATACCCGCAGTGGGGCGTCAGGAACATCACCGATGTGCAAGGAGTCGATGCAGGGGTGCAAGAGCGAGCGTTACGACGCAAAGACATTTCCCACATCAATTACGGAAACGGATGAATAGGCACCCTCTGCATCGGCCTGCCATTGTCCCGCTCACACGAATTACATCTATAAGAAAGAGAGGGACTGATGCAGGCGGACAGGACGTACCAGGTCATTGCCCATCATGGAATTGCCTTCGATATCAGCGAGTTCACCGTCCAGCCAGGTGAGCACTGTCAATTGCGCAAGTTGGCCTTACCCTTCGTGCACAAAGGGCATTACCAAATCGTGGAGGCCGTGGCCCAACTCTATGACCGCATGCTCGCAGGCAATCTGCCATGCCAGATGAAAGTTGCAGTATCACGCCCACTCACACGTCAGCAGGGGGACGTGCTGAATGATCAACGGAGCGATGTGCTCACCCTGGTCGGAGCAGCAGTGGGTAAAGCGGCAGGAACTACCGTTGTCGGAATCGCGGGTACGATGGCCGCTGGCTTAGTGGCCTCCGCTGCAGGATTTGCAGCTTCGAGGCTGGCAAAGGGAGCAATACCAACATTCCATGCCGGCGATGTTTTGGTATCGCTTCAAGCCCAGGTCAACGGGGGAATTGGCCCTCAACGTAGCGCGCTGCTGCTGATTCTCTGAGGACGGGTATACACAATGTCCTATATCTACCTGACTCTGTGTACTGCACTGACAGGCTGGTTCCTCGACTGGATCTGTAAACCGACGCTGGTACGCAGATGGCTCTACCTGGTTTTCCAGATCACAGGCATCACCGCTTGCACCCAACTCGGTGCCCAGGAGGTTCTTTACTGGGATGGAGGGGCATGGGGCCTGTTCTTTTCACTCGCCGGATTTCCTCTGCTGTTCGAACGCTCGAGTTGGTATGAGCGAAACCGATAGAGGAGGCACTCATGAACATGCTTTACCTGCTGATCTATCTGCCGGTCGCAGTCCTTCTGTTCGACTGGCTTTGCAGGTCAGTACTGCTTCGCAGAATCCTGTACATCGTCTTCATGGTGGCGGGCATCAGTACCTGTTCACAGCTGGGACAACGCGAGTTCATGAATCTCGATGGTGGGCAATGGGCTCTATTCTTCGTCGTGCTCGGCACGACCCTGCTGTTTGATCGCTCGCACTATTTTGATCGTGATCGGGATTGAGGACCTGCGCCCCATCCCGATCCAGATGGGGCCAATTCAGCCTGCCAACCCCTGCAACTCCCCCCACTCCCGCTCACTCAACGCCACCCCTTCCCGCCCGGCCACTTCACGCTCGCGATAACGCCGCTCGCCCGGCATCCGCGTCAACCCGACTGCCTGCATCTGCTCCACCAGTTCGCGGCTGCGCAGCGCAAAGCGCTCGCCCTCGGCCTTGTTCGGGTCGATCACGATGATCAACTGCCCGGTCCAGGGGGTCTTGGCTCCTGGGTGGCCCGACCAGTCGAACTCCCAGGAGAAATTGCCTCCTGTCAGCGCCGCCGCCAGCAGCTCGACCATCATCGACAGCGCCGAGCCCTTGTGCCCGCCGAACGGCAGCAAGGCGCCGCCCTCGAGAATCGCCTTGGGGTCGGTGGTCGGCTGGCCATCGGCATCCACGCCCATGCCCGGCGGCAGTTGCTCGCCCGCCCGCGCGGCGATCTGCACGTCGCCATGGGCCATGGCACTGGTGGCCATGTCGAAGACGATCGGATCATGCCCGGCGCAAGGCGCGGCAAAAGCAATGGGGTTGGTGCCGAACAGCGGCTTGCGCGCACCGTGTGGCACCACGCAGGTCATGCTGTTGACCACGCTCAGGGCGACCAGGCTCTCGTCGGCGAACGGTTCGACATCCGGCCACAGCGCGGCGAAATGGTGCGAGTTGTGGATCGCCAGCACCGCGATGCCGGCCGTGCGCGCCTTCTCCACCAGCAGCGGGCGGGCTGCGGCCAATGCCGGCTGGGCAAAGCCGCCCTTGGCATCGACTCGCACATAGGCCGGCGCAAGGTCGGTCACCTGCGGCTCGGCGCGACCATCGACCCAGCCGCTGGCCAGGGTCGAGACATAACCAGGAATACGGAACACCCCATGGCTGTGGGCACCGTCGCGCTGGGCACTGGCGCAATTGTGGGCAAGCACGGCGGCCACCGCCGCGCTGCAGCCATGACGCTCGAAGATCGCCTGCAGCAATGCCTGCAGTTCGTTAAAAGGCACGCGCACGACAGGGCCGGTGGAAGGTGAAGACATCTGGAGCTCCTTTCTTGGAATTGGATTCGCTACAGCGCAACTGCACAGACTTTCCCGCCAATGACAGCTATCTGTCAAATATTGACTTGATGACAGAAAACAGCCATTTTGGCTTCCACGCCAGAAATCAACCGGAACCGACCATGAGCCAATCGATCAAGCAACGCCTGGAAAGCAGCCTGCACACCGCTGCCGCCTCAGGCCGCCAGATCGCCAGCTACATGCTCGCCAACCTCCACGAACTGCCGTTCCAGACCTCGGCCAGCATCGCCACCAAGCTGGGCGTCAGTGAATCCAGCGTCGGCCGCTTCTGCCGCTCGCTGGGCTACGCGCACCTCAAGGCGCTCAAGCAGGACCTGCAGAACGACCTGGGCGACGGCCCCTGGCTGGTGGGCGACCGCCTGCAGGAATTCCGCCAGCAACCCGAGGATGACCAGCGCTCGGGCAGCCTGGAGCTGGAAATGGCCGCGCTGGTGCGCGTACACGAATACAGCCGCGGCGAAGCCTGGCAGCAGGTGGCCCGGCGCCTGGCGGAAAAACCACGGGTGTTCGTCGCCGGCTTTCAGACCGAGCGCGGCGTGGCCATGTGCATGAGCCACCTGCTGCAATACCTGCGCGACGGCGTGCAACTGGTCGACGGCAGCGCCGGGCACTTCGCCGAGGTGCTGCTGGGGCGCCCGCAGGACTGCGCGCTGGTGGTGTTCGAGGCGCGCCGCTATTCCCGCCATGCCCTGCAGCTGTGCCACAAGGCCCGTGAGCTGGGCATCCCGGTGACCCTGGTCACCGACACCTTCTGTGAATGGGCCGATGCCAACGCCGACGAGGTGTTCCGCATCCCCACCGAATTCAACCTGTTCTGGGAATCCACCGCGACCATGCTGTCGTGGGTGCACCTGATGGTCAACGAGGTCTGCAAGAAGCTCGGACCGGATGTTGAAAGACGCTTGGAAGCAACTGCCGCTCTACATAACGAGTTCGTCGGCTACACCTCGTGGCCGGCGGGCAAACAACAATAGCAAGAGTGCAACTACCGAGGTGCGAGATGAAAGGAACCATGGCTGTGGTGGGTGCGTGCGCCCTGCTGCTGGCGGCCGGCGCCAGTGCCGAGACCCTGCGTTTTGCCACTGAAGGCGCTTACCCGCCGTTCAACTACGTCGATGCGAACAACCAGCTGCACGGCTTCGACATCGACATCACCCATGCCCTGTGCGAGCAGATGAAAGTCGAGTGCACCCTGGTGGCCCAGGACTGGGAAGGCATCATCCCGGCGCTGATGGCGCGCAAGTACGACGCCGTAGTGGCCTCGATGATCGATACCGAGGAGCGGCGTCGCAAGATCTCCTTCACCGACCGCTACTACCGCACCCCGCTGACCGTGGCGGTCGCCAAGGACAGCAAGATCAGCGACGCGCAGACCGACTTCAAGGGCTACACGGTCGGCGCCCAGTCCGCCTCGACCCAGGCGATCTACGCCGAGGACGTGTACGGCAAGGCCGGTGCGGACGTGAAGCTGTACCCGACCCTGGACGAGGCCAACGCCGACCTTGCCGCCGGGCGTCTGGACGGGGTGATCGCCGACAAGTTCCCGCTGCACGAATGGCTGAACAAGAATGGCAAGGACTGCTGCAAGATCCTCGGCGACGTCGACGGTACCAAGGCCGATGCGGCGATTGCCGTGCGCAAGGACGACGAGGCCCTGCGCGTGCGGCTGAACGAGGCCCTGGCGGCGATCGTGGCCAATGGCACCTACCAGAAGATCGCGAGCAAGTATTTCGCCTTCGATATCTATAACTGATACGAATCCTGGGGCTGCTGCGCAGCCCTTTCGCGACACAAGGCCGCTCCCACAGGGCGCGCGCGATCCCTGTGGGAGCGGCCTTGTGTCGCGATCGGGGCGCTATGCGCCCCGCCGACCTCGAGGATGCACCCATGCTCGATCAACTCTCCCTGCTTTCCTTCGCCAGCGGCGGCTGGGGCCAGGCGCTGCTGGCCGGCGCGCTGGTGACCGTGTCGCTAGCCCTGGCCTGCCTGCCCATCGGCCTGCCGCTGGGCCTGCTGGTGGCGCTGGCCGCGCGCTCGCGCAAACGCCTGCCGCGAGCGTGGGCCACCACCTTTTCCACGGTGTTCCGCGGTCTGCCCGAACTGCTCACCCTGCTGATCATCTACTACGGCTGCCAGATCGCCGCGCAGAAGATCCTCGCCGCGCTGGGCTACGAGGGCGAGGTGCTGATCAACACCTTCCTCGCCGCGATGGCCGCCTTCAGCCTGGTGTTCGCCGCATTCTCCAGCGAGATCTGGCTGATGGCCTTCAAGACCCTGCCCAAGGGCCAGCTGGAGGCCTGCGCGGCCCTGGGCCTGGGCAAGCGCACAGGGTTCTTCAGGGTGGTGCTGCCGCAACTGACGCGCATCGCCCTGCCGGGCCTGTCGAACAACTGGCTGAGCCTGCTCAAGGATACTTCGCTGGTCTCGACCATCTCGCTGATCGACCTGATGCGCCAGACCAACCTGGCGGTCAGCGTGACCAAGGAACCGATGCTGTTCTACGGCGTCGCCTGCCTGGTCTACCTGCTGTTCTCGGCGCTGTCGGGCAGGGTCTTCGCCCTGCTGGAGCGGCGCAGCAACCGCCATCTGCAAGGAGCCCGCCCATGAGCCCGGAGCAACTGCAGGCCTACGTGCTCGATCCCGACCTGCTGGAGCGCTATGGCGCGCGCTTCGTCGATGGCCTGCTGGTCACCGCCAAGCTGGTGGCGATCTCCTTCACCCTCGGCGCGCTGCTGGGCATGCTCCTGGCCCTGGCGCGGATGTCGCAGCACCTCGTGCTGCGACGCCTGGCCGCCGGCTACGTGTATTTCTTCCGCGGCTCGCCGCTGCTGGCGCAGTTGTTCTTGCTGTACTACGGGCTCGGTTCGCTCAAGGGGTTCTGGCAGGACCTGGGGCTGTGGTGGTTCTTCCGCGAGGCCTGGTACTGCGCCCTGCTCGCCTTCACCCTCAACACCGCCGCGTACCAGGCCGAGATCTTCCGCGCCAGCCTGATGGCCGTCGCGCCGGGCCAGTACGAGGCCGCCAAGGCCCTGAACCTCAAGCGCTCGACCACCTTCTTCAAGGTGGTGCTGCCACAGTCGCTGCTGGTGGCCATCGGCCCGTTGGGCAACGAGCTGATCATGATGATCAAGGCCAGCGCCATCGCCTCGCTGGTGACCCTCTACGACCTGATGGGGGTGACCAAGCTGGCCTTCTCGCGCAGCTTCGACTTCCAGATCTACCTGTGGGCGGCGGTGCTTTACCTGCTGATCGTCGAGGTGGTCCGGCGCACCCTGAAACACCTGGAGGCCCGCCTGGGCCGCCACCTGAACTGATTGAAGGAATCCTTTCATGCATTGCCAGACCATCGTCCTGGGCGCCGGCATCGTCGGCGTCAGCACCGCCCTGCACCTGCAGGCCCGCGGACGCCAGGTGATCCTCATCGATCGCGACGAACCGGGCAGCGGCACCAGCCATGGCAACGCCGGGCTGATCGAGCGCTCCAGCGTGATCCCCTACGCCTTCCCGCGCCAATGGAGTGCCTTGCTGCGCTACGGCCTGAACCGCCAGCCCGACGTGCGCTACAGCCTGACCCACCTGCCAAAGGCCGCGCCCTGGCTGCTCAGCTACTGGCGCCAGTCCGCGCCCGGGCAACTGGCCCGGGCCGCCGCCGACATGCTGCCGCTGGTGCAGCGCAGCGTCGAGGAACACGATGCGCTGATCGAGGCCGCCGGCCTGCAGGGGCTGGTGCAGGCCAAAGGCTGGATCGAGGTGTACCGTGATGCCGCGCTGTTCGAGCAGGCCAAGCGCGACCTGAAGGGCCTGACCCGTTACGGCCTGCAGTACGAGATCCTCGAGCGCGAACAGCTGCAGGCCCGTGAACAGCAACTGGACGGTGGCGTGATCGGCGGCATCCACTGGCTCGACCCGAAGACAGTGAGCAACCCCGGCGGCCTGACCCGTGGCTATGCGGCGCTGTTCGTCCAACGCGGGGGGCAGTTCCTCCACGGCGACGCCCGTAGCCTGCGCCAGGTCGAGGATGGCTGGCAGCTGGACACGCGTCGCGGCAGCGTGACCGCCGACGAAGTGGTGGCCTGCCTCGGCCCGCAGTCGGCCGACCTCTACGAGCGGCTGGGCTACCGCTTTCCACTTGGCATCAAGCGCGGCTACCACATGCACTACGCCACCCGCGATGGCGCCGAGTTGGGTCATTCAATCTGCGATACCCAGGGCGGTTACGTCCTGGCGCCGATGGCCCGTGGCGTGCGCCTGACCACCGGCATCGAGTTCGCGGCGAGCGACGCCGCCGCCAACGAGATCCAGCTACGCCGCTGCGAGGCCCTGGCACGCCGGCTGTTCCCGGCCCTGGGCGAGCGCCTGGACGACAAGCCCTGGCTGGGCCGCCGTCCCTGCCTGCCAGACATGCGCCCGGTGATCGGCCCGGCCCCCCTGCACAAGCACCTGTGGTTCAACTTCGGCCATGCCCACCACGGCCTGACCCTGGGCCCGGTCAGCGGCCGCCTGCTGGCCGAACTGATGACCGGCGAGCGCCCCTTCACCGACCCTGCGCCCTACAGCGCCGCACGTTTCGACTGAATCTTGAGCGGGAGAACAACAAGATGACCGCCCCCCTGAGCCTTGCCAGCCTGCACCCTGCCCCCGATCCACGCCCGGAGCTGATCCGCATCGAGGGCCTGAACAAGCACTACGGCGCCTTCCATGTGCTGCACGACATCGACTTGTCGGTACGCGAGGGCGAGCGCATCGTCCTCTGCGGCCCGTCGGGCTCGGGCAAGTCGACGCTGATCCGCTGCATCAATCGCCTGGAGATCGCCCAGCAGGGCAGTATCCGCGTGGCCGGCACCGACCTCGCCAGCAAAGGCCGCCAGGCCGACCAGGTACGCAGTGAGATCGGCATGGTGTTCCAGCACTTCAACCTGTTCCCGCACATGAGCGTGCTCGACAACTGCCTGCTGGCGCCGATGAGCGTGCGTGGCCTGTCGCGCCGGGAGGCCGAGGAACGGGCGCGATTCTACTTGAGCAAGGTCGGCATCGAGAGCCAGGCGCACAAGTACCCCAGCCAGCTGTCCGGCGGCCAGCAGCAGCGGGTGGCAATCGCCCGGGCGCTGTGCATGAAACCGAGGATCATGCTGTTCGACGAGCCAACCTCGGCCCTCGACCCGGAGATGGTGGCCGAGGTGCTGGATGTGCTGGTGCAGTTGGCCGGCACTGGCATGACCATGCTTTGCGTCACCCACGAGATGGGCTTCGCCCGGCAGGTGGCCGAGCGGGTGCTGTTCCTCGAGGGCGGGAAGATTATCGAGGACAGCCCACCCGAGGTGTTCTTCGGCCAGCCGCGCACGGCGCGGGCGCAGGCGTTTCTCAAGCAGATCCTGCATTAGTTTCAATCAGGGCCGCGGTGCGGCCCTTTTTTCGACCAGCGTTCTCCAGCGCATGGCAGGTGACAGCCTGAACTGCCATTTTTATTGGCGCAGCCGCCCCAACGCCTCCAGTACATGTTCCGTCGCCCGTTCCACCTGCCCCTCGCGACAGGCAATCCCCAGCTGGCGCCACATCCCCGGTCGCAACGGCCGCCGGGCGATGCGTGGCGACGACTGTTGCACCTCCCCTTCCTGCGGCAGCAAGGTGGCGCCGTAGCCCGCCGCCACCAGGCTCTTGATCGCATCGTTGTAGTTCAGCTCGATCCGCGGCTCGGGGTACAGCCCCGCCGCGGCAAACCACTCCGATGTCACCCGCGACAACTGCGTGGAGTTGTCGTTGAGGATCAGCGCCCGAGCGGCGAGCCAGGCCGGCGTGACCCGGGCCGGCGGCAGCCAGTCGGCGGGAACATAGGCCATGATCGGGTCGCGCCGCCACGGTGTGATCCTCAGCCCTTTGCCCGCCACCTGCGGCAACGCCACCAGACCGATGTCCAGGGTGCCCTCGCGCAGTCGCGCCAGGGAGGCCTGGGAAGTGAGCACCTGAACCTGCACATCGATCCCCGGGTGGTCCACCTGCAGTGTTTCCAGGGCCTGGGGCAACAGGTGGGCGATGGCGCCGGTCGAAGCGCCCAGGCGCACCCGTCCGGTCAGGCCCTGCACCTGGCGGCGCACCTCGTCCAGAGCCTGGTCGGCGTCGGCCAGCAGGCGCCGGGCGCGGGCCAGCAAGGTTTCGCCGATGGCCGTGGGGCGCACCTGGCCGCGGGTGCGGGTGAGCAAGGGCGCACCAATGCGGGCCTCCAGCTCGGCCACGTGCAGGCTGATGGTGGGGGGCGCCAGATTGAGCTGACGGGCAGCGTCGGCGAAGGAAGCACGGTCGGCGATCACCACCAGGGTGCGCAGGCGGTCGAGGCTGATTTCTCGCATGGGGTCTCGGCACGGATGAAGAACTGACGGCTGACACGTCCCGGGTAGGAGCGGCCCTTTCGCGGCACAAGGCCGCTCCTACAGGGCAATGCGATTAAGTTCAGAAATACTGAACATGGAAATCATGATATTCAAATTTTCTTTCGTCCAGTGAACAGCGAGGATACGGCTATTCCTTCTCTTCACCGGACCACCGACATGCACCAGCCCCTCGTTTTCATCGACGGCGACCAAGGCACCACCGGCCTGCAGATCCATGCCCGCCTGCACGGCCGCCAGGACCTGCGCCTGCTCACCCTGCCCGAAGCCGAGCGCAAGGACCCGGCGCGGCGCAGCGAGGCGATCAACAGCGCCGATATCGCCGTGCTCTGCCTGCCCGACGACGCCGCCCGCAAGGCCGTGGCCACCCTGCACAACCCGGCGGTGCGGGTGATCGACGCAAGCTCCGCGCACCGCACCACACCCGGCTGGATCTATGGCCTGCCAGAACTGAACGAACAACAGGCCGAACGCATTGCCCAGGCATCCCGGGTAAGCAACCCCGGCTGCTACCCCACCGGCGCCATCGCCCTGCTGCATCCGCTGGTCAAGGCAGGCTTGCTGCCGGCGGACTATCCGCTGAGCATCCATGCCATCTCCGGCTACTCCGGTGGCGGCCGGGCCGCCGTCGAGCGGCATGAGCAGCGCAGCGACGCCTATCTGCCGACCCTCCAGCTGTACGGCCTGGAGCTCGCCCACAAGCACGTGCCAGAGATCCAGCAGCATGCGGGGCTGAGCGCGCGGCCGGTGTTCGTGCCGGGTTATGGCGACTACCGCCAGGGCATCGTGCTGAGCATCCCGCTGCAACTGCGCCTGCTGCCCGGGGTCAGCGCCGAGCAGCTGCAGGCCTGCCTGGAGCGACATTACCAGGGCGCCCGCCATGTGCAGGTGATGCCTCTGCACCAGCACGGCCCAGCTCAGGCGCTGGACCCGCAGGCGTTGAACGACAGCAATGACTTGCGCCTGGCCGTGTATGCCAACCCCGAGCATGGCCAGGTATTGCTGACCGCGGTGTTCGACAACCTGGGCAAGGGCGCCTCGGGTGCCGCGGTGCAGAACCTCGACCTCATGCTGGCCGGGCTGCGCTAGAATGATCGCCCGCCTCGTTCCGGGGCGGGTGTTTCAGTCCTGCCGGAGCCCGACCCGCAATGTTCATCCTCCGCCGCCTCGAAGGCGTGCCGCCCGAATCCTTCCAGAACCAGATCCGCCAGCTGGTGATCGACCATGTCGGCCAGCTCAGCAGCGTTGCCATCATCCCGGACAACCCGCTCTACCCGCTGTACCAGTACGGTGTTGGCCTGGAGGTGCACCAGTACCTGATGGCCCTGGACGGCACCCGCGGCCTGGCCGTCGAGCTGACCCTGGCCCTGGATGCCGAGGCTCCGGACCAACTGCTCGGCTTCGCCCTGGTACTGCCGGCCCAGGACAATCCCCAGGCCTGCGCCCTGGCCTACCTCGCCGTAGTCCCCAGCCACCGCCGCCAGGGCATCGCCCGTGGCCTGCTGCACGCGGTGCGTGAACGCTATGCCTGCGTCGAGCTGAGCACCTTTGCCCAGCAGGTGCCGTGGTTCGAGAACATGGGCCTGCAGGTGGTCGCCTGTACCGGGCCGCAGGTGTTGATGAGCAGCACCGGGCAGGCCAGCGGCGCGCTGATCGGGCGGCTGGACATCGCGCCGATCTACCAGACCGTCGAAGTCCGGCAGATCCACGCCTACCTGCTCAAGCAACAGGGCGAGGCGGCGATGATGGATGCCGAGCGCCTTCGCGACGAGCGGCTGGACGTCCTGACGGAACAGGCACGGGCGTGCGTCAGGGAACGCAAGACCGTGCATTGAGGCGCCTCGCCGTCAGCCCTTGATGGCCTTCTCGATCGTGGCAATGTCGATCCTGCCCATCTGCAGCATCGCCTCGAACGCCCGCTTCGCCAGGGCGCGATCAGGGCTGGCCACCGCCTGGGTCAATACCTGCGGGCTGATCTGCCAGGACAACCCCCACCTGTCCTTGCACCAGCCGCACACACTCTCGCTGCCACCGTTAGCGACGATGGCGTCCCAGTAGCGATCCGTTTCCTCCTGGCTGTCGGTCGCCACCTGGAACGAGAACGCCTCGCTGTGGCTGAACGCCTTGCCCCCATTGAGACCGATGCACGGGATGCCCATCACGGTGAACTCCACCGTGATCACATCGCCTGCCTTGCCCGAGGGGTAGTCGGCGGGCGCCTTGTGCACGGCGGTCACTTGGCTGTCCGGGAAAGTGCTGGCATAGAAGTTCGCCGCATCTTCGGCATCGTTGTCGTACCACAGGCAAACAGTGTTCTTGGCGGTCATGTCAGGGCTCCTGGGGTGGGCTAGTGTGGTGTTTCACAAATAACGACCATAACTCGCGGCGATTTTTGGTCGTATTTGCAAAACACCACACTAGACTCGTTGCCCACGAGTCTAGTCCTCTGTCCTGGCCTGCTCGGACAAGCGCGATCAGCGGCTGGCGAGCGGGATCCACAGGTCCACATGCCCGGTACCGCGCACAGGGTCGAAATCGGCGCTGTACTGCTCGAACTCCGGCGCGTCGGCCGCCTGGTGGCCTGAAGCCGGCAGCCACTGGTTGAACACGGTGAAGACGGTCTGATGAATCATCGACACATGACCCAGGTGGCGGAATACCACATAGTCTCGCGCAGCGAGCCTGAAGTGGTGAAAGTGCGCGGGCAGGTCATCGACACGGTGCACCTCGACCCCGGCGATGTACTCGAAACTGCCATCATCCCCCGGATTGCAGCACAGCCCGTAGGTGTCATCACCTACCTGCCCCGGCACCCGCCCAACGAAGGGATCGAAGGCCTGCCACAGGCCTGGGATCCCTTCGTTGCGCTCGAAGGTGAAGCGCTCGCCGAGGCCGGCGATGCAGAAATCCGGGCGACGCTCGAAGCGCGGCTCGGCCAGGGGAACGAAGTTGAGTGCTTTCATGCGCAAGGGCTCCACTAGGGCGATCGGTTGATGGGCACCACTGCGTACCCGGCTCGGCGCCACGCCGAACAGGTCGCAGAAGGCCCGGGTGAAGGCTTCGTGGGAGCCATAGCCTGCCGCCAGCGCCACCTCGAGGATCTCCCGTTTGCCGCTGCACAGCGTCTGCGCGGCCCGGCTCAGGCGCCGCGCCCGGACATAGCGCATCACCGACCAGCCGGTGGCAGCGGCGAACTGCCGCGCCAGGGCAAAGGGCGACAGGCCGAAATGCCCGGCGACATGGGTCAGATCCAGATCGCGGTCCAGGACGGTTTCGAGATACCACAGGATGTGTTCGATGCTGCGCATTGCCAGGCTCCTCACTCGACCCAGTCACCCTAGCAAAGCGACGCACCGGCCATTTGATCGTTCTTGCGCACTCAGCCCCGGCAGGCGAACGCCTGTGCCAGGTCACCGTCGCTCAGCGCGCTGGCCGGATGCAGCTGGCGATACTCGCTCAAGGCCTGCTCCAGCCGTGCGCCGCGCAGGCGCCCGTCGCTGGCGATGAACAGCAACGCATCGTCGCGGGCGGCCTGGTAAGTACGCGCCGGGTGGCTGGTGGAGCCGCTCACCGCTGCGGTGGCGAGGCTCGAGCCGACGGTGAAGTGGTCGGTCGAGTTGCCCTTGCCGTCCATGGCCAAGGCCGGGCCGGCAAGCAGCAACATCGCCAGCAATGCACGGCCGCGCAGGATCACGAGGCAACCCGTGCGGCTTGCACGACGTCAGCGTGCCGCTGACTGAAGGCCAGGTAATAGCCATTGCAATCACGCACGCCGAACTCCCGCGAACCATACTCCGTGTCGTGCAACGGCCAGGCGATATCCGCCAGCTCGCGGACTTGCGCGTAATAGCCGTCGACGTCCTCGACCACCAGGTAGAAGGTCCCGGCACACCCCGGCGGCAGCTGCCACAGGTCGTCCTCGGTGAACAGCAGGCTGCAGTCGTACAACTGCACGGTAAGGGTCGATTGCGCGGTGTCGGCGACAGAAAACTGCAGCACATCGCGGTAATGACGGCGGGTAGCGTCAAGGTCGGTGCAGCGCAAAAGCGGGGCAACAGGCATGCGGAACCTCCTTGTTGGTAAACGGGCTGCCGCGGATCATCGCCGCAAACCCAGGGAGCGGCAAGGGCTGTATGCCGCGTTTGCGGGCCATCTGTATCTAAACGCTGGCGCCGTGCACGCCTAGGATCGAGGTCTTCGACCCAAGGTAACTGCCATGAACGACCTGCCAACCGCCATCGACTTTCCCGGCCTGACCCTGCGCCGCCTGTTACCGGGCGACCATGCCATGGTCTGCGCCCATCGCGAGGCCATGTTCCTGGAAGCCGGTGGCGACCCGCATCGCCTGAAGACCATGACCGAGCACTTTGGCCCCTGGCTATCGGCGCGTCTGGCGGACGGTCGCTATTACGGCTTCGTATTGTTGGACGACGCGCAATCGGTGGCGGCGATAGGCCTGATGACGATCGAGTGGCCGCCGCATCCGGCCCACCCCGATCAGGAACAGCGCGGCTACGTGCTGAATGTCTATGTCGAGCCGTCCCATCGCCGTCAGGGCCTGGCGTCGAAACTGATGCGCCTCGCCGAATCGGAGTTCGCCGAGCGCGGCCTGGACTTCGCCGTGCTTCATGCCACCGACGTGGGCAGGCCGGTTTACGCCGGACTGGGTTGGGCGGCAACCACGGAAATGGCCAAGGCCCTTGGCTGAACGCTCAAGTCGGCCAGGCAAGAGCCGATACCCCTCGTGCATCCGATCGGATGCACGATTGTGCAGTTACTCAAGGAAGATTCATGTTACGCCACAACCTGCCAGCCCTGCTGGCACTGTCGCTGATGCTGTCACTCACCGGCTGCAATGGCCTGCCAAGCTCGAACGCCACCGACTCTGCGCCGCTCGGCCCGGTTCGCCCGGATAGCGAAGCCCGCACGACCTGGATCACGCAGATCCTGGCCCAGGACCCACTGGCCAGCCAGGACCGACAGCCACCACCGCGCCAGAGCAACGCGCAGATCGTCGACACATTGCGCCAGAAGCGCGACCTGAAGTTGCCGGATGCCTACTGGGCGCAATGGCAACGCAATCTCGATACTTTCGATGCCGAAGCCTCGCGTCACAAGGAAGCACAGCGCGCCCGTTACATCGCCACCTTCAGCGACCAGCTCAAGCGCGTCGACGACACCACCCTGCAACGCCTGGCCAGTGCGCCCGACACCCTGGACGCGGCCACCCGCGATGCCTGGAAGCAACGCCTGATCGAGCGCTACAGCCGCTACATCATCGACAGCGAAGTGGGCCGCGACATCCTCGACGCCCACCTGCGACGCATGGCGCTGATGGACCGGCAATTCGGCGTCTGCGACCTGGACAGCCATTGCTGGGACCGCACGCCCAAGCCGTGAAATTTGACTCGCGACGGCGCAGGGCTCAAGGTCGGTGATCCCACCGACTTGGAGCCCGACATGCATTTCGACCTGATCCAGAGCTTGTGCCTGGCTGGCAAGCCCGATGTGCCCAATGACGACCGTATCGGCAACGCCGACCGCCACGCCTGGGTCATCGACGGCGCCACCGACCTCGGCGCCCCCGGCCTGCTCGGCGAACGCGGCGGCGCGGCGTGGCTCTCGGCCACGGCCCAGCGCGCCTTCGCCACGGCCTCGGGACCACTGCGGCAGGTCTGCGAGACGGTCTTCGATTCGATTGCCCAGGCCTACCGGCAGGATCGCCGACGCGAGCCCCTGGCCACCTGGGAACTGCCGCGCGCCGCCTTTGCCGCGGTGGCCATCGAAGGTGAAGAACTGGTCTGCGCGCACCTGGCCGACTGCGTGGTGCTGCATCGCAGCGCGCAAGGCATCCGCTTCCTCACCCCCGAGCCCGATCGCGAGGTCGAACAAGCCGAAGCCGCCGCACTCGGCCCCGGCACCGGCGCCCACGGCGTGCGCACCCCGGCGGTGCTGGCCGACCGCCGCAGCGCCCGCGAGCGGCCCCGGGCCGTGCTCGGCGTCGATGCCGAGCTGTCCCGGGAGGGCACCTTCTACAGCCGAGCGCCAGTCGCCGTGGGTGACGATGTGCTGCTGATGAGCGATGGCTTCGCGGCGCTGTTCGATACCTACCGGGCCTATGACCCGGCAGGCTTCATCGAGCGCCTGCAAAGCCACGGCCTGGATGACCTGGCACGGACACTGCGCGGCATCGAGCACGACGATGCCGCATGCCTGCGCTACCCACGGTTCAAGATGAGCGACGACGCCTCGGCGATCTGGTTGCGGGTTGGTTGACCCTTGCAGGAGCGGCCTTGCGAGACGCTGAGGCGTGGCAGCCACCAATTGATATATATTTTTGTATACACCGTTGATTCCAATCCTGCGCAACGCTAGGATTGCCCCGCTCGACAATGCCCCCTGAAATTGTCAAGTGAAACTCCGCCCGTCGACACCCTGGGGAGGGCATATCGACGGGTTTTTATTGCCAACCGCTGTATACAAATAAATATAACGATACCGTGAGCCATCACCAGCACGGTCCCAGCAAGGAGCCGACATGAAGTCGCTAGCCCCGCGCCTGTCCCTGGCCGCACTCGCCGCCGTGACCAGCACATCCCCCTTCGCCGTCGAACAGGACAAGCCCTTCACCCTAGGTGAAATTCGCATCGCCGCCCCACAGGACGACAAGCTCGCTACCGGCAGCTCGGTGGTCGACGCCGCCGACATGCGCCTGCACGACCGCGAGACGGTGGACAAGGCCCTCGCCCTGGCACCCGGTGTCAACCTCGCGTACATGGGCGGGCGCGCCGAGCAGGTGGTGTTCGTGCGCGGCTTCGATCGCCTGCAGGTGCCGGTGTTCATCGACGGTATCCCGACCTACGTCCCCTATGACGGCAACATCGACCTGGGACGCTTCACCACCTACGACCTGTCGCGCATTGAAGTGGCCAAAGGCTTCGCCTCGCTGCTGTACGGCCCCAACACCCTGGGCGGCGCGATCAACCTGGTGACCCGGCGCCCGAGCAAGGCCTTCGAGGGTGAAGTGGGCGGCGGCCTGGAGCTGACCGACCATGGCAACGTCAATGCCTGGCGCAGCTATGCCAACGCCGGCTCCAACCAGGGCAACTGGTGGATGCAGGGTGGCGTCTCCTATGTCGACTACGACTACACCCTGCTGCCCGACGACTTCAAGCCCACCAACAACCAGCAGGGCGAGGGCCGCCGCGAGAACAGCGACAAGCGCGACGGCAAGTTCAGCTTCAAGCTTGGCCTTACACCCAACGACAGCGACGAGTACGTGCTCGGTTATGTCGAGCAGCATGGCCGCAAGGGCCAGCCGCCCTACGCCGGCGACCTGCCCGCCAGCGGCCAGCGCAAGCGCTGGTGGGAATGGCCAACCTGGGACAAGACCAGCCTGTACCTGGCCACCCACACACGCTTCGGCGAGCACGGCCTGAAGACCCGGGTCTACCACGACACGTTCAAGAACTCGCTGGAGAGCTTCGTCTACAACAATGGCATCGTCGGCCCCCTGCAGGCGGGTTTCCCCAGCAAGTACGACGACGCGTCCAGCGGCTTTTCCGTCGAGGGCGACCTGGCCCTGGGCAGCAGCAATCGCCTGGGCATCGCCTACCACTTCAAGGAAGACGTGCACCGCTCCCGCGACGGCGGCGATCCCTGGACGCATTTTCGCGACCAGACCCAGTCCGTCGCCCTGGAAGACACCTGGAAGCTCGACGAAGTGTTCAGCGTGGTCGGCGGCGTGTCGTACAACTACCGCAAGAGCCTGGATGCCGAGAACTTCGGCACCCACGCCGCTTCGCCGCGGATCAAGACCCTGTACGACGAGCCCACCGGCAGCGACGACGCGGTCAACACCCAGCTGGGCCTGTTCATGAACACCGGCCCGATGCTGGACATCGACCACGACGGCCAGGTACGCCTGACCGTGGCGCGCAAGAGCCGCTTCGCCACCATCAAGGACCGCTACTCGACCCGCTTCGGCACGGTGATCCCCAGCCCCGACCTCAAGTCCGAGCGCGCCACCCATTACGAGCTGGGCTACGCCGGCTCGCTGGGCGGCCTGTGGTCACTGGACGCGGCGCTGTTCGTCAGCGAGATCGAGGACTCCATCCAGCAGGTCAGCGTGGCGCCCAGACCCGGTTGCGCCGCCCCCTGCGGGCAGTACCAGAACATCGCCAAGGCCCGTAACCAAGGCGTGGAGCTGGGTCTGAAAGGTGACATCGGCGACTGGCAGCTCGGCGCCAGCTACACCTACCTGGACCGCACCAACCGCAGCAACCCCGATATCCGTCCGGTGGACACGCCACGGCAAAACCTGTTCGCCTCGGCCACCTGGAACCAGGGTGCCTGGCGCCACACCGGCAGTGTCGAGGCCGCCTCGCGCCGCTACAGCACCTCGGACGCCACGCAGATCGCCGCAGGTTACGCGGTCTACAACCTCAAGACCGGCTACACCTTTGCCAATGACCTGCGCATCGAGGCCGGCGTGCGCAACCTGTTCGACCGTCTCTACGAGTACACCGAGGGCTATCCGGAAATGGGCCGCAACTACTTCGTGCAGTTCAATGTGCCGCTGTAAGGCCTGGCTGGCGCCCCTCGTCCTGTGGGCCGGGGTCGCGTGCGCGGAGCCGGTGGTGGTGCTGACCAGCTACCCCGAAGCCATGATGACCCGCTTCGAGGATGCCTTCAGCCGCGCCCACCCCGAGCATCGCCTGCAACTGGTGTGGCGCCAGGGCTTCGATGCCCTGCCCTTCCTGCTGCAACCCGACCAGGGCGGCGTGGACGTGTACTGGGCGCCCTCGCCGGGCAACTTTGCCCGGGTGGCGCAAGCAAGTGGCTGGCAGCCGCTGGGTGTCGGCCTGCAGGGGCTGCCCGCGCAGATCGGTGGCATGGCGTTGCGCGATGCGCAGCAGCGCTACCAGGCCACCGAACTGGCCGGCTACGGTTTCGCCACCAACCCTGCACAGTTGCAGGCATTGGACCTGCCGACACCCAGCGATTGGCCCGACTTGCTCGATCCGCGCCTGCGCGGACGCATCGCCCTGCCCGATCCAGGCCGGGTCGGCTTCGCCCCGGTGCTGCTGGACATCGTGCTCGATGCCTATGGCTGGGATCGGGGCTGGGCGCTGTGGAGCGAGCTGACCGGGCAATCGCGGCTGGTCAGTCGCGGCGGCACGCTGGTCACCGACGAGGTCGCCAGCGGTCGCAGCGCGGTGGGCCTGTCCATCGACTTCTTCGTCGCCTCGGCCATCGCCAACGGTGAACCGGTCGACTTCGTCTACCCCCGTCATGGCGGGCTCAACCCCGCCCCTGTCGCGATCACCACCAAGGCGCGCCATGTGCAGGGCGCCAGGGCCTTCGTCGCCTTCGTGCTGTCGGAAGACGGCCAGAAGCTCCTGACCGATCCGGACATCCGCAAGCTGCCGGCACGCCCGAGCGTGTACGCGCAGTTGCCGGCCGACTATCACAACCCCTTTGCTGCGGCGCGCCAGGGGGCTTACCGCTATGGCAACGATGCGTCACGGGAACGCCTTGGAATGGTCAGCTCGCTGTTCAGCCAGTGGCTGGGGCAGCCCCATGAACGGCTGAGCGCGCTCTGGGGCCGGGTTCACGCTGGCGAAGCCGCCGGCCAGGACCTGGCAGCAGTGCGTGAACGGCTGACCCGCCCGCCGCTGGACGCGGCCCAGGCCGCTGCACCTGAATTGCTGGCCCTGTTCGCACAGCGCCAGGATCGGGGTGGGCAGGTGTCACCTTTGGATGACGCCTTGGGTCGGCGCGAGATCGGCTGGCAATTCCAGGCCGCGCTGCGTTTCACCGAAGCCGAACGACTGCTCGATGGGATGGGGCTATGAAGCCCCCTGCCCTCGGCCTGCTGGCGCTGCTGTGGATAGCCGGCCAGGCCTGGGCCGAACCACCCCGTACCGCTTACAGCCAGCCCCTGGCCAGCCTGACCCAGGAGGCCCAACTGGAGCGCTTCTTCCGTGGCCGCGGCCTGTTCCACCAGACCTGGGTGATCGCCCCCTCGCAGGACACCGCCGCCGATGGCCTGGGCCCGCTGTACAACCGCATCACCTGTGTCGCCTGCCACCCCCGCAACGGTCGCGGCCAGGCCCCCGTGCAGCCGGACGAACCGATGCGCAGCATGCTGGTGAGGCTGTCGGTGGACGGCCACGACGCCGATGGCGGCCCCGCCCCACACCCTGTCTATGGCGACCAGCTCAACGAAATCGGCATCCCCGGCGTAACGGGAGAAGGTCGCGCACAGTTGCAATGGACCGAACATCCCGTACGCCTGGCCGATGGCGAAGTGGTTCGACTGCGTCAACCCGGCTTGCGCTTTGTCGAACTGGGCTATGGCCCGCTGGGAACGGTACACACCTCTGCCCGGGTAGCGCCGTCGGTGTTCGGCCTCGGCCTGCTTGAGGCCATCGAGGCGAGCACTCTGCAGGCGATGGCCGACGAGACCAAACCCGACGGTGTCAAAGGTCGGGTCAACCAGGTGTGGAGTGTCGAACGCAAACGCCTGGAGACCGGTCGCTTCGGCTTGAAAGCCAACCAGCCGGATCTGCGCCAGCAGATCGCCAGTGCCATGCACGGCGACCTTGGCATCACCTCGCAGCTCTACCCGCGACAGAACTGCATGCCGGCGCAACATGCCTGCCGGCAAGCCACCAACGGCGGCGAACCGGAGCTCGACGGCGTGCAACTGGCAGACCTGCACTACTACTTCGCCCACCTGGCCGTGCCGCCCCGGCGCAACAGCGACACACCCGAAACGCTGGCGAGCGAGCGTCTGTTCAACGCCATCGGTTGTGCCGCCTGCCACCGCCCCCACCTGGTAACCGGCGTGCACCCGGACTACCCCGCCCTGTCCCGGCAACGGATAGCGCCCTACAGCGACCTGCTGTTGCACGACATGGGTAAAGGACTGGCCGATGGCCGCGCGGACTTCCTGGCCAACGGCCGCGAGTGGAAAACACCGCCGCTGTGGGGGCTGGGGCTGAGCCAGGTGATCGCCCCCGACAGCGGCTACCTGCACGATGGCCGGGCACGCACCCTGGCCGAGGCGATCCTCTGGCATGATGGCGAAGCCAAGGCCGCCCGGCAGCGCTATGAACAGCTGCCTGGTACCGCACGCCGGGCGCTGGAGGCATTTCTGATGTCGCTGTGAGGTGCCGCCCTATCAAAATCTTTGCGATTTTAATGCTGGGGTTGCAAAGCGGCCCCGGCTGTGAGGAGCGAGGTGCTAAGCCAACCGTTTATGCAGGAAATAACGGGTATGCCCAGGCGGAAAGTCGGCAAGCTCGCCAAACACCTCGAACCCCAGCTTGCGGTAGAAGTCCGGCGCCTGGAAGCTGAAGGTGTCCAGCCAGATCCCGCAGCAGCCCTTCTCCCTCGCCAGCGCCTCGGCCTGGGCCATCAGCTCGCGTCCGGTACCCTGCCCGCGCATGCGCTCGGGCACCACCAGCAGCTCGACGAACAACCAGCCCCCTCCGAGCCTGGCGTAGAGCCCGCCAACGACCTCATCATCGTCGGGATCGCGCAGCGTCCAGGCGACGGTAACCGCGCCGGGCGAACCGATCACGCTGTCGTTGAAGGCGCGCAGTGGCTTGAGAATCGCATCGTGATGCAGGCCGGTGGCCTGGTCGGTGAAATCGATCGTGAGCGTCATGGCAGGTCGTCCGGTTGACCACGTAGGAAGGCGGCGCAAAGCACGCCGGATTAAATTTACTTCACGTTGCGCCCTTTAGATATAAGGCATTCGACAGCGGTTCGGCCATACTCCAAAATGCAACGGTTTTTTGGGGGAAACCCTTGCACAGCCAACGACATACCAACATTTAGTGAGCCTCAACGTGAAAACTTCCCTGTCCATCCTCAGCCTGCTGCTGTTGCTCACAGGTACCGCGACCCTACCGTCGACCGCTGCTGCACAACCCCCGGCCCAGGTCCAACGCGACCCAAGCAAGCTGCACCTGGCCTCCGGCAGCGCCCTGTTGATCGACCTCAACACCAACAAGGAGCTGTATGCCAGCCACGCCGATCGCGTGCGCCCCATCGCCTCGGTCACCAAGCTGATGACCGCGATGGTCGTGCTCGACGCCAAGCTGCCCATGGACGAAATGCTCGGCATGACCATCGCCAACAACCCGGAGATGAAGGGCGTGTACTCGCGGGTACGCCTGGGCAGTGAGCTGAACCGTCGCGAGACGTTGCTGATCACCCTGATGTCATCGGAAAACCGCGCGGCCAACACCCTGGCCAACCACTACCCCGGTGGCTATGGCGCCTTCATCAAGGCGATGAACGCCAAGGCCCGCAGCCTGGGCATGAGCAACACCCGCTATGTCGAGCCGACCGGCCTGTCGACCCTCAACGTCTCCACCGCCCACGACCTGGCCAAGCTGCTGATGGCCTCGCGCAAGTACCCGCTGCTCAGCGAGCTGTCGACCACCCGCGAGAAGACCGTGGCGTTCCGCAAGCCCAACTACACCCTGGGCTTTCGCAACACCGACCACCTGGTGAACAAGAGCAACTGGGACATCGCCCTGACCAAGACCGGCTTCACCAACGAAGCGGGGCATTGCCTGGTGCTGCTGACGAAGATGGATAACCGCCCGGTGGCCATGGTGATTCTCGACGCCTACGGCAAGTACACCCACTTCGCCGATGCCAGCCGCATGCGCCAGTGGCTGGAGACCGGCAGCGCCAAGCCGGCACCGGCGGTGGCCATGCAATACAAGAGCGAAAGACAGCGAGCGCGCCTGGCGCAGGACTGACACACCGCTGAAACGACGACGCCCCGCATGATGCGGGGCGTCTTGCTTTACCGGTGTGGGCCTCAGGCCTGGGTGGCGATCATGCCACCGGCGCTGCTGCCGCCAGACTTGGTCAACGCTTCGAGCAACTGTTGCGTGGCGGCCAGGATCTGCCCGCTCAGGGTGGCGATGCTCGCCTGCTTGGCGGTGATCATGGCCAGCTTGGAGGTTTCGTCCATCTCTTGCTCGGCAATCATCGCCAGTTGCTTCTGCTCCTCGGCAAGCTGCTTCTGCAATTGCTTGATCATGTCGCGCAGCTGGGAGATGTGCCCCGGCTCGCCGCTGCCCTCACCCCCCTCGGCCTGCTTGGCCTCCTCGGCCTTGCCCGGGGTGGTCTCACCCGACAGGTCCACCGCGACACTCGTCAACGGTTTTTCTTTTTTTTCTGCGGGCTGGGCGTTAGCCACACTGGTGATCACGCCCATCGTCGCACTATTGATACCTACCATTCCCTAATCCTCCGTGGTGGGTCCTTTCAATACCAGCGCTATCGGCTGCGCCACGGCAGACTTGATGGCCATGTGCCGATAAATTTGCCGCCTCGTCATTCGTCCACCACATACCCGAGCCATGCCCTGGCGCCCCTGGCGACCCGACAGGCCGACCCGACCAGCCCCGCAACGAGATGGCAATGACCAAGACCCGTTCCCGCAAAGCCTTGTACATCGGCCTGCCCCTGGCCCTGGTGGCCGCCCTGGGTGGCGCCGCCGGCTATTACTTCTGGAAGCAGGACAGCGGCTATCCCCGCGCCATCGTGCAGCAGGCCAACGAACTGCACGAACACATGCTCTCCTTCGACAGCCATGTCACCGTGCCGCTGGGCTACGGCAGCGACGGCTACGAGGCCGACAAGGACGGCCGTGGTCAGTTCGACCTGGCCAAGGCGGCCAAGGGCCGGTTGTCGGGCGCGGCGCTCACCGTCTTCGGCTGGCCCGAGCTGTGGAACGGCCCGAACGCCCCGCACCGCCCGACCCCGGGCTTCGTCGACGAGGCCCGCAACCAGCAGGAAGTGCGCTACAAGATCATCAGCGGGATCGTGCGCGACTTCCCCAACCAGGTCGGCATCGCCTACACCCCCGAGGACTTCCGCCGCCTGAACGGCGAAGGCAAGTTCGCCATCTTCATCAGCATGCTCAACGCCTACCCGCTGGGTAACGACCTGTCGCAGCTCGACCTGTGGAGCAAGCGCGGCATGCGCATGTTCGGCTTCAGCTACACCGGCAACAACGCCTGGGCCGACTCCTCGCGTCCGCTGCCGTTCTTCAACGACACCCCCGATGCCTTCGGCGGCCTGTCTCCCCTGGGCGAGCAGGCAGTCAAGCGGCTCAACGACCTGGGCGTGATCATCGACGTCTCGCAGATGTCCACCCTGGCCCTGGAAGACGTGGCCCGCCTGAGCCGTGCCCCGTTCGTCGCCTCGCACTCGGCGCCGCGGGCGCTGGTGGACATCCCGCGCAACCTCTCCGACAAGGAGATGCAGCTGATCAAGGACAGCGGCGGCGTGCTGCAAGTCGTGGCCTTCACCACCTACCTCAAGCCGCTGAGCAAACCGACCCTGGAAAAACTCGAGGCCCTGCGCGCACGCTTCGACCTGCAGCCGCTACAAGGCCTGACCAACGCGCTGATGCCGGGTGACCCGATCATCGCCATCTGGCCCGAGGCGCGCTTCGGCGAGTACGCCAGCAGCCTCTATGCCATCGTCGACGAAGAACCCCGCGCCGGCCTCAAGGAATACGTCGATGCCATCGACTACGCCGTGAAGAAGATGGGCATCGACCATGTCGGCATCAGCTCCGACTTCAACGATGGCGGCGGTGTCACCGGGTTCATGAACGTCGGCGAGATCCGCAACGTCACCGCCGAGCTGCTGACCCGCGGCTACTCCGAGACCGATATCGCCAAGCTCTGGGCAGGTAACTTCCTGCGCGTCTGGGGGCAGGTGCAGAAAGCCGCCAATCCGGTCGCCCAGCACGACAGCAGCACCCGGGAAGTTCGCCATGACTGACCGCCGTGCCTTCCTCAAGCAGGCCGCCGCCCTGGCCGCCAGCCTGCCCTTGCTGCCCAGTGCCCTCGCCGCCAATCCGGTATCGCCGCCTCTGCAGGGGCCGGACAAATGGCGCCAATTGCGCGAGTTGTTCCCCCTGGCCCCCGATGTCGCGCACTTCGCCAATTTCCTGATCACCGCCCACCCACGCCCGGTGCAGGAAGCGATCGACCGCCACCGCGCCACCCTCGACCGCAACCCGGCCCTGTGCATGGACTGGGAAAGCGAGTACGAATGGCAGCGCGAGGACGAGGTCCGCGAATGGGCGGGGCGCTACCTTGACGTACGTCCGCGCCAGGTCGCCCTGACCGGCAGCACCACCGAGGGCCTCGGCATGATCTACGGCGGCCTGCACGTGGCGCCGCACCAGGAAATCCTCACCACCGAGCACGAGCACTACTCGACCCACAATTGCCTGGCATTCCGCCAGCGCCAGCACGGCACCCAGGTGCGCAAGCTGCGCCTGTTCGACAAACCCGGCGAGGTCTCCACCGATCGGGTCCTGAGCCTGATCGACCGCAGCATCCGCCCCGAGACCCGGGTGCTGGGCATGACCTGGGTGCACTCGGGCAGCGGCGTCAAGCTGCCGGTGGGCGCCATCGGCGAGCTGGTGCGCCAGCACAACCGCAACCGCGACGAGGCCGAGCGCATCCTCTACGTGGTCGATGCCGTGCACGGCTTCGGCGTGGAAAACGTGCGCTTCGCCGACTTCAACTGCGACTGGTTCATCGCCGGTACCCACAAATGGATGTTCGGCCCCCGGGGCACGGGGATCATCTGTGCGGCGTCGGAGCAGATGCAGCACCTGACGCCGACCTTCGCCACCTTCTCGCGCAACGAGGACTTCGGCACCATCATGACCCCGGGCGGCTACCACGCCTTCGAGCACCGCTGGGCGCTGGGCGAGGCCTTCAAGCTGCACCTGGCCCTGGGCAAGGCCGACGTCCAGGCGCGCATTCACCAGCTCAACGATTACCTCAAGGCACGCCTGGCCGAGCACCGCGCCATCGAACTGGTGACCCCGGCCAGTCGCGAGTTCTCCGCCGGCTTCACCTTCTTGCGTATCAAAGACCGCGATCCCGACGCCGTGGCGGCCTACCTGAACGCCAACAAGGTCATGGTCGATGCCGTGGACCGCGACGTCGGGCCGGTGATCCGCTTCGCGCCCAGCCTGCTCAACGACGAGCAGCAGATCGATCGGGCCATGGCGCTACTGCGCAAGCAGATCGGTTAAGACGCCTCCTGCTGTAAATGGGGCCGCTCTGCGGCCCTTTCGCCGACAAATCCAACTCCCCTTGCATGCATGCCTGCAGTCAGACGCGGCCCGGACTGAGCCGTGAGCCTGCTTGTCAGCGAAAAACCAACGTGCACGAGCGATCATTGCACCGATGCAATGAGCCGACTGCATCGTTAAATATTATTGACCTCAGCCCCCGCCAAACCCTTGCCAGCCAAGGCCTCGAACATCGCAAGCCCCCGGAAACCGGCGCCTGGACACCCCGCCACTCGTTTGACATATCGAACGGCTCTGGCAAGCTATGAGTCAGGCCCCGACCGACATCGCCTGCAAGGCGAGCCGGCAGTGCTCGGGGCTCCAGGCAGCACTCAAGGCCCCGGCCGTGCGCCTGCACAACAACGACAGGCATGACCTGTCTCAAGGTGACATATGTCCAACAGCAACATTGGCAACAAGCAACCCTCCCTGCGCAAACCCGTCGTCCTGATGACCATGGGCAGCCAAGAGCGCAAAGGCCATGACTATCAGGTCATGACCCACAAATACATCACCCCGCTGGTCGATTTCGCCGGTTGCGTCCCGGTCCTGGTGCCCACCTGCTGTGGCGTCGAAGACCTCGAGACCTACCTGGACATGGCCGACGGCGTCTACCTGACCGGTGCCGGCAGCAACATCGACCCGACCCTCTACGGCCAGGAAAACCAGACCCCCGGCAAGGGCCAGGACAAGGACCGCGACCTGTTCGACATGCCGCTGGTCAAGGCTGCGATCAAGCGCGGCCTGCCGATCTTCGGCATCTGCCGCGGCATGCAGGAAATCAACGTGGCCCTGGGCGGTGACATCTACCAGAAGGTCTACGCCGAACCCGGCTTCAACGACCACCGGGAAAACCCGGAAGATCCGGTCGAGGTCCAGTACGCCCCGGTACACAGCGTGAAGATCAAGCCAGGCAGCTGGCTGCGCGATACCCTGGGCACCGACGAGATCCGCGTCAACTCGCTGCACGGCCAGGGCCTGCGCAACCTGGGTGCCGGCATCGAGCCGATCGCCCATGCCGAAGACGGCCTGGTCGAGGCGATCCACGCCCCGAGCCTCTCGCCCTTCCTGTTCGCGGTGCAGTGGCACCCGGAGTGGCAGGCGGCGAAGAACCCCGACTCGATCAAGATGTTCCAGGCCTTCGGCGACGCCTGCCGCGCCCAGGTCCGCAAGTCCCAGGTCAAGCACCACCAGGCTGCCTGATCCACTGAAGCTTCGTTAGCTTTGATCGCGGGGCGGTGCAATACCGCCCCCGTTTCCCCGGTCACCCTCTGCTGGTCCCAGAACACTTCCCGTGGAAGCGGGCGGCGGGCTTGTGCCTGTCTCCGCGATCTTTTTTTCTTCCCCCGAAAGTCATACGACAACACTCCTCTGCCGAATTGTCGGGTTTACGCTTCCCCTGTAGGAGCGGCCTTGTGCCGCGAAAGGGTCGCATAGCGGCCCCGATTATCGTGGCTTCAACGCCGAATCCCGGGGCCGCTGCGCAGCCCTTTCGCGGCACAAGGCCGCTCCTACAGGGATTGGCGCTGTCATGGAGGGATGGATTCAAAATTTCTACCGCTAGGGGCTAGTCACGATTTAAGTTGTACGATAACTTACCTCTCACCTTGGTTCCCCCTCCTCCAAGCGCCACAGGATGCCTACAACAATGACCCCACAAGAACTGCAATCCATCCTCTCCCACGGCCTGCTGTCGTTCCCCGTCACCGACTTCGACGCCCACGGCGACTTCAACCCGGCCGGCTACGTCAAGCGCCTGGAATGGCTCGCCCCCTACGGCGCCAGCGCCCTGTTCGCCGCCGGCGGCACCGGCGAGTTCTTCTCCCTGGCCGCCAGCGAGTACAGCCAGGTGATCAAGACCGCCGTCGACACCTGCGCCACCTCGGTGCCGATCCTCGCCGGTGTCGGCGGCTCGACCCGTCAGGCCATCGAATACGCCAAGGAGGCTGAACGCCTCGGCGCCAAGGGCCTGCTGCTGCTGCCCCACTACCTCACCGAAGCCAGCCAGGACGGCGTCGCCGCCCATGTCGAGGCAGTGTGCAAGGCGGTGAACATCGGCGTGGTGGTATACAACCGCAACGTCTGCCGGCTGAACGCCGACTTGCTGGAACGCCTGGCCGAGCGCTGCCCGAACCTGATCGGCTACAAGGACGGCCTGGGCGACATCGAGCTGATGGTGTCGATTCGTCGCCGCCTGGGTGATCGCTTCAGCTACCTGGGTGGCCTGCCCACCGCCGAGGTGTATGCTGCGGCGTACAAGGCCCTGGGCGTGCCGGTGTACTCCTCGGCGGTGTTCAACTTCGTGCCGAAGACGGCGATGGACTTCTACCACGCCATCGCCCGCGACGATCACGCCACCATGGCCAAGCTGATCGACGACTTCTTCCTGCCGTATCTGGACATCCGCAACCGCAAGGCCGGTTACGCCGTGAGCATCGTCAAGGCCGGGGCGAAGCTCGCCGGCTACGACGCCGGCCCCGTGCGCACGCCGCTGACCGACCTGACCGCGCAGGAGTACGAGATGCTCGCCGCGCTGATGGACAAGATGGGCCCGCAATAAGCGAACGCCCTGCGGCCTGCCGATGCCGCCGCCGGAGCAGGGCCACCCTGCTCCGGCCCACAACCGATCCCCGTATAAAAATAATGAGTGGGAGTAACCAGCATGCAAGCGACGAAAAAGACGCATGTGCGCTACCTGATCCTGTTGATGCTGTTCCTGGTGACCACCATCAACTACGCCGACCGCGCCACCATCGCCATCGCCGGCTCCAGCCTGCAGAAGGACCTGGGCATCGACGCGGTCACCCTCGGCTACATCTTCTCCGCCTTCGGCTGGGCCTACGTGGCCGGGCAGATCCCCGGCGGCTGGCTGCTCGACCGCTTCGGCTCGAAGAACGTCTACGCCTTCAGCATCTTCACCTGGTCGCTGTTCACCCTGCTGCAAGGCTTCGTCGGCGGCCTGCCGGTGGCCTGGGCAGTGGTCACCCTGTTCACCCTGCGCTTTCTGGTCGGCTTCGCCGAAGCGCCGTCGTTCCCCGGCAACGCCCGGATCGTCGCGGCCTGGTTCCCGACGCAAGAGCGCGGCACCGCCTCGGCGATCTTCAACTCGGCGCAGTACTTCGCCACCGCGCTGTTCGCGCCGATCATGGGCTGGATCGTCTTCACCTTCGGCTGGGAACATGTGTTCGTGGTGATGGGCGCGCTGGGCATCGTGTTCTCGGCGGTCTGGCTGAAGACCATCTACAACCCGCGCCAGCACCCGCGCATCGGTGCCGCCGAGCTCGAGCACATCGAGCAGAACGGCGGCCTGGTGGACATGGACCAGAAACGCGGCAACGACGGCCCGAAATGGGGCTATATCAAGCAGCTGCTGACCAGCCGCATGCTGCTGGGCGTCTACCTGGGCCAGTACTGCATCAACGCCATCACCTACTTCTTCCTCACCTGGTTCCCGGTGTACCTGGTGCAGGAGCGCGGCATGACCATCCTCAAGGCCGGCTTCATCGCCTCGCTGCCGGCGGTGTGCGGCTTCATCGGCGGCGTGCTCGGCGGCGTGCTGTCGGACTGGTTGCTGCGCCGCGGCAACTCGCTGACCTTCTCGCGCAAGCTGCCGATCGTCTGCGGCCTGCTGCTGTCGACCACCATGGTCTTCTGCAACTACGTCGAGGCCGAATGGATGGTGGTCGGTTTCATGACCCTGGCGTTCTTCGGCAAGGGCATCGGCGCGCTGGGCTGGGCGGTGGTCGCCGACACCTCGCCCAAGCAGATCGCCGGGCTGTCGGGTGGGCTGTTCAACACCTTCGGCAACATCGCCTCGATCACCACGCCAATCGTCATCGGCTACATCATCAGCGCCACCGGCTCGTTCAAGTGGGCCCTGGTGTATGTGGGCGCCAACGCCCTGGTGGCAGTGTTCAGCTACCTGGTGATCGTTGGTCCGATCAAGCGTATCGAGCTCAAGGACGACCCGAAGCAGGAAGCGGCACCCACCGCTGAACTCGCCACTTCGCGCCATTGAGTGAAACACGCCTGCGCCCTGCCCGGGCGCAGGCTGGCGTACAAGAAGCCTGAAAGAAACGACAAGAAGGGCCTGACCATGCAGTTGATCGAACATTCCGAGTCGCCCCGCTACGTGCGCCTGCACCCCGACGACAATGTCGTGGTGGTGGTCAACGACGGCGGCCTGGGCGAAGGCGCGCGCTTCGCCGACGGCCTGACCCTGGTCGAGGGCGTGCCGCAGAGCCACAAGGTCGCCACCGTGGATATCCGCCGGGGCGAGGCGGTACGCCGCTACGGCCAGGTCATCGGCCATGCCCTGGAAGACCTGCGCCAGGGCAGTTGGGTCAAGGAAGATCAACTGGCGATGCCGGCCGCCCCCGAGCTCGACAGCCTGCCACGCTGCGACGCCGTGCCCGCCGCCCAGGCGCCCCTCGAAGGCTTCACCTTCGAGGGCTATCGCAATGCCGACGGCACCGTCGGCACCCGCAACATCCTCGGCATCACCACCACCGTGCAGTGCGTGACCGGCGTGCTCGACCACGCGGTCAAGCGCATCCGCAGCGAACTGCTGCCCAAATACCCCAACGTGGATGATGTGGTCGCCCTCACCCACAGCTACGGCTGCGGCGTGGCGATCAACGCCCGCGATGCCTACATCCCGACTCGCACCGTGCGCAACCTGGCGCGCAACCCCAACCTGGGCGGCGAGGCGCTGGTCATCAGCCTGGGCTGCGAAAAACTCCAGGCCGGCCAGGTGATGCACGAGGACGACCCATCCGTGGACCTCAGCGAGCCCTGGCTATACCGCCTGCAGGACGCCTCGCTGGGCTTCGTCGAGATGATCGAGCAGATCATGACCCTGGCCGAAACCCGCCTGAAGAAGCTCGACCAGCGCCGCCGCGAAACCGTGCCGGCCAGCGAGCTGATCCTGGGCATGCAGTGCGGTGGCAGCGACGCTTTTTCCGGCATCACCGCCAACCCCGCCCTGGGCCATGCCGCCGACCTGCTGGTGCGCGCCGGGGCCACGGTGCTGTTCTCGGAAGTCACCGAGGTGCGCGACGCCATCTACATGCTCACCTCCCGCGCCGAAACGCCGGAAGTCGCCGAGGCGCTGGTGCGCGAGATGGACTGGTACGACCGCTACCTGCAACAAGGCGCGGCGGATCGCAGCGCCAACACCACGCCGGGCAACAAGAAAGGCGGCTTGTCCAACATCGTCGAGAAATCCCTGGGCTCGATCGTCAAGTCCGGCAGCGGCGCCATTCAGGGCGTGCTTGGCCCGGGCGAGCGAGTCACTCGCAAGGGCCTGATCTTCTGCGCCACCCCGGCCAGCGACTTCGTCTGCGGCACCCTGCAGCTGGCTGCCGGGATGAACCTGCATGTGTTCACCACCGGCCGCGGCACACCCTACGGCCTGGCCATGGCGCCGGTGGTCAAGGTGTGCACCCGCAGCGAACTGGCCCAGCGCTGGCCGGACCTGATCGACATCGACGCCGGGCGCATCGCCAGTGGCCGGGCGAGCATCGAGGAGCTGGGCTGGGAGCTGTTCCACTACTACCTCGATGTCGCCAGCGGTCGCAAGCGCACCTGGGCCGAGCAGCATGGCCTGCACAACGACATCACTTTGTTCAATCCCGCACCGATCACCTGAACGACACAGGTGGCGTGGGAGTGGGCTTGCCCCGCGATGATGCAATCGCGGGACTAGCCCGCTCCCACGCCCTGGCTCATCACTCATCCAGGAGTTTCCATGCCCAATATCCTCGGCCACAACTTCATCGCCGGCCAACGCAGCGCCGTCGGCCCGCAACGCCTGCAGAGCCTGGACGCCACCACCGGCGAGGCACTGCCCTATAACTTCGCCCAGGCCACCGAGGGCGAAGTCGACCGCGCCGCCCGAGCCGCGGCCGGTGCCTTCGGCGAGTTCCGCCAGCTGCCCCCGGCACGCCGCGCCGAATTCCTCGAGGCGATCGCCGCCGAACTGGACGAACTCGATGACAGCTTCGTGGCCATCGTCTGCCGCGAAACCGCCCTGCCCGCCGCCCGTATCCAGGGCGAACGCGGCCGCACCAGCGGGCAGATGCGCCTGTTCGCCCAGGTACTGCGCCGCGGTGACTTCCTCGGCGCACGCATCGACCTGGCGCTGCCCGAGCGCCAGCCACTGCCACGGGTGGACATCCGCCAGATGCGTATCGGCGTCGGCCCGGTAGCGGTATTTGGCGCCAGCAACTTCCCGCTGGCCTTCTCCACCGCCGGCGGCGACACCGCCGCAGCCCTGGCCGCCGGCTGTCCGGTGGTGTTCAAGGCCCACAGCGGCCACATGGCCACTGCCGACCTGGTGGCCTGCGCCATCCTGCGCGCCGCCGAACGCACCGGCATGCCCAAGGGCGTGTTCAACATGGTGTTCGGTGGCGGTGTCGGTGAGTGGCTGGTCAAGCATCCGGCGATCCAGGCAGTCGGCTTTACCGGCTCGCTCAAGGGCGGCGACGCCCTGTGCCGCATGGCTGCCGAGCGGGCGCAACCGATCCCGGTGTTCGCCGAGATGTCCAGCATCAACCCGGTGATCATCCTGCCGGCCGCGCTGGCCAAGCGTGGCGAGGCCATCGCCCGCGAACTGGCCGGCTCCGTGTGCCTGGGTGCCGGGCAGTTCTGCACCAACCCGGGGATGCTGATCGGCCTGCGGTCGCCTGGCTTCAACCAGTTGCTGAATGACCTGGGCCAGCATCTGGACCAACAGGCTGGCCAGACCCTGCTCAACGCCGGCGGCCTGCGCAGCTATGTCGCCGGCCTGGATCACTTGCACGCCCATGCCGGCATCCAGCACCTGGCCGGTCAGGCACAACAGGGCGACCAGGCCCGTGCCCAGCTGTTCAAGGCCGACGTCCGCCTGCTGCTGGAGTCCGATCCGCTGCTGCAGGAAGAAGTGTTCGGCCCGGCCACGGTGGCCGTCGAAGTCAGCGACCTTGAGCAACTGCGCGCCGCCCTGCTCGGCCTGCGCGGCCAGCTGACCGCCACGCTGATCGGCGAGCCGGAAGACTTCGAAGCCTTTGCCTGGCTGGTGCCGCTGCTGGAGGAGAAGGTCGGGCGGATCCTGGTCAATGGCTACCCGACCGGGGTCGAGGTGTGCGACGCCATGGTCCATGGCGGGCCTTACCCGGCGACCTCGGATGCCCGTGGCACTTCGGTCGGCACCCTGGCCATCGATCGCTTCCTGCGCCCGGTGTGCTACCAGAACTACCCGCAGGCGCTGCTGCCGGAGGCGTTGCGCGATGGCAACCCGCTGGGGCTGCGGCGGTTGGTGAATGGGCAGTGGAGTGAAGGGGTGATTTGATCGTCTGTAAACGTGAATGAGGGGCCCTGCGATACCTGCATCGCGGGGCAAGCCCGCTCCCACGCATTCCCCCGACGTCAGCCCCTTTGCGCCTCGGCCTCTTCATGGGCCTGGCGCAGGCGCTCGCGGCTGTTGCTCAGGTGCATGCGCATGGCCATCTTCGCGCCTTCGCTGTCGCGCCGGGCGATGGCCTCGTAGATCGCCTCGTGCTCATGCATCAGCCGGCTCATGTAGTGCGCCTGGTCGTCATGGGCCAGGCGCGCCGAATTGAGCCGGGTGCGCGGGATGATGCTGGTGCCCAGGTGATTGATGATGTCGGCGAAATAGTGATTGCCGCTGGCCTGGGCGATTCGCAGGTGAAACTGGAAGTCCGCCGACACCGCATCCGAGGCATGGGCTGCGCCCTCGTTAAGCTCGTCCAGCGCGGCACGCATGCCGGCCAGTTCCTCGTCGCTGCGACGCTGGGCGGCCAAGCCCGCGGCTTCGATTTCCAGGGCGATGCGCAGCTCCAGCACCGCCAGCACCTCGCGCAGGGTGACGATGGTCGCCGGGTCGATCCGAAAGCCGCCAGTGCTCGGCGCGTCCAGCACGAAGGTGCCGATGCCATGACGGGTCTCGACCTGGCCGGCGGCCTGCAACCGCGAGATGGCCTCGCGCACCACGGTGCGGCTGACCCCTTCCTCGACCATGATCTGCGATTCGGTGGGCAGCTTGTCGCCGCGTTTGAGCTGGCCGCTGCGGATGCGTTCGGTCAGCACCGTGACCAGTTCCTGGGCCAGACTGCGCGGCTTGCGCCGGGTCCGTGCCTGTACCTGCTGCTCTGTCATGCCCTGTATGTCTGGTTGTGAAAGACAGGCGTGATGATAGCGCAAGCAGTTGTACGATCACATACGTCCAACGGGGTTTTCATCTGCCCTGGCGTGCCGCCGACGGCGGCTGGCCCATGACTCGCCGGTACAGGCTGGAAAACGCGCTGGGGCTTTCATAGCCCAGGTCCAGGGCGACGGTGGTCACCGGCTCGCCGGTCGCCAGTCGTGTCACCGCGGCCATCAGGCAGGCCTGCTGGCGCCACTGGCCGAACGACAGCCCGGTCTGCTCGCGAAAGCGCCGGCTGAAGGTACGTGGGCTCCAGTTGAGCTGGCCTGCCCATGTTTCGCCACGGGTGTGGATTGATGGCTGCGCCAGGAACGCCTGGCACAGGGCCGCCAGACGCGGCTCGGCCGGCAGCGGCGCGAACAGCGGCAGACGCTCGGCCTGGCCCAGCTCATGCAGCACCAGCCGCAGCAGCAGGCCGTCGCGCCCCGCCTCGTCATGCAAGGCCGGCACCTCGGCGCTGGCCAGCAACAGCTGGTGCAGCAGCGGTCCGACCCGCAGTGCCTCGCACACGCTGCCCGGTCTGGGCAGCGCGGTCGGTTCGATGTACAGGCTGCGGGTGCTCACGCCACGCATGCGCACTTGGTGCGGCTTGCCGGGCGGAATCCAAACCCCGCTGCCGGGCGGGATGACCCAGGCGCCGTCATCGGTCAGCACCTCCATCAGCCCGCTCATGCCATAAAGGAACTGCGCCCGGCGATGGACATGCCTGGGCAGCAGGGTACCGGGCGGATAGTCGGTGGCGATGGCCAGCACCGCACGGGGGCTGGCATCGACCTCGGACAAGGGAACATTGCGCATGAAGGAAGGTTCTGGCCGAAACACGATGATTATTGGCCAGGTTGCGCAAGTCAGCCAAGAGGCAGGCACCCTACCCTGACCACCTCACCCCTGACCCGAGACCCACCCCATGCTCTATCCCCTGCTTGGCCTGTTCGGCCTGTGTGCCGGCGTCACCACCCTGCTGTTCGGCTTCGGCGGCGGCTTCTTCGCCGTGCCGCTGTTCTATGCCCTGCTGCTGGCCAGCCATGGCGCGGGGACGGCCGTGGCCCAGCACGCCATGCAGATTGCCGTGGCCACCTCGGCCACAGTGATGATCTTCAGCAGCGCCCTGGCCACCTGGCGTCACCATCGCGCGGGCAGCCTGCGCTGGGACCTGGTGCGCCCACTGGCGCCGGCCATCGCCCTGGGCGCGCTGCTCGGGGCCTGGGCGGCGCTGTACCTGGCCAGCGCCTGGCTGCGCTGGCTGTTCATCGCCTACCTGGCGCTGAGCCTGCTGGACGCCTGGCTGCGCCCGGGCTTCATACGCGCTGGCGAACATCGCCTGGCGCCCCTGGGCAGGGCCGGCGCCAGCCTGGTCGGCGTGCCCATCGGCGCATTGGCGGCGCTGCTCGGGGTGGGCGGCAGCGTGATGACCGTGCCGCTGATGCGCCGACGCGGCGCCAGCATGCGCACCGCCACGGCCATGGCCAACCCGCTGTCACTGCCCATGGCCCTGGCGGCCACGCTGGTCTATGCGCTGCTGCCGGCCGGCCAGTTCAACCTGGGCCCGGGCCTGCTGGGTTTCATTGACCTGCGCGCGGCCCTGGTGATGACCGTCGGCGCCTGGCTCGGCATGCACCTGGCCGCGCCCCTGCTCGGGCGCATCCCCGACAGCGTGCATGCCCGGGCCTACCTGGCGCTGCTGGCCTGCGTGCTGCTGGTGATGCTGGTCAACGGCCGTTGAGGCTGGCGAATGGCCACGGCGACGCGCTAGGCTGCGTCCTGCACTCACCAAGGAAGGCACTGCATGAAGACGTTCGACCGCCTGCTGCTCGCCAGCGGCCTGCTCATTCCCCTCTGGCTGCTGCTGGGCGTCACCCTGACGGCGCTGGCCTACCCCGGCTACGACCACCTGCAACAAGCCATGAGCCAGCTCGGCGCGGTCGGCGCCCCCACCCACGGGCTGTCGCCATGGGTCAACAATTTCCCGCTGGCCCTGTTGTTCGCACTATTCGCCTGGGGCCTGGCGCGGCGCTGGCGACGCTCGAAGCTGGCGCGGCTGAGCGCCCTGCTGGTGCTGTTGCATGGCCTGGGCAGCCTGGTGACCGGTGGGTTCGCCTGTGACCAGGGCTGCGCACCGCTGGAACCATCGTTCTCGCAGCAGATGCACAACCTCGGCGGCCTGCTGATGTTCCTCTCGCTGACCCTCGCCAGCGTGCTGTGGATCGGCCTGGGCACGCGCCTGGCCCGATCCCCGTGGCTGGCCTGGTGGTCGCTGCTGAGCGCGCTGCTGGCGGTGGTCACCGTGGTGTTGATGGCCAAGGCCGTGCACAGCGGTGAACTGTTCGGTCTCTACCAGCGCCTGAACTACGGCGTCGGCGTGCTGTGGATCGCGGCCCTGGCCCTGCAGTCGCTGCGCACGCGCCAGCACGGTGGCCTGCAAATGGCCATCGCCTGACGGCAAACTGCTGGCCCCCAGGCGCCGGAAGCAAAGGCAAACTTTGTTTTCCTTCAGATGCTTAGGACAGCAACATGCGAGTGATTCTAGCAACCGTGGCCGGCTGCCTGCTGGCCACCGCCGCCTTCGGCGCCCAGGCCCGGGCACTGAGCCAGAACGATCGCCAGGTGTGCGGCTGGGGCGCGCAGATCGCCGCCGAGGCGCAGCAGGCCAAGCTTTCCGGCGTCACCCTGTACGCCACGCGCAAGAAGCTGCAGGCGCGCAAGTTCGCCAAGCCGTGGATGCGCATGACGGCCTTCGGCATCACCGAGCAGACCTACAACAGCCGGTCTCGGCTGAAGCCGGCGGCGATCAAGCAGACGTATTACGAGCAGTGCGTACAGCATGCAGTAGCGAAAAGATAAATTCTTATAATTCAATTAATTACTAGCATTATTGAATGTTGAATATCACCGTTACGTATCGTGCTTGCCAGCCCTCCTGGGCTGTGCAATAGCGTTATCGCCGGGAGCAAATGACTCGGTAATCGGGTGGCAGGGTCTACGCTGAAGGGTTCACGACAACGAGATCCCTGCCCATGCCCTTGCGATTCTGCTCATTGGCCCTTGCCCTGGCCTGTGCCACCGCCCAGGCCGCCGACCCGACGCCCCAGGAACTGTTCAGCCAGGCCCAGGCCGAACAACCTCATTACCTGGAGACCCTCAAGACCCTGGTGGCTGTGGACACCGGCACCGGTACGGAGCCCGGCCTGAAACAGGTCGGCAGCGAACTGGTGAAACGCCTCGAGGCCCTCGGCGCCAAGGTCAGCACCCAGCCGGCCACGCCCTCGATGGGCGACAATATCGTCGGCACCCTCAAGGGCAGCGGAGACAAGGACTTCCTGCTGATGGTCCACTACGACACGGTGTTCGGCCCCGGCACCGTGGCCAAGCGCCCGTTCCGGATAGACGGCGAACGCGCTTACGGCCCCGGCGTGGCCGACGCCAAGGGCGGCGTGGCGATGATCCTGCATGCGCTGAAACTGCTGCAGGACCAGCAGTACAAGGGCTACCGCACCCTCACCGTGCTGTTCAACCCGGACGAGGAAATGGGCTCGGCCGGCTCGCGGCAACTGATTGCCGAACTGGCGCGCAAGCATGATTTCGTCTTCTCCTACGAGCCGCCGGACAAGGACGCGGTCACCGTCGCCACCAACGGCATCAACCGCCTCAAGCTCGAGGTCAAGGGCCGCGCCTCCCACGCCGGCTCCGCCCCGGAAGCCGGGCGCAACGCACTGATGGAGCTGGCGCACCAGTTGCTGCAGTTGAACGACCTCGGCGACAAGAGCAAAGGCACCACCGTCAACTGGACCCTGGCCAAGGCCGGGGAAAAGGCCAACATCATTCCTGCCCAGGCCAGCGCCGAGGCCGACATGCGCTACTCCGACCTGAGCGAGACCGAGCGGGTGCAGGAAGATGCCCTGCGGATCATCAAGAAACAGCTTGTAGCTGATACCCAGGTCGAGCTGGTCGTGGAGAAAGGCCGCCCGCCGCTGGCCAGGAACGACGCCTCCACGGAGCTTGCGCAAACCGCGCGGCAGCTCTACAGCAAGATCGACCGGCAGTTGCAGCCGATCGCCATGCGCTTCGGCACCGACGCCGGCTACGCCTACGTGCCCGACAGCGACAAGCCGGCGGTGCTGGAAACGCTGGGTGTGGTCGGCGCCGGCCTGCATGGCGACGACGAGTACATGGAGATCGCCAGCGTGGCGCCACGCCTGTACCTGACGGTGGCGATGATCCGGCACCTGGCGCAGTAAGCCTGCATGAATATCCTTTACGACGAACGTGTCGATGGACCGTTGCCGGCCGTGGACAAGCCGGCACTGCTGGCCGCCCTGCGCGAGGCCCTGCCCGATCTGCAGATCCTGCACCGCAGCGAAGACCTCAAGCCCTACGAGTGCGACGGCCTCTCGGCCTACCGCACGCTGCCGCTGCTGGTGGTGTTGCCCGAGCGCATGGAACAGGTACAAACACTGCTGCGGCTCTGCCATCAGCGCGGCGTGCCGGTGGTGGCGCGCGGCGCCGGCACCGGCCTGTCCGGCGGCGCCCTGCCGTTGAGCCAGGGCATCCTGCTGGTGATGGCGCGCTTCAAGCGCATCCTCGAGATCGACCCGCAGGGCCGCTTCGCCCGGGTCCAGCCCGGTGTGCGCAACCTGGCGATCTCCCAGGCGGCAGCGCCCCATGGGCTGTACTACGCGCCCGATCCGTCCTCGCAGATCGCCTGCTCGATCGGCGGCAATGTCGCCGAGAATGCCGGTGGTGTGCATTGCCTGAAATACGGCCTGACCGTGCACAACCTGCTCAAGGTGGAGATCCTAACCATCGAAGGCGAACGCCTGGTACTGGGCAGCGACGCCCTGGACAGCCCCGGTTTCGACCTGCTGGCGTTGTTCACCGGCTCCGAGGGCATGCTCGGCATCGTCACCGAAGTCACCGTCAAGCTGCTGCCCAGGCCGCAGGTGGCGCGGGTACTGCTGGCCAGCTTCGACAGCGTCGAGGATGCCGGGGGCGCGGTGGCCGAGATCATCGGCGCCGGGATCATCCCAGCGGGGCTGGAAATGATGGACAACCTGGCGATTCGTGCCGCCGAGGATTTCATCCATGCCGGCTACCCGCTGGACGCGGCGGCAATCCTGCTGTGCGAGCTCGACGGCGTCGAGGCCGACGTGCAGGACGACTGCGCCCGGGTCGATGCCGTGCTGCGCAAGGCCGGCGCCCGCGAGGTGCGCCTGGCCTGCGACGAAGCCGAACGCGTGCGCTTCTGGGCCGGGCGCAAGAACGCCTTCCCGGCGGTGGGGCGCATTTCCCCGGACTACTACTGCATGGACGGCACCATCCCGCGCCGCGAGTTGCCGCGGGTGCTCAAGGGCATCAGCGACCTTTCCCGGCAGTACGGCCTGCGGGTGGCCAACGTGTTCCATGCCGGCGACGGCAACCTGCACCCGCTGATCCTGTTCGATGCCAACCTGCCCGGTGAACTGGAGCGCGCCGAAGCCATCGGCGGGCAGATCCTCGAACTGTGCGTGGCCGTCGGCGGCAGCATCACCGGCGAGCACGGCGTGGGCCGCGAGAAGATTAACCAGATGTGCGCGCAGTTCAACAGCGACGAGATCACCCTGTTCCACGCGGTCAAGGCCGCCTTCGACCCCCGGGGCCTGCTCAACCCGGGCAAGAACATCCCCACCCTGCAGCGCTGCGCCGAGTTCGGCGCGCTGCATGTGCACCACGGGCAACTGCCCTTCCCCGACCTGGAACGTTTCTGATGGACAGGGACCTCGGCCAGGACCTGCTGGAGCAGGTCAACCAGGCGCTGGATCGGCGCATTCCGTTGCGCATCCAGGGCGGCAACAGCAAGGCCATGCTCGGTCGCCCGGTGACCGGGCAGGTCATCGACACCCGTGGCCACCGGGGCATCGTCGGCTACGACCCCACCGAGCTGGTGCTCACCGCCCGCGCCGGCACGCCCCTGCGGGAGGTCGAGGCGACGCTGCACGAGGCCGGGCAGATGCTGGCCTGCGAGCCACCGCACCTGGGGCCCGAGGCGACGCTGGGCGGCATGGTCGCGGCCGGGCTGTCGGGGCCACGCCGGCCCTGGGCCGGGTCGGTGCGTGACTATGTCCTCGGCACCCGTCTGATCACCGGCCACGGCAAACACCTGCGCTTTGGTGGCGAGGTGATGAAGAATGTCGCCGGCTACGACGTGTCGCGGCTGATGGCGGGCAGCTTCGGCTGCCTGGGGCTGCTCACCGAAGTGTCGCTCAAGGTGCTGCCGCGGCCACGCCAGTGCCTGGGCCTGCGCCTGGAGATAAGCATGCAGCAGGCGCTGGCCGCACTCGCCGAATGGGGCCGGCAAGCGCTGCCGATCAGCGCCGCCTGCCATGACGGCGAGGCACTGCATCTGCGCCTGGAGGGCGGCGAAGGTTCGGTGCGATCGGCCCGTGAGCGCCTGGGTGGCGAAACCTTCGACACCGGCTTCTGGCAAGACCTGCGCGAGCAGCGCCTGGCGTTCTTCGCCGCACCCGCAACGCTGTGGCGACTGTCCCTGCCCATTGCCTGCGGTGCACTCGAACTGCCGGGACAGCAGTTGATCGACTGGGGTGGCGCCCAGCGCTGGCTCAAGTCCGACGCCCCGGCGTCGGTCATCCGGGCATTGGCGGCCGAGGCCGGCGGTCATGCCACCGCCTACGCGCCCGGCGACGACAGCAGCGCCCCACTCGATCCGCTGACGCTGCGCTATCACCAGGCGCTGAAACGCCAACTTGATCCCCAGGGTGTGTTCAACCCTGGCCGCCTGTACGCCGATCTGTGAGGCCACGGCATGCAAACCCACCTGAGCGAATCCGCCCGCCAGCTGCCGCGCGCCGACGAGGCCGAGCGCATCCTGCGTTCCTGCGTGCACTGCGGGTTCTGTACCGCCACCTGCCCCACCTACCAGCTGCTCGGCGATGAACTGGACGGGCCTCGCGGGCGCATCTACCTGATCAAGCAGGTGCTCGAAGGCGAACCGGCGGGCACCAGCACCCAGGCGCATCTGGACCGCTGCCTGAGCTGCCGCAACTGCGAGACCACCTGCCCGTCGGGGGTGGAGTACCACAACCTGCTCGACATCGGCCGCGCCGTGGTCGACCGGCAAGTCCCCCGGCCACCGGGGCAACGCCTGCTGCGCGCGGGCCTGCGTGCCGTGGTGCCACGGCCGGGCGCATTCAAGGCCTTGGTGCGCGCCGGGCTGGCCCTGCGCCTGCTGCTCCCGGCCAGCCTCAAGGACAAGCTGCCGGCGCAGGTCGTCGCCCCGGGTCAACGCCCGGCGCCGCGCCACGCCCGCCGCGTGCTGCTGCTCGAAGGCTGCGTGCAGCAGGCCCTTTCACCCAACACCAACGCCGCCGCCGCTCGCCTGCTCGACAGGCTCGGCATCAGCGTCGAGCCGGCCCCCGCAACCGGTTGCTGCGGTGCAGTGGACTATCACCTGGATGCCCAGGCACGAGGCCTCGACCGCGCCCGACGCAACATCGATGCCTGGTGGCCGGCCATCGAGGCCGGGGCCGAGGCCATAGTACAAACCGCCAGCGGCTGCGGCGCCTTTGTCCGCGACTATGGCCACCTGCTGCAACAAGACCCACGTTACGCCGCCAAGGCCGCCACGGTCAGTGCCCTGTCCCGCGACCTGGTGCAGGTGCTGCAGGCCGAGCCACTGGAGCATCTGGGCCTATGCGCCGAACAGCGCCTGGCAGTGCACTGCCCCTGCACCCTGCAGCACGCCCTCAAGCTTGGCGGCGCGGTGGAAGGTCTGCTGGCCCGCCTGGGCTTCCATCTCACCCAGGTGCCGGATAGCCACTTGTGCTGTGGCTCAGCCGGCACCTATTCACTGACCCAGCCGACGCTGGCGCGCCAGCTGCGCGACAACCGCCTCAACGCTCTGGAAAGCGACAACCCACAGGTCATCGCCACCGCCAACATCGGCTGCCAGCTGCACCTCGGCGGCGCCGGTCGCACGCCGGTGCGGCACTGGATCGAAATCGTCGAGGCGGCGCTTGAGCCCGGCGCTGTCGCGGCGACGGAAATTGTGCCCCGCACCTGACGCGGATCAAGGCGATGTTTAACCTGGTGCCTGTAATTTCGGAACCCTCCTACCGAAAGTACGGAAGCTTCTAGATTGTTGCCCCACCCTCGGCAAAACATCATCAGGACTGGAGACGTGACCGCCGCCCCGGCGCGGCCAACCCCATCCAGACGAGGCCATGCCATGCCCACAAATGCTCATCGCCCTACCCGCGAACTGTGCCACACCCTGCGTCAACTGCTGGCCCACGAGGTCAGCAACCCCGACGACAACCCGCACCTGTCCGGGGTGCGGTTCTTCTGCGCCACCGACGAGCACACCCGCCAGCTGATCGAGCGTGTCGAGCTGCTCGCCAGCGAAGCCTTCTTCGATGCCAAGGGCCGCGCCATCCCCGCGCGCATGCGCGAAGCGGCGGTGGATGGCGTATGCATCCAACAGAAACGCAAGGCCTGCGAGGATGAAACGGTGATCCGCATCGCATTGCCGGAAAAAGGCTACATCACCATCAGTACCGCTCGCCTGTGAACACGCCGTCCTGCAGCAAATTAATTGCCCAGACCTTTTGGCTGCGTGGGAGCGGGCTTGCCCCGCGATGGCGTGGGTTCAGACAGCATCGTTGCCTGTGCTTATGCCATCGCGGGGCAAGCCCGCTCCCACGCTGATGATGCTGGTAACGCTAATCCCTGTTCGACAGCGCAGTCATCTACAGGGCCCTTGCAGCTTTGTCGATAAAACCCGAAGCTTTTACACCCCCTGCGCTTCGGACCCCCTGCCCCGATGGAACTGCACATCCGCCTCGAAGGCCGCAAAGGCCTGGCCGACCAGCTCTACCAGCAACTGCGCGCCGGCATCGACAGCGGCCACCTGGCGGCCGGCACCCAACTGCCACCCACACGCCTGTTGGCCGAGCAGTTGGGCGTTTCGCGCAAGACCGTGGCCGAGGCCTACTCGCGCCTGACCTACGACAACCTGCTCAGTGGCGTGGTCGGCCGCGGTACCTTCATCACCCCACGCCACACGCCGCGCCAGGGCGACAGCGACAACATCCCCCTGGCCGCCGCCGACACCCTCGAACGCTGGCGCCAGCGCGCCACGGTGCTGGGTCGGCGGGCGCTGGACGCGCCGTCGCGCTACGACTTCATTGGCGGCGCCTCGAGCAAGGCGCAGTTCCCCTACGACCACTGGCGCAGCTGCATGAACTACGCCCTGCGCCGCAGCCAGCGCCACCCCGACCGACAGTTTTCCGCCCAGGGCCTGCCCGAGCTGCGCGAGGCCATCGCCCACCAGATCGCCTTCACCCGCGGCATCCAGTGCACTGCAAGTGATGTGCTGGTGTGCAACGGCGCCCAGCAGGCCCTCGACCTGATCGCCCGGGTACTGGTCGAACCCGGCTGCAAGGTGGCCATGGAGGACCCGGGCTACCCACCGGCGCGCCAGCTGTTCCTGGCCCTGGGCGCGCGCCTGCAGTCGGTGCCGGTGGACGACCAGGGGCTGTGCGTCGAGCAGATCGAGGACGGCACCCGGCTGATCTACGTGACACCCTCGCACCAGTTTCCGCTCGGCATGCCCATGGCCGAGCCGCGGCGCCAGGCGCTGCTGGCCCGGGCTGCCGAGCTCGGCGCGCTGATCATCGAGGACGACTACGACTGCGAGTTCCGCTACCAGGGGCCGGCCGCCGAAGCCCTGCTGCGCCTGGACCGACATGGCCTGGTGGCCTATGTCGGGACCTTCTCCAAGACTCTGTTGCCGGAGCTGCGCCTGGGCTACGCGGTGCTGCCGCCGGCCGTGCTGCAGGCCGCCTGCGTGGCCAAGCACCTGAGCGACTGGCACAGCCCGACCCTGCAGCAATGGGCCCTGGCCCGCTTCATAAGCGAAGGTCACCTGAACAAGCACATTCGCCGTTGCCACGAGGTGTACAGCGCCCGCCGCGAACGGATCCTGGCGCGCCTGGGTGGCGACCTGGCGCCGTGGTTCGACGCGGTGCCGGCCAGCGCCGGCTTTCACCTGAGCGCGCTGGCCAAGCCGGGGGTGGATATCGAGCTGTTGATCAACCTGGCGCGCAAGGTAGAAGTCGGCCTCTACTCCCTGGCCCCGTTCTTCAGCGAAGCGCCGGTCAGGCCGGGGCTGCTGTTCGGCTTCGGTGCCATCGAGCTGCTGGATATCGACCCGGCGCTGGACCGGGTCGGTGACACCTTGCAGCGCCTCAGTTGAGCGCTGCCTCAGCGACTCGCCCCTCACGGGCGATGGCCCGCGCATAGCCTTTCGGGGCGAAACGCACGGTCACCAGCAGCATCGCCAGCACGGTGCAGGTGAGCAGGGTCCAGGAGGCCTGGAAGTCGCCGCTGGCATCACGCAACCAGCCGGTGATGTACGGCACGATACCGGTGACGATAAAGCCCACACCCTGGACGAAAGCCGCCAGGCTGCCGGCTTCGCCGGGCGTGCGCAGGTGCTCCAGGGTCAGCGTCAGGCTCAGGCTGAAGCACGCGCCCAGGCCCAGGCCGATCAGCGCCACCCACAAGCCCATGGCGCTGGCCGGCGCCAGCAGCAGGCCAAGGAAGCCAGCGAGCTGGATCAGCAAGGCCAGCCACAGGCCCGGCCGCCGATCGACCAGTCGCCGCAGCAGCAACGGCAGGCCCAGGGCACCGCAGACCTGGAAGATGGTCATCAGACCAACCAGCTCGCCGCCACCCTGGGCCGTGCCGCCGTGCTCGAGGTGATAGGCTGGCAACCAGGCGACCATGCTCGTGTAGCCACCATTGATCAGCCCGAAGTAAAGCGCCAGCAGCCAGGCCCGGCGGTTGCCGAACCAGTGCCCGCCGCCACCACCGGCCAGGGCCGGTGTGTCCTGGCGCGGACGCAGGACAGTCCACGCCACGATCGCCAGCAGCGCCGGCAACGCCCACAGGCCAAGGCCGAACTGCCAATGGCCAAAATACGCGGTGATCGATGGGCCAAGCACCGCCGCCAGGCCACCGCCGCTCATCAACGCCGCCGAATACAGCCCCATGGTCGCCGCCAGGCGGCCGGGGAACCAGCGGTTGACCAGCCCCGGCATCATGCCCTGCACCACGGCGACACCGAGGCCTGCGACCACCGCGCTTACGATCAGCGCCCAGGCGCTGTCCAGCTGCAGGCGCCACAGGCACGCCAGGGCGATGGCCGCCAGCCCCGCCAGCATGCCGCCATGCTCGCTCAGCCAGCGCCGCAGCCAGGGTTGCAGCAGCGGCACCAGGCCCATGCACAGCACCGGCAATGCGGTCAGCAGCGCTGCCTGCTGGTAGCCCAGGCCGGTGCTCTGGCGCATGGGCTCGAGCAGCGGGCCGATGCTGGTGAGGATCGGCCGCAGGTTCAACGCCAGCAGCACCACCAGCAACAGGTTCAACACGCCCCTCATGCTTCGCCGGCCTGCTGCCATTCACGGTACAGGCCGCTTTCACCCACCGGTTTCAGCGGGCGCAGGGGCAGGCTCTGCTGCTGAGGCGGGCGGGCCATCTGCGCATACACCGCGGCGGTGGACAAACCATAGGGCTCGCCCTCGTCGTTGTCGTAGGCAAACCAGGCGCGCTCGATGCCGCACAGGTGCATGGCGGCCAGGCACATCGGGCACGGATGGCCGCTGGCGTAGATCTCGGCGCCGTCCAGACGCGCTCGGCCGAGCACCTGGGCGGCCTGGCGGATGGCCTGCATCTCGGCGTGGCTGGTGGGGTCCTGGGTGCTGTGGATCTGGTTGACGGCACGGGCGATTACCTGCCCCTGGTGGACCAGCACGGCGCCGAAGGGGCGGCCACCGGCCTGGATATTGGCGCGGGCAAGCTCGAGGGCCTCGCGCATGAATCGATCTGCGGACATGAAACGGTTCTCAGGTGAAGACCTGCCCATTATCCCGCCTCGGCCGCCCTGGCAGAAATGAAGAGATTGGATGCCTGTCAGTGCGCATCCGAATGGTGGATTGGCCTCCTGGCAAAGCGCGGGATTGGCTATTCGGCGCGGCCCGGCCTGGCGCTAAGGTAGTGCCACTTTCCTCTTGTCGAACTGGAGCCTCACCATGCATGACCGTATCGAATGGGCCAAACACTCGCCGGAAGCCTACAAGGCCATGATCGGCCTCGAGCAGGCGCTGGTCGCCTCGGGCCTGGAGCATTCGCTGCTCGAACTGATCCGCCTGCGCGCCTCGCAGATCAATGGCTGCGCCTACTGCGTCAACATGCACGCCAACGATGCGCGCAAGGCCGGCGAAACCGAGGCGCGCCTGCAGACCCTGAGCGTCTGGCGCGAGACCCGCTACTTCAGCGAGCGCGAGCGGGCCGCCCTGGCCTGGGTCGAAAGCCTGACCCGCCTGCCCGAGCGTGGCGCGCCGCAGGACGAATACCAGGCGCTGCTGGAGCACTTCAGCGCCAAGGAGGTCGCCAACCTGACCCTGGCCATCGCCACCATCAATGCCTGGAACCGCTTCGGCGTGGGCTTTGCCATGGTGCCGGCATAACCGCTCAGGGCGCCTGCAACAGCACCGCCCTGGCCAACTGCTCACGCAACCACTGATGCGCAGGATCGCGGTGCACCCGCTCCGGCCACAGCATCAGCATCTCGAAGCCCGGCACCGCCAAGGGCGCCTCCACCACCCTGAGGGCCGGATTCCCGGCCACCAGGCGCTGCGGCAGCATGGCCACCAGGTCGCTGTCGACCAGCATCGCCGCAAGCCCCGAAAAGCGCGGTACCGACAGCACCACATTGCGCGCCAGGCCCTGCTTGGCCAGGGCGTCGTCGGTGGGCCCCGTGAAACCTCCACCGTCGGGCGAGACGATGACATGCTCCAGCGCACAGAACTGCTTGAGCGTTGGCCGACGCCTGAGGCGCGGGTGATCGACACGCCCGGCCAGCACGTAGCGGTCGGCGAACAACGGGCGCTGGCGCAAACCAGGCGGTGCATCGATGGCGATATGGAAGGCCAGGTCCAGCTCACCCTGCTCGGCCTTGCGCACCAGCGTCGGCGGGTTCATGTCGACGATCGCCAGGCGCGTGCCGGGGGCGGCCGCGCGCAGTGCGCCCAGCGCAGGACGCAGGATGGTCGCTTCGGTGTAGTCGGTCGCGGCCACCCGCCAGGTCAGCTGCGCCAGGGCCGGGTCGAATGGCCGCTCGGCGGCGATGGCCAGGCGCAACGCTTCCAGGGCCTGGCTCAAGGGCTCGCGCAGCACCAGGGCGCGGGCGGTCGGGCGCATGCCGCGAGCCCCCGGCAACAGCAACGGATCGCCCAATGCATCGCGCAGACGTGCCAGCTGCACGCTGACCGTCGGCTGGGCGAGGTGCAGGCGTTCGGCGGCGCGGGTGACGTTGAGTTCGGCAAGCAGCGCGTCGAGGGTGACCAGCAGGTTCAGGTCCAGACTTCGCAATGAATCATGCATGGCAATACCTGCAATTTCATCTATTCATTTCAACAATATTCCGGGTATCCGCATGCTTTGGCCATCCCCTACTGGAGCCCGACCATGAATATCCTGATCGTCTACGCCCATCCCGAACCCCGCTCGCTCAATGCCGCCCTCAAGGACTTCGCCGTCCGTCATCTCGAAGACCAGGGCCACCATGTCCAGGTCTCGGACCTCTATGCGATGAAGTTCAAGGCCGTGCTGGACGCCGACGACAGCGTCGAACACCCCGCCGATGAACGCTTCAGTCCCTCCGACGCCTCGCGCCGGGCGTTCGCCGACGGCACCCAGGCGGCCGACATCGTCGCCGAACAGGCCAAGCTGCAGTGGGCCGACGCAGTGATCCTGCAGTTTCCGCTGTGGTGGTTCGGCCTGCCGGCGATCCTCAAGGGCTGGGTCGAGCGGGTGTACGCCTATGGCTTCGCCTACGGTGTCGGCGAGCACTCCGACCAGCACTGGGGGGATCGCTACGGCGAGGGCCGGCTGGCGGGCAAGCGCGCCATGCTGATGGTCAGCATGGGTGGCTGGGCCTCGCACTACAGCGAGCGCGGCATCAATGGCCCGCTCAACGACATCCTGTTCCCCATCCAGCACGGCATCCTGTTCTACCCGGGGTTCGAGGTGCTACCGCCGTTTGCGGTGTACCGCACCAGCCGGGTCGATGAGGCGGGCTTTGCGGCGGCGTGCAAGGCGCTGGGCAAGCGGCTCGATGGATTGTGGCGTGATGCGCCCATTCCGTTCCGGCGGCAGAACGGCGGGGATTATGCGATCCCGGCGCTGACCCTGCGGCCTGAGCTTGCGCCTGGCCGGGATGGATTGGGTGTGCATGTTGCCGACGACATGCCGGCAACAGTGGTCTAGCGAGAGGCACGAGGTGTCCGCCACAACTCTGTCGGTGGACACTGTTGATCATCAATCTGACACAATTATTTTCACCATATTGATTAATGAAATATTTCATGTCATTTTCTTCTCCGTGCCCAGGCCCCTCCCAAACAGGGCCCTGAACGGTACGCCCCACCCACCGGAGTCAAGAACATGAACAAGACAGGACTTCTCGGCGCGCTGGCACTCTGTGCCTGCAGCGCCTTCGCCCAGGCCGACGACGCCAGCCTGCGCCTCGGCATCGAGGCCGCCTACCCGCCCTTCTCCTACCGCACCCCTGAAGGCGAACTCGCCGGCTTCGACTACGACATCGGCAATGCCCTGTGCGCGCAAATGCAGGTCAAGTGCCAGTGGGTGATCCAGGAGTTCGACGGCATGATCCCGTCGTTGAAGGTGCGCAAGATCGACGCGGTGCTGTCGTCGATGTCGATCACCGAGGATCGCTTGAAGTCGGTCGACTTCACCGACAAGTACTACCAGACCCCCGGCAAGTTCGCGATGAAGGCCGGCAGCCGGCTCGACACTCCGGCGGTGGACCTAAAGGGCCGCAAGGTCGGGGTTCAAAGGTCGTCCACCTATGACCGCTTCGCCACCGAGCAACTGGAGCCGGCGGGGGTCGAGATCGTCCGCTACGCCTCGCAGAACGAAGCCTTCCTCGACCTGGTGTCCGGGCGCCTGGATGCCACCCTCGCCGACATCGTCAACACCGAAGAGAGCTTCATCAAGACCCCGTCAGGCCAGGGCTTCGCCCTGGTCGGCCCGGACATCGCCGACCCGCACTATTTCGGCCGCGGCGCCGGCATCGCCGTGCGCAAGGGCGACAGCGCCAACCTGGCGCGGCTCAACGCCGCCATCGCCGCGATCCGCGCCAATGGCACCTACCAGCAGGTGCAGCGCAAGTACTTCCCGTTCGACATCTACGGCCAATAGCGCAGGCTGACGAGGATTTTCATCATGCTTCACGGCTACGGATCGAGCATTCTCGATGGCGCCTGGCTGAGCATCCACCTGGCCCTGCTGGCGATGGCCCTGGCCATCGGCCTGGGCCTGTTCGGTGCGGCCTGTCGCCTGTCCCCCCTGAAATGGCTGGCGCTACCGGGCGAGGTCTACACCACGGTGGTGCGCGGCATTCCCGACCTGGTCCTGATCCTGCTGGTGTTCTATGGCGGCCAGGACCTGGTCAACCGCCTGGCGCTGGCACTGGGTTACGAGCAGTACATCGACATCAACCCCTTCGTCGCCGGCGTCTGCACGTTGGGCTTCATCTTCGGCGCCTACCTCTCGGAGACCTTTCGCGGCGCCTTCCTGGCCATCCCCAAAGGCCAGGCCGAGGCCGGCATGGCCTACGGCATGAGCGCCCTGCAGGTGTTCCGGCGGATCAGCCTCCCGCAGATGGTGCGCTTGGCGCTGCCGGGCTTCACCAACAACTGGCTGGTGCTGACCAAGTCCACCGCGCTGATCTCGGTGATCGGCCTGCAAGACATGATGTTCAAGGCCAAGAACGCCGCCGACGCCACCCACCAGCCGTTCACCTTCTTCCTCGCCGTGGCGGCGCTGTACCTGCTGCTGACCAGTGCCTCGCTGCTGCTGTTGCGCGGCGTGGAGAAACGCTATTCGGTCGGCTTCAACGCCGCCGAACTCTAGGGGATCTGCCCGATGACACTCGACTATCCGCTGATCTGGCAGAACCTGCCGCTGTACCTCAACGGCATCGCCCTGACCCTCAAAGTGCTGCTGATCTCGCTGGCCTGCGGCCTGGCCCTGGCTATCCCGCTGGGATTGATGCGGGTCTCGCGCGCGTGCCTGCTGCGCTACCCGGCCTGGCTCTACACCTATGTGATCCGCGGCACGCCGATGCTGGTGCAGCTGTTCCTGATCTACTACGGGCTGGCGCAGTTCGAGGCGGTGCGCCAGAGCCCGTTGTGGCCCTACCTGTCCAGCGCCACGTTCTGCACCTGCCTGGCGTTCGCCATCAACACCAGCGCCTACAGCGCCGAGTTGCTGGCAGGGAGCCTGCGCGCCACGCCGCGCGGCGAGGTGGAAGCGGCACGCGCCATGGGCATGTCGAGGCTGACGCTGTACCGGCGCATCCTGCTGCCCTCGGCGCTACGCCGCACCTTGCCGCAGTACGGCAACGAAGTGCTGATGATGCTGCAGACCACCAGCCTGGCCTCGATCGTCACCCTGGTCGACATCACCGGCGCGGCCAAGACCTTCAATGCGCGCTATTACCTGCCGTTCGAGGCGTTCATCACTGCGGGGCTGATCTATCTGGTCCTGACCTTCCTGCTGGTACGCCTGTTCAAACTGGCCGAGCGCCACTGGCTGGCCTACCTCGCCCCCCGCAAGCACTAAGGAGCTTTCATGCAGCACATCGACCATATCCTGCCCTGGTGCGCCTGCGGGACCCAGCGCTCCCTGCGCGTGCTGCGCTTTGGCAGCGGCCCGCGCAAGGCCTATATCCAGGCCTCGCTGCACGCCGACGAGCTGCCGGGGATGCGCGTGGCCATCGAGCTCAAGCGCCGCCTGCTCGAACTCGAGGCGCAAGGCCGGCTGACTGCGGTGATCGAACTGGTGCCGCTGGCCAACCCGATCGGCATCGGCCAGATGTTCCAGGCCACCCACCAGGGCCGCTTCGAGTTCAACAGCGGCAAGAACTTCAATCGCGACTTCCCGGCACTGACCGAAGCGCTGGCCGCCCACCTGGAAGGCCGCCTGGGCAGCGATGGCCAGGCTAACGTGGCAACCATCCGCCGGGCCATGCTCGAACTGCTTGATGAACTGCCCGCGCCCGACTCGGAGCTCGACGGCCTGCGCCGCCTGCTGCTGCGCCACGCCTGCGACGCCGACCTGGTGCTGGACCTGCACTGCGATTTCGAATCGGTGATGCTGCTGTACGCCATGCCGCAGCACTGGCCCCAGCTGCGCCCGCTCGCCGCCCGCCTCGGCGCGCAAGCGGCGCTGCTGGCCGAAGGCGCCGGCGGCGATGCCTTCGATGAAGCCTGCGCGGCGCCTTGGCTGCACCTGCGCGAGTACTTCCCCGAAGCCGAGATTCCCCTGGCCTGCGTAGCGACCACCATCGAGTTGCGCGGCATGGCCGACACCGAGCGCGAGCAGTGCCAGGCCAGCGCCGAGCAGATCCTCGGCTACCTCGCCGACCAGGGCCTGATCAGCGGCCCGTGGCCGGCCGCGCCGGAACACTGCTGCCAACCCACGCCCTTCGCCGGCGCGCAGTACGCCTACGCCGAACACCCGGGCGTGGTCAGCTACCTGCAGCCGCTGGGCGCGCAGGTGCGGGTCGGCGATCCGCTGTTCGAAGTGCTCGATCCGCTCAGCGATCGCCACAGCGTGGTCAGGGCCACCACCGACGGCATCCTCTACGCCCGTGAACGCCTGCGCTTCGCCCAGCCCGGCCTGTGGCTGGCCAAGGTCGCCGGCAGCACCTCCATCCGCCAAGGTCGCTTGCTCAGCGACTGACCCCTGCGAGTACCGACTGATGAACAAACTGCAAATCCACGACCTGCACAAAAGCTATGGCAACCACCAGGTGCTCAAGGGCGTTTCGCTGCAGGCCGACGCCGGTGATGTGATCAGCATCATCGGCTCCAGCGGCTCGGGCAAGAGCACCTTCCTGCGCTGCATCAACCTGCTCGAGCAACCCAATGCCGGGCAGATCCTGGTCAACGGCGAACAGCTCAAGCTGCGCGAATGCGCCCGCGGCGGGCTGCGCGCGGCGGACCCGCGCCAGCTGCAGCGTCTGCGTGCGCGGTTGAGCATGGTCTTCCAGCACTTCAACCTGTGGTCGCACATGAGCGCCCTGGACAACGTCATGGAAGCCCCGGTGCACGTGCTCGGCATGAACCGCAAGGAGGCCCGGGACAAGGCCGAGCACTACCTGGCCAAGGTCGGTGTCGGCCATCGCCGCGACGCCTACCCGGCGCACATGTCCGGTGGCGAACAGCAACGGGTGGCGATTGCCCGGGCCCTGGCCATGGAGCCCGAGGTGATGCTGTTCGACGAGCCGACCTCGGCGCTCGACCCGGAGCTGGTCGGCGAGGTGCTCAAAGTCATGCAGGATCTCGCCCAGGAGGGCCGCACCATGGTCGTGGTCACCCACGAGATGGGCTTCGCCCGCGAGGTGTCCAACCAGCTGCTGTTCCTCCACCAGGGCCAGGCCGAGGAGCGCGGCGACCCACGCGAAGTGCTGGCCCGGCCGCAGTCCGAACGCCTGCGCCAGTTCCTCGCCGGCAGCCTGAAGTAAACGCCGAGGCGCTCCGCAGCTCCGCCGCCGGGCGCCTTGGGATACACTACCGGCAACTTTCAGGGAGCGTCGCGCCGGATGTCGAGCCATACCAAGAACACCACCGTCTACGCCTCCGCGGTCATGCGCAAGCTGTCGCAGAGCCTGGGCGAACTGCCGCCGTCCCTGCGCAAGGTCGCCGACTACATCCTGCGCCATCCGCTGAAGGCCGCGACCCTGACCATCGAGGAGATGGCCCAGGCCACCGCCACCTCGCCGGCCGCGGTCAACCGCCTGGCCAAGGCCCTGGACCTGGGCGGCTACAGCGGCATGAAGGCCGAGCTGGTGGCGACCCTGCAACAGATGGTCTCGCCGGTGGACAAGCTGCGCAACGAACTGGCCCAACGCCCAGGTGGCGAGTTCGGCCTGCATGAGCAGATCCAGAGCGCCAGCAGCAACCTGGCGACCACCGCCAGCAACAACCAGGCCGACGCCTTCGAGGCGTTCGTCGGCTGCCTGCTCGAGGCGCGCAAGGTCTATGTGCTGGGGTTCGGCAACAGTGTCTACCTGGCGGGCCTGGCCGCCTCGACCCTGGTGCCGTTCTGCAAGGACGCCTGCGCCATCAGCATGGAAGGCGGCAACGAGAACGCCGCCTACCGCCTTGCCGCGATCACCGAGCAGGATGTGCTGCTGGCCATCGCCCTGCCACGCTACTCCCAGGACACCCTGCAGCTGTCGCGCTTCGCCCATGAGCGCAAGGCCACCGTGCTGGCCATCACCGACTCCCCGGCCTCGCCGCTGGCGCCGCTGGCCCGTCACGTGTTGTATGCCCCTGCTGATCATCCGGTGCTGACCAGCTCCAACATCGCCGTGCTGGCATTGATCGAAGGCCTGGTGGCCGGGGTTATGGCGCGTAACAAGGAAGCGGTGAAACTGGCCACCGAGCTCACTGAAAGCGTGATGTCGTATCTGCATGTGCCAGGTGACAAGTTCAGCAGAAAGTAGGTGCGCCAGACAGCTGGGTAGATCACCGTGAATTTACGCCGCTCCCCCTGAGCAGCCCTCGGCACTCAATCGGGGCAACAGGTAGTCGAGCAACGCCCGTACCTTGGGCAATCCCTCCCGCCTTTTCAGCCAGACCAGATTCATCGGCAATCCCTGCGAGGTGAGCTGCGGCAACACCTCGACCAGCGTGCCACCCTCGATATGCGTTCGGGTCAGCCAGGTCGGCAGCTGGCCGATGCCCAGACCCGCCAGGACCGCGTCGAGCATGCCTTCGCCATCGCCGATGGCCAGGTGTGGCTGGACGATCCTCTGCCTGATCTCGCCCGGCAACCCACCGCCCAGGTACCACGGCGTGACCAGACCTGTGGCCTCGCCATAGCCGATGCACAGGTGGTGCTCCAGGGCCTGCTCGTCCTGTGGCGTGCCGTGTCGCGCCAGGTAGTCGGGCGAGGCGCAGAACGCCAGGCGCTGGGCACCGAAATACCGGTGCCCCAGGGCCGCAGGCCAGGCTTGCGCGCCGCCGATGCGCACCAGGATGTCCACGCCCTCCTGCACCGGGTCGATGTAGCGGTCGGAGAACGACACATGCGGCTGCAAACGCGGATGCGCCTGAGTGAACGCCACGATCAGCGGCAGCACATGCAGTCGGCCAAAGGCGGCCGGCAGATCGATGCGTACCTTGCCGTGGGGGGTGTCGCTTTCGGCGAAGATGGCCTGCTCGGCCTCTTCCAGATCGGCCAGCACGCTGGTGCAGGTCTTGTAGAACAGCGCGCCCGCCTCGGTCAGCGACAGCCTGCGGGTAGTGCGGTTGAACAATCGTGCCCCCAGGCGCGCCTCCAGCCGCGCCACCCCCTTGCTTACCGCCGAGCCACTGAGACTCAGGCGCTCGGCGGCAGCGCTGAAGCTGCCCATCTCGGCCACCGCGACGAAGACGTCGATTCCCTTCAACCGTTCGGATGCGTACATCAGCCACTCCATTGATGACGAAAATTCCGCTACCTGCGGAATTTATCGCCCAGATCAATCCTGGGTTCTCCAATAGGCTACGGCAAAAGCAAGGTGGCCCCAAGCGCCTGCCTGCCCCTTTCACCTGCCCAGGGACCTGGACCATGACCATTGAAACGCAACCTGCACAGCACACGGAAACCGGCCGCTTGCTACCGGTGGCCACCGCGGTGTTCCTCGGCCTGATGACCATGGGCATGCCACTGGCCAGCGTGCCGTTGTGGGTCCATGGGCAGTTGGGCTACGGCATGCTCATGGTGGGGTGCGTCATGGGCGTCGAGTCGCTGGCTACCCTGCTCACCCGTCATTTCGCCGGGACCGCCGCGGATCGTCGCGGCCCGAAACGGGCGGTGGTTCTGGGTCTGCTGGGCAGCGCGGTCTCCGGCCTCTGCTACCTGCTGGCCGCGCAACTGCAGGATGCCCCTGCGGCCAGCCTGGCGGCCATCATCGCCGGGCGGATCGCCATGGGCTTTGCCCAGAGCCTGCTGTTTACCGGTGGCAGTACCTGGCCGATCGCCCTGTTCGGCGCAGAGCAGGCCGGCAAGGCGCTGTCCTGGATCGGCATCGCCATGTTCGCCGGCATCGCCTGCGGCGCGGCAGTGGCGGCGCAGCTGGGTGAAGTCGCAAGCTTTGCCTGGGTGTCGGCGGTGACGGCGATCATTCCGCTGTTCGGCCTGCTCGTTGCACTGCGCACGCCGGCGGCCCGCCTCGTCCACGCGTCGGGCGCGTCGATGCCCCTGGCGGCGCTGCTGGCCCGAATCTGGCGCCCTGGCCTGGTGTTTGCGCTGGCGACCGTGGGCTATGTGTCGGTGTCGTCGTTCATCACCCTGACCTACGCGCACCATCAGTGGAACGGCGCCGGCTATGCCCTCGCGGCGTTCGCCGCCGGTTACGTCTGCGCCCGCCTGTTGTTCGGCGCTCGGGTGGACAGCACCGCGGGGCCGGGCATGGCCTTGTCGATGCTGGCCATCGAGGCCATCGGCCAGTTGCTGCTGTGGCTGGCGGCAAGCCCCGCCCAGGCGATGCTGGGGGCGGCACTGAGCGGCTTCGGTGTGTCGATGATCTATCCCTTGCTGGCGCTGGTGGCGCTGCGTGCGGTGCCATTGCACAGCCTGGGGTTGGCCATCGGCTTCTATGACGCCTGCTTCGATATTTCCATCGGCCTGACGGCACCGCTGGCCGGCCTGCTCGCCCGCCAGCAGGGGGTACCCGCGGTATTCCTGATCGGCGTGCTGGCCTCGCTGGTGGCGATGCTGGCCGCGCTTTGCGCCTATCGTCACGTGGTCGATGGTCCCCGGGTCAGTTGCTCACGCAACCACCCGGGTTGACCCCTCTACTACCACTCGCTGGACAGATCGGGAGGCATTGCAACCTCAGGCGCCGATAGCGGAGGAGAAACGGATTTATCCATGACGCGCCCAGCTTCGTGGGTGATCGCGGATAAACCCGCTTCTACGGATCCGCGCCGCTCAGTCCTTGAGCTTCGCCGCCAACTCCCGGACCCGCTCGAGATCGGCCTTGGCCACCTTGGCCAGACCGGTGCCGTAGTCCGCATCCGCCTTGTAGAAGAATGACAGCATGATGTAGCGGCTCTGCTCGTCCGCCGTCGCCAGGGCCTGGCCGAGGCTGTTGATCAGGTCGGTCTGGTCCTTCTTGCCGTAGGAACGGAACAGCTCGCCCGCCTGCTTGAAGTTCTGCTCGCGCTGGATCTTCGCCTGCTGGGTGCTGCCGCTCAGCGGGGTCTGCACGTAACGCGCCTCGGCCTGCTCGTCACGCGGCTCGCGGCGGCTCGGCTGGTAGTTCACGCCGCTGTCGGTGTGCCCGGCGTTCATCGCGCCATCCTGGTTGACGGTGTTGACCTCGGCCCGCGGGCGGTTCACCGGCAGGCTCAGGCCATTGGCGCCGACCCGGTACATCTGGGTATCGGCGTAGGCGAACAGGCGCCCCTGGAGCAGGCGATCCTCGGACGGCTCGATGCCCGGTACCAGGTTCGACGGCGCCATGGCCACCTGCTCGGTCTCCTGGAAGAAGTTGTCGACGTTGCGCTCGAGCACCATCTGGCCGATCTTGCGCTCCGGCACGTCGGGCCAGATCTTGGTCGCGTCCAGCGGGTCGAAGTCGAACCTGGCCAGTTCCTCGGGTTTGAGCACCTGGATGTACAGGTCCCATTTCGGCAGCTTGCCCTGGCTGATCGCGCTGACCAGGTCGTGGGTCATGTGGCTGTAGTCGCGGCCCTGGACCTGGGCGACCTGTTTCGGGTCGAGGTTCTTCTGCCCTTGCAGGCTCTTCCAGTGGAACTTCACGTAGTGCACCTGGCCCTTGGCGTTGACCAGCTTGTAGGCGTGCACGCTGTTGCCGTCCATCTCGCGGTAGCTGGCTGGCGTGCCTTCATTGGAGTACAGCAGGGTCAGGGTGCGGGTGGCTTCCGGTACATGGGAGAAGAAATCGAAGCGGCGCGAATCGTCATCGAGGTTGCTGCGCGGATCCGGCTTGAAGGCGTGGACCATGTCCGGGAACTTGATGGCGTCGCGGATGAAGAAGGTCGGGAAGTTGTTGCCGACCAAGTCCCAGTTGCCGTCGGCGGTGTAGAACTTGGTGGCGAAGCCGCGTGGGTCACGCAGGGTTTCCGGCGAGTGGTTGCCGTGCACCACCGAGGAAAAGCGCACGAACACCGGGGTCTTCTCGCCGGGGCGGAACACCTTGGCCATGCTCAGGTCGCTGATGTCGGCACTGGCGGTGAACTGGCCATGGGCGCCGGTGCCGCGGGCGTGCACCACACGCTCGGGGATGCGCTCACGGTCGAAACGCTGCAGCTTCTGCAGCAGTTGCACGTCCTGCAGCAGCACCGAGCCGTTGGGGCCGGCGGTTTGCGAGTTCTGGTTGTCGCCGACCGGCGCGCCGTTGTCACGGGTCAGGGTGGCGGCCTGCACGGACAGCGACAGCAGACTGGCGGCGAGGCTGCCCGCCACCAGCAGGCGACCGGGTTGGAACAGCTTGAGCAAAGGGATCATGGGTACTCCTAAAGGTTCTTTTCAGGCGTCTTGATGCGCCTCGAAAAGGGTAAGGAGCCCGTGACCGATCACTAAATTGATCCTGCTCATCAGTGCAATTGGTAATTTCAATCCTGTTTTTTATTCATGAATGCTATAGGCAAGCAGAGCTGTCCTGCATTGAGCCCTAGAAATCCACCTTTCCGCGCCCCGCCTTGATCGTCCCACGCCTGGACTTCGAATCGAGGCGGCGGGTCTTTGAACCGAGGGTCGGCTTGGTCGGCCGGCGCTTCTTCTCGACCTTGCCGGCGCCGATGATCAGCTCGGCCAGGCGCTCCAGTGCGTCCATGCGGTTCTGTTCCTGGGTACGGTACTGCTGGGCCTTGATGATCAACACGCCGTCACCGGTAATGCGGCTGTCGCGCAGCGCCAGCAGCCGCTCCTTGTAGAACGCGGGCAGCGACGAGGCCGGGATGTCGAAGCGCAGGTGCACGGCGCTGGAGACCTTGTTGACGTTCTGCCCGCCGGCGCCCTGGGCGCGGATGTAGGTCAGTTCGATCTCGGCATCCGGCAGATGCACGTTGTTGGAGATGATCAGCATGGTGCGCCTCTTGTGATAGCGCGGCCATTATCGCATCTCCTTGGCGCCCTGGGGTGTCAGGCCTGTGCCATGCGCCGCCGGTACTGCCTGGCGCGCATGGCGTCGGTCCATTGCTGGCGAAGCAGCGCCCATAATGGAGAGACCCCGGGCTCGGGCGCCTTGGCCTCGCTCAGCCTGCGCAGCTGGAACTTGACCATGGCCATGTTGCCCAGCGAAGCCAGCGCCTTGTTCTTCCAGGTGATCGGGCGCAGTTCCGGCACCACCGTCTCCCCCGCCTGCCACGCACGGGGCAAGGCCGGCGCAATGGCCAGGGCGGTGCCGATACCGACCATCTCGACGCCGCTCTGCACCACCTGCTCGGCGACCGGTCGACGGCGGATACCGCCGGTGACCATCACCGGCATCTTCGCCACCGTGCGAATGTCCCGGGCGAACTCCAGAAAGTACGCTTCACGCGCAAGCGTGCGGCCATCCCGAGCCTGGCCCTGCATCGCCGGCGCCTCGTAGCTGCCACCGGACAGCTCCACCAAGTCGACCGCCAGCTCATTGAGCAGGCGCACCACCTGCCGGGCATCGTCAGCACTGAAGCCGCCACGCTGGAAGTCCGCCGAGTTGAGCTTGACCGCCACGGCGAAGCCGGGCGACACCACCGCGCGCACCGCCTTGACGATCTCCAGCAGCAGCCGCGCGCGGTTGTCCAGGGAGCCGCCCCACTGGTCGGTGCGCTGGTTGCTCAGCGGCGAAAGGAACTGGCTGAGCAGGTAGCCATGGGCCGCGTGGATCTGCACGCCGCTGAAGCCGGCCTGCTCGGCAAGCCGCGCGGAGTTGGCGAAGCGCCGGATCACCTCGTCGATTACCTCGGCAGGCATCGCCCGCGGGGTGGAGAAATGCCTGGACATGTTGCCCAGGTCCAGCGCCACGGCCGAGGGCGCCCAGGTCTGCTGCCCGAGGCTCGCCGGCATCTGCCGTCCGGGGTGGTTGATCTGCAACCAGAACTGCGCACCCTTCGAGCGGCCAACGGCGGCCCACTGGCGAAAACGCGCCAGGTGTCGGTCATCCTCCAGCACCACGCCGCCGGGGCCGGTCATGGCGCGCTGGTCGACCATGACGTTGCCGCTGATGAGCAGACCGGCGCCGCCCTGCGCCCAGGCCTGGTACAGGCGCATCAGGCGGTCCGAAGGCGCATGGTCGGCATCGGCCATGTTTTCCTCCATGGCGGCCTTGGCGATGCGGTTGGGGACGACCGCGCCATTGGGCAGGGTCAGGGAGGAGAACACGTCCATCGGCAATACCTCGAGAAAGTGGCGTTGCGCAGACGTTAGCCTTGAAGTCAACTTTAAGGTCAAGCCCTGAATTGTCGAAAATTTGATCATTGACTCTCAAGTTGGGTTGAACGTTAGGGTGATTGCGCAGTGACTGCCCTTACCCACCCCTGGAGATACCGCACCGTGAAACTCGCAAGCGCAACCGCCTTGGCCGGCGCCCTGCTGATGCCCGTCACCCACGCCGCCAATGGCCTCCCTGAACACGCCGAAACCACGCAGATCGACATCGCGGGGCTCTCGGTGCCGGTGCTCAAGGGCGGGCTTTACGACCGCTACCGTTCCAACCCGCCGCTGGCCGTGATCCAGGCCGAGGCGCCGGGCATCGACCTGAGCTGGTTCAAGGGCCTGGAGAAGACCCGGGTCGACATGGGCTTTACCTCCTATTCGCCGAACTTCTACTACAGGAACAGCCGCGTCACCGCCGTCTATACCGCCGACCTGGACCGCCTGCGCGCCCTGATGCCCGCCGAAGTGCTGGAACAAGTGCAACCGTTGCAGGTGTGGCCGGGGCGCGGGCTGGTGGCGTTTACCGCCTACACCTACGACTACTGCGACAACGACAGCTACAACGAGATCGCCCTGTCGATCATCACCAGCAAGCCCGGCAAGGCGAACTTGGGGCCCTTCTCCCTGCTTGGCCAGTCGATGGCCAAGGATTTCTGGGGTTATGTGCTCAAGCTGCCGGTCAATACCGAGCTGGCGCGGGTGCGCGGCGTGGTGGGCTACAACCTGCCCAAGTGGCTGACCGCGATCGACCGCCGCGAGGATGCGCGGGCGGTGACCTACAACATCGGCGATGCGTGCAGCGGCAAGGTGGACGTGATCTTCAGGGCGAAGAAACTCGAGGGGCTGTCCGCTGAACCGGGCCTGGTGACCAACAGTTTCACCAACCTCGACCACAAGGGGCAACTGGCCTACGGCTACGCCACCTCGCGCCAGACCCTGCATGCCTCGAGCATGAGCGGGGATTCGGCGGAGCTGGTGCTGGGGGATGGCGAGCTGTCGCGCTATATCCGCGATCTGCAGCTGGGGCGAATGGTCAAGTACGAGTATGTGCCTGAGTTCCAGAGCGCGTTGTATGCGCCCAGGCCGCTGGCGGCGCTGGCCTCGGGCGACTGAAGCGAAACGCGATTCAATGATCTGATGGGGGCTGCGTGGGAGCGGGCTTGCCCCGCGATGCGGTGCATCGTGCCGAGTGATCGCGGGGCAAGCCCGCTCCCACGCTGGTGGTATCTACAACTTTGAACGCTGGGCAAGCTCCTCGCGCAACCGCTCCAGCACCCGTTGCGAGTTGTCCACGCAAGGCATGCCCTCGGGCTTGCTCTCGATCCCTTCGATCACCAGCAGCAACTGCGCCTTGTTGCGCGCCAGGCGCTCCTGCAGCCGCTCGATTTCCTCGACCTTGCGCTTGAGCCCGCCGAGCAGTTCGTCATGCTGCCAGCCCTTGGCCTTGGCCGGCAGCAACTGGCGGATCTCCTCCAGCGAGAACCCGGCAGCCTGGGCGTTGGTGATCATCTCCAGCACCCACACCGCGTCGGCGTCGTAGTCGCGATAACCATTGGCCTTGCGTTCGACGGAACTGATCAGCCCGCTGGCCTCGTAGAAGCGAATGCGCGACGCGGCCAGCCCGGTAAGTTTGGCCAACTCTCCTATTCTCATCCGGCACCTTTGAATTTGCATTGACCTTCAAGCGCACTTTAATCCTAGAGTTGTCCGGTGGCCAGGTGAACCTTCACCGGCCTGACCGCTCCACACCCTGGAAACAAGGAGAAGCGAAATGGGATACGTCACAAGCAAAGACGGTGTCGAAATCTTCTACAAGGACTGGGGACCCCGTAACGCCCAGGTGATCTTCTTCCACCACGGCTGGCCGCTGAGCGCCGACGACTGGGATGCCCAACTGCTGTTCTTCGTCGCCGAAGGTTATCGCGTGGTCGCCCATGACCGCCGTGGCCACGGCCGCTCGAGCCAGGTCTGGGACGGCCACGACATGGACCACTACGCCGACGATGTGGCCGCCGTGGTCAAGCACCTGGGCGTCGAGGGCGCAGTCCATGTCGGCCACTCCACCGGCGGCGGCGAGGTGATCCACTACATGGCCCGCCATCCCGAAGACAAGGTGCCCAAGGCCGCGATCATCGCCGCGGTTCCGCCGCTGATGGTCAAGACCGACGGCAACCCCGGCGGATTGCCCAAGTCGGTGTTCGACGACCTCCAGGCCCAGCTCAAGGCCAACCGGGCGCAGTTCTATCACGATATCCCGGCGGGGCCGTTCTACGGCTACAACCGCCCCGGGGCCAAAGCGGACCAGGGGGTGATCCTCAACTGGTGGCGCCAGGGCATGATGGGCGGCGCCCAGGCGCACTACGACGGCATCGTCGCGTTTTCCCAGACCGACTTCACCGAGTCGCTGAAGAAAGTGACCGTCCCGGTGCTGGTGATGCATGGCGACGACGACCAGATCGTGCCCTACGAGAACTCGGGGCCGCTATCGGCCAAGCTGCTGCCCAAGGGCATCCTGAAGACCTACAAGGGCTACCCCCACGGCATGCCGACCACCCATGCCGACGTGATCAACAAGGACCTGCTGGCATTCTTGCGCGGTTGAGGCACATGTCGGGGGCCGCCGCGCCCCCGACAAATATTTCATCGAGCAACAACTTTAAAACTTTTTACATATTGCCTACACGCACTTACAGCTGTTCAACACCCATTAAAATACTTTCACCAAAAACCTCCATATCGGCCACAACTGTTAATTGAATTAACAGGCCACGAGCCAGACAATTAAATACCCGTGTACCTGGTAACGTCCCGCGTTACCTGGGCAGGGTGGTTTCAAACCAACCAGGTACGGCTGCCTTCTCTTGACTCAAGAGTGCGTATGACTGTGCGCCTGAAACTGCTGTTCGGCCCAACTTCCACAACACTTCTACACCCCGTCACGGGATGTAGTCCGGGCCCGTCATTGACCGAGGAAACCTATGAACACCCCTGCCACCGTCACGCTCGACGTTGTCCATCCAACCCAGGAACGTATCCTGCTGACCGGCGCCACAGGTTTTCTCGGGGGCGCCGTCGCCGCCCGGATGATCACCGAAGGCCATGCCGACGCCCTGTGCTTCCTGGTCCGCGCCGACAACCCGGCCCAGGGCCTGCAACGCCTGCGCGACAACCTGCGCCAGCATGGTGTCGATGACCGCCAGGGCCTGGCGCTGAGCGAGGCGCAGATCATCTGCGGCGATTTCCTCGACACCGCCTGGCTGGCCCGCGAGACTCCGCGGCTGATGCAGATCGACCGGGTGATCAACTGCGCCGCCGTGGCGTCGTTCTCGAAAAACCCCAACATCTGGCCGGTGAACGTCGAGGGCACCTTCGCCTTCGCCCAGGTGCTGAGCCGCTCCGCGCGCCTGAAGCGCTTCCTGCACGTGGGTACCGCCATGTGCTGCGGCCCGCAGCGCGAGTCGCCGATCAGCGAGTCCTGGGAATTCCCCGAGGCGGCCCAGCAACTGGTGGACTACACCGCTTCGAAGGCGGAGATCGAGCGACGCCTGCGTGAGGAGCTGCCCGCCCTGCCCCTGGTGGTGGCGCGACCGTCCATCGTGGTCGGCCATCGCAGCCTGGGTTGCCAGGCGTCGGGCAGCATCTTCTGGGTGTTCCGCATGGGCTTCGCCCTGGAAAGCTTCACCTGCGGCCTGGACGAACAGATCGACGTGATCCCGGTGGACTATTGCGCCGAGGCGCTGATCGGCCTGGCCCTCAAGCCGCGCCTGGGCCATGACCTGTACCACATCTCCGCCGGCCATCACTCGGCCTGCACCTTCGCTGAAATCGACCAGGCCTTCGCCCTGGCCAATGGCGCTCAACCGGTGGGCGAGCGCTACCGCAAGGTCGATGTCGACGACCTGAAGTCGCTGGCCAGCCGCTTCGAAGCCCGCATCGGCCCGGCCAACCCGCGGCTGGTATTGCGCGCACTGCGCCTGTACAGCGGCTTCGCCGATCTCAACTACCTGTTCGACAACAGCCGGCTGCTGGAAGAAGGCATCGCCGTGCCGCCACGCTTCACCGACTACCTGGACGTGTGTGTCAAGTCGTCCAGCGGCGTGAGCATCGCCACGCAGATGCAGTGGGATTTCAAGTAAAAGCCATTCGCCATGCAGCCGCTGGCGGCGATTTACTTAACATATTCATGAGGCGCATGATCACCACACCTCCCGTGGAGGTCATGCTGCCGCCGTATGCCTTTTGAGATGGAATCCCTGGCAGCCTGAAGCAAAATCCTGGCAGCCCCAGGCAAGACACCTACCAGTCGTTAGGTGCTCAATGCCTGCAACCGCCAGCGCTTGTGCAAGCCCTGCTGTCCAACAATTCCAACTGTCCAGGCTGCGCCATGATCAACATCGAAACGCCTACCTACTACACCGCCACCAAGAAGTACAACCTGAGCTTCCCCACCCTGGAAAGCGACATCGACGCCGATGTCGTGGTGATCGGCGGCGGCTTCTCGGGCATCAACACTGCCCTGGAGCTGGCCGAGAAAGGCATCACCAACGTCGTCGTGCTCGAGGCCCGCTACCTGGGCTTCGGCGGCACCGGCCGCAATGGCGGGCAGATCATGGCCGGCATCGGCCACGACCTGGAGAAGATCAAGGGCAGCGTCGGCGAGAAAGGCCTGCGCGAGATCTTCGAGATCAGCGAACTGGGCGCCGGCATCATCAAGGACCGCATCGCCCGCTACCAGATCGACGCCGACTTCTGCCACGGCTACGGCTACATGGGCTTCAACGCTCGTCAGGAAAAAACCCTGCGCGCCTGGGAAAAGGACTTCAAGGCGATCAACGGCAAGGACGAGATTCGCTTCCTCGGCGGCTCGGAGGTCAAGCAGATCATCGGCTCCGACGCCTACAGCAGCGCCCTGCTGCACATGGGCGGCGGTCACGTGCATTCGCTGAACCTGCTGCTCGGCGAAGCCCAGGCCCTGGTCGGCCACGGCGCACGGATCTTCGAGCACAGCCCGGCCCTGGAGGTGCACTACGGCGAGCGGATCACCGTGCGCACCGGGCGCGGCTCGGTCAAGGCCAACAAACTGCTGTGGGCCTGTGACAGCTTCCTCAACAAGCTCGAACCCGAGCTGCATGCGCGCACCGTCAACACCTACGCCTTCCAGCTGATGACCGAACCGCTCTCGGACGAACTCATCCAGCGCATCAGCCCGATCCGCGGCGCCTACAGCGACATCCGCCCGGTGATCGACTACTACCGCGTCACCCGCGAGAACCGCCTGCTGTTCGGCGCCGCCACCCCGTTCGTGGAACACATCCCGAAGGACCTGAAGGCCTGGAACCGCAACCTGATGCTGAAGATCTTCCCCTACCTCAAGGACGTGCGCATCGACCTGGCCTGGGGCGGGCCGATGGCCACCAGCGCCAACCTGTTCCCGCAGATCGGCACCCTGAGCAACCGTCCCAACGCCTTCTACGTGCAGGGCTATTCGGGTTTCGGTGTCACCCCCAGCCACATCATCTGCAAGATCCTCGCCGAAGGCATGAGCGAAGGTTCCAGCCGCTACGACCTGATCAGCTCGGTCAAGCATGCGCGCATCCTCGGCAAGGACCATATCCGCCCGCTGCTGCTTACCGCCGGCAAGACCGTGCATCAGCTGTCGGGCTTCTTCAACGGCCGCCGTTGATTCCTTTTGAACAAGACCAGGAGAACCACCATGACCCTCACCGCCGTCCGCCAGGGTGTGCAACTGTCCGAACTCGACGCCTGGGGCACCGTTGCCGACCTGGGCTCGACCATCCTCGAAGGCGAGGTCAAGTGCTACGGCAAGATGACCCATGGCGCCCCCACCGACCCGGTCAGCAGCGCCTACTTCGGCACCACCCAAGGCAAGTTCCGCATGGTCTATCCGTTCAGCGAGCAGGCGGTGATCGTGACCGGCGAGATCCAGCTGACCGATGAATCCACCGGTCAGGTGACGCGCTACAAGGCAGGCGATGCCTGGTTCGTGACCAAGGGCACGCCGGTGCTGTGGGAGGTGCTGAGCGAGACCTTTGTGAAGCACTACCTGGCGATTGCCTGATACCCCCTGTGGGAGCGGGCTTGCCCCGCGATAGCGGCTGCCGGTACATCCTCGTCAGGCAGACTGATGCTATCGCGGGGCAAACTCGTTCCCACGCCGATGACGCTTCAGGCGCTGCATCCTGCATCTGCAGGATGGTCTTCCCCCTCCCCACTTGGCGATACTCCCCCCAGGCCCTGACAACAACAAGAACGTCGCAGCCAGGTACCGCCCATGTCCGATTTCCTTGCGTCCCCAGGCTTCACGCTGTTCAACGCCCTGGTCCTGGAACTGCAGCGCCTGGCCCAGGAACAGCCGCTGCAAAGCTTCCATGACCGCATGCTCGAACGCGCCGGCGAGTTGATCCCGTTCGACAAGGCCTGGTGGGGCCGCGCCGCGCTGGTCGACGGCTTGCCCCACGAACACAGCAGCCATGTCTACAGGTTGCCGCCTGGCTACGTGCAGGACTGGCAGTCGATTCGCCACCAGGACATCACCGTGCAGCAGGTGCACGCCCAGCCGGGCCGCTCGGTGATCGTCGACAGCCAGGCCGACGGCGCCCCCGAGGGCCTGCGCTGGCTCGGCGCCCGCCACGGTTTCGGCGAATTCCTGTGCATCATCCATATCGACCCGCAGACCCGCCTCAGCGTGCACCTGACCCTCTACCGGGTCCACGGCGCGGCCAGCTTCACCGCCCACGAGCGTTTGCTGCTCGATCACCTGATGCCGCACCTGGTGGCCGCCGAGGGCGCCAACCAGATCCGTGCCCTGGTGGCGCTGCGCGAGGCGCTGGACGGCGCCAACACCCTGTCGCTGGCCGTCTGCGACCGCCAGGGCACCCTGCACCACGCCGAACGCGGCTTCGTCGAGCGCCTGCTGCTGGAGTGGCCACGCTGGAGCGGCCCGCACCTGCCGTCCGAGGTCAGCCCCGCCAGCTACCGTGGCCAGCACCTGCAACTGGACGCCACCGCCGTGGGCGACCTGTTCCTGTTGGCCGCCCGGCCCCGTTCGGCCCTGGCCCAGCTCAGCGCCCGCGAGGCAGATGTGGCCGAACGCTTCGGCGGCGGCGGCACCTACAAGCAGATCGCCCGCGAACTGGGGGTGGCGCCCAATACCGTGCGCCACCACATCCGCAGCATCTACAGCAAGCTGGGCGTGAACAGCAAGGCCGGGATCACCCAGCTGCTGCATCACCCACCGCTCTGACTCCTTCCTGACACCTTCCTGACGCCCTCCTGCCCGCCGGCCTTGCCGGCGGGGTTGGGGCGCCTTTGCCCGCTGTTCGCCAACCACAACAACAAAGGAACACGCCCATGCCCGACCCTCGCAGCCGCTGGCTACCCTTGGCCCTCACCCTGGCCGGCGCCCATGCCCAGGCCGCCGACCTCAATGCCCGCGATTTCGTCAGCGCCCCGGTGGGCACCAGCCTGGGGGTCGCGTACCTGCCGCTGACCCGCGCCAACGACTACCATGGCGCCGCCGACGGCAACGGCAAGGCCGACCTGTCGGTCAACGCCTTCGCCTATCGCCAGCTGTGGTTCAGCGATATCTGCGCCACGCTGTGCACGCCGCAGTTCATCGTGCCCTACGTCGACACCGAGGCGCGTCTGCCGGGTAGCGACGGCCACACCCGCGAGCGCGGCATCGGCGATCCGCAGGTCGGTGGCACGCTGTTCTTCATCAACGATCCGCAAAACCGTACCTACAGCGGGCTGCTGGCATTGCTCAGCGTGCCGGTCGGCGAGTACCACGCCAGCAACCCCGGCGTATCACCCGGCGCCAACCGCTGGGCGCTGCACCTGAACTACAACTACACCCAGGGCGTGGGCGAACGCTGGCTGCTCGAGGCCAACCTCGAAGCCCAACTGTACGGCCGCAACGACGACTACTTCGACAGCGAGCTCAAGCAGAAGCCGCTGTACCGCCTGCAGGCCTTCGCCTCCTACGACTTCACCCCCACCACCTACGGCGCCCTGCGCCTGATCCACGCCGACGGCGGCGAACTGGAGCTCGATGGCCGGCGCCTGGACGACAGCCACCAGCGCTACACCCAGGTCGGCTTCGAGCTCGGCCATTGGCTCGACCGGCGCAACCAGGTGCTGCTCGGCCTGACCCGCAATGTCGCCACCGACAACACCTACGCCCAGGACAACCTGCTGCTGCGCTTCGTCCACGTCTTCTGAGGAATCGTCATGCCTGTGTTCACTGCTATCGGCCTGCCGCCGCTGCGGCTGCTGGCCATCGTGCTGTTCGCCGCCGTGGTGCCCTGCGTGCTGATGACCGCGCCGGCGGTCGCCGGCCAGTATGCCGCCCAGCTGGGCCTCGGGCCGGCGCGTGTCGGCCAGCTGTTTTCCGCGGAGCTGGCAGCCATGAGCCTGGCCACCCTGCCCGCCTACTACTGGCAGCCCCGCTGGGACTGGCGTCGGGTGGCGCGAGGCGCGGCGCTGCTGTTCATCCTGGCCAACCTGGCCTCGGTCGGCTGCGACAGCTACCTGGCGCTGATGGCCCTGCGCGTGCTCAGCGCCCTGGCCGGCGGCACGCTGATGGTGGTGTGCATCGCCAGCGCGGCCAGCAGCCGGCAGCCCGACCGGGTTTATGGGCTGTGGGTCAGCGGCCAGTTGATCCTCGGCGCCGTGGGCTTGTGGCTGCTGCCGCCGCTGTTCGGGTCATTCGGGCTCAAGGCACTGTACCTGGGCCTGGCGCTGCTGATGCTGCTGTGCCTGCCGCTGGCAGGCGCCTTCCCGGCCTCGGCCACGCCCGGCCCGATGAAACCTGCGCACGACCCGCTCGAACGCCGCTGGCTCCCGGGCCTCTACGGCCTGCTGGCGGTACTGCTGTTCTACACAGGGCTCAGCGCGGTGTGGACCTTCATCGGCAGTATCGCCGCCAGCGCGGCGATCGACCCGGGCAGCAGTGGCCGGATCCTGTCCATCGCCACCCTGATGGGAATCGCCGGCTCGCTGTGCGCCACGCTGATCGGCCCACGCTGGCCGCGCAACCTGCCACTGGTGCTGGGCATCGGCCTGATGGCGCTGGCCGTCGCCCTGCTGCTGGACAACCCCGACCTGCGCCGCTTCGCCCTGGCCGCGCTGCTGTTCAAGTACTGCTGGACCTTCGCCCTGCCGTTCATCCTCGCCTGCCTGGCCGACCACGACCGCGCCGGGCGCCTGATGAACAGCGCCAACCTGGTCATCGGTGGCGGCCTGGCCCTGGGCCCGGCCATCGCCGGCCCCCTGCTCGAATCGCGCCACGGCATGCCCGCCGTGCTGCTCGGCAGCATCGGCTGCCTGCTGCTGGCGTTCGTCAGCCTGATGCTCGCCCGCCTTTCCCGTTCCCCGCTCACCACTGGAGTCCACCCATGAGCCGCCGTACCGCGTTTTTCTCCGATGAACTGTGCTTCTGGCACAGCGCCGGGCTACATGCCCTCACCTTGCCGGTCGGCGGTTGGGTGCAGCCCCCTGCTGCCGCGGGCTTCGCCGAGTCGCCGGAAACCAAGCGACGCCTGAAGAACCTGCTGGAGGTCTCGGGCCTGTCGCGCCAGTTGCTGCAGCGTGGCGCCGAAGCCGCCAGCGACACCGACCTGCTACGCGTGCACCCGGCGCATTACCTGGCGCGCTTCAAGGCGCTGAGCGATGCCGGCGGCGGCGAACTGGGGCTGCAGGCGCCGATCGGCCCGGGTACCTTCGAGATCGCCAGGCTCTCCGCCGGCCTGGCCACCGCCGCCGTCGACGCGGTGCTGCGCGGCGAGGCCGACAATGCCTACGCGCTGTCGCGCCCGCCGGGGCACCACTGCCTGGCCGACCTGGCCATGGGCTTCTGCTTCCTGGCCAACATCCCCATCGCCATCGAGGCGGCCAAGGCACGCCACGGCCTGGGACGGGTGGCGGTGATCGACTGGGACGTGCACCACGGCAACGGCACCCAGTCGATTTATGCCCAGCGCGGTGACGTGCTGACCGTGTCCCTGCACCAGGAACACTGCTACCCGCCGGGCTACAGCGGCGCCGATGAGCGTGGCGTGGGTGATGGCGAGGGCTGCAACCTGAACATTCCGTTACCGGCCGGTACCGGGCATGCGGGGTACCTGCAGGCGATGGAGCAGATCGTGTTGCCAGCATTGCAGCGCTTCCAGCCGGAACTGATCGTGGTGGCCTGCGGCTACGACGCCAACGCGGTCGATCCGCTGGCGCGGATGCTGCTGCACAGCGAGTCGTTCCGGGTCATGACGCGGATGCTGCGCGAGGCCGCCGAGCAGCTGTGCTCAGGGCGATTGGTGATGGTGCACGAGGGTGGGTATGCCGAGGCGTATGTGCCGTTCTGCGGGTTGGCGGTGATGGAGGAGTTGGTGGGGGTGAGGACTGCGGTGGAGGACCCGATGCTGGCATTCATCGAGTTGCAGCAGCCGGGGGCGGAGCATGGGTGTTTTGTGGCGCAGTACGTAGAAGGGCTGCGAGCGCGCCTGGTCTGACTGCATCATCGCGGGGCAAGCCGCATCGGCGCAGCGCCGCTCCCGCAGGTTCGATGAGTACCTTGTCGGAGTGGGCCAGCCCCGCGATGTCCTTACCGCCCAGGCATCAGAGCCATCGCCCGGAAATCCTTCGGCGACTGCTCGAAGTGCTTCTTGAATGCCCGGCTGAAATGCGCCGAGTCGGTGAACCCCCACTTGTAGGCGATCGAGGTGATCGACTCGCGCTTGAGGAACGGGTTGGACAGGTCATCCGCGCTGCGCTTGAGCCGTGAGCGCTGGATGTAGCGACAGACGCTGTCGCCCTCCTCCTCGAACAGGCGGTACAGGTGGCGTACCGAGATGCTCAGGCGCTCGGCCAGGTTGGCTGGGGTCAGGCCAGGTTGGCCCAGGGATTCGTCGATGACCTTCTGCACATAGCCGCGCAGGCTGGCGCCGCTGAGCCCGGCGAGCGACCCGGGATTGTCGTCGCCGCGCTCGAAACCCGGTTCCAGCAAGGCGATGAACGCCGCCTGCAACGCCTCGCCCTGGGTTTCCCCGGCCTCGTCGCCCTCGCGGCACAGCTGGTCCATCAGCAGGTGCAGCATGCGCCCGCAGGCGTTGGTCGAGGAAATCTTGCCGAAGGTCGCGCCCTGCCCGGTCACGTGCTTGCGCACCTGTTCGCGGGACAGCGACAGCGAGACATGCTCGATCAGGCCGAACGGGGTGATCTCGCACGGGCCCACCGAATCCATCAGCAGCAGCTCGCCCGGCGACAGCTGGATGCTCACGCCGTCCTGGGTGATCTGCGAGTAGCCCATGCGTTGGCTGACCAAAAAGCAATGCTGGTCGTCGTCGCGGTCGGGGTTGTCGCCCAGGCGGCGGATCGTGCCGGCGTTGGTGCGCAGGTTGGCCAGGGCCAGCCCGGCGCGGTTGTAGGTCGAGATCTCGCCGATGAACAGCGAGCGATTGAAGGCCAGTTCGGTCTGGAACCGGCCGCAGACCTTCTGCATGGCCGTGGTCCAGTGCTCAAGGCCGTCCAGGGCGGGTCTGGCGTTGCAGTGAGTGACGGGCTGGGGCATGGCAACCTCCACACGCGAGCGTTGTTGTTATGCATCAATTGTTAACATGTTATCAATGAGCATACAACTGTCATCGTTCGCGGGGAGCTGCGCAAGGCCGCTCCAGAAGGATTCGATCATCTACAGGAGCGGCCTGGTGCCGCGAAAGGGGCCAGGGTCAAAGATCGCGGAGCAGGTGCTCCAACGCATCGAATGCCTGCCAGAGGTGCTTGCGCTGTTCAGCGTCGAGGGGAATGTAGCGGCGCAAGGCGGGCATCCGGTTGACCACCTCGCTGGCGCCCATATGCTCCAGGGTGACCTGCCATTGGCCGTCCTGGCAATCGATGGTCAGGCGCTTGAAATCCAGGGGCATCAGGATGGCGTGAACCGCTGCGAGGCGCGCGTCGAGGCGCTCGAACATGGCTTGGTCACCGCCCCGCCGTCGGCAGGCAACGCCGCTGCGGCGCAGCGCGCCGGTGTGGTGCAGTTCCGCCCGCAGTCTGCCCTGGCCGTGGGCAGGCACGCACAGGATGAACTCGCACATCACCAGGTGCATCAGCAGGTGGCTTTCGGTACGCTCACGCACCTCGATACGCGGACCATCCTCGCGGTAGGTAAAGGATGCGACGGATTGCAAATCCGTCAATCCGAGATTGTGCCGCAGCCGCGCCAAGGTCGCCCCCGGCCGATAACCGGCCGGGGTACGCGGGCCGGTCAGGCGTTCAAGCCAGCTTGCCGACATGCTGCACCTGCTCGTTGTGAGAATGACCGGGCTCGGCGGCGAACTCTTTCTCCAGCACATCCTCGACCCGCGCCGGCCGGAACGGGTTGACCTTCTGCACGCACAGCGTCCAGAACAGCGCGTAGGCCGCGGTGGCGCCGAGCATCACGGCGAACGGCACATAGACATCGGCCGGATTCATGCCCGGCGGGGTGATGAACCACATGCCCAGCAGGATGCCGATGCTGGAAATGATCTGCGGCAGCGGGAACAACGGCGAACGGTAGGCGCGCGGCAGGTCCGGGCGGCGGATGCGCAGGATCACCACCGACAGGGTCACCAGCAGGTACGCGGTGCTCCAGGCACACACCGCCGCCAGCACCAGGTGCAGGATGTTGTCGGTGTTGCCGCCCAGGTACCAGGCGTGCAGGCACGGGATCAGCGCCACCACCAGGATGCACAGCAACGGCGTCTTGAAGCGTGGGTGCAGGTAGGTGAACACCTTGGGCAGCGCCCCATCCACCGCCATGCCGTAGAGAATCCGCGGCACCCCGGCCATCAGCGTGTTGATGGTGGCGGCGCCGGCGAACAGGAAGCCGATGCCCAGCCACACCGGGCCGATATCGCCCATCACCTGCTCGGCGAAGCGCGGGATGGCCATCGGCGTGTCCAGCAGGTGCACGCCGCTGGCGGCGTCGAGCACGACGTTCTCCACCTGGCGCTTCATCGCCGCGCCGTAGATGAACATGCAGCTGGCCACGCCGAACAAGCCCAGGGCCATGGCCTTGGGCATGACCCAGGCCGAGCGGCGCAGCTCCGGGGCCAGCGGGGTGACGAATTCGCAACCGACGAACATGAACATGGCCATGCCCACCAGTGACAGGATGGTCATCAGGTCGGTGCCGACCAGCGACACGCCAAAAGGCCCGTCCAGCTCCACGGCGGGCGCTGCGATCAGGCCAAGCACGCCGAACACCATCAACGTGGTCCACATGCCGAAGGTCAGCACCACTTCGGCGCGGCCAAAGGCGCTCACGCCGAAAGCATTGAGCACGCCGAACACCAGCACGAAACCCACCCCCAGCAGCCAGGATCCGCCAGCCGACTCGGCCAGGGTGTTGAGGTGCTCGAAGTTCACCAGGGCCATGACCCCGGAGAGGATGGTCTCGGCGGTGCCGGCGAACACATGCACGATCAGGTAGGCCGAGAGGGTGCCGGTGATGGCGAAGAAACGGCCCAGGCCGCAGTTGATGTAGTCGTAGACGGAGCCGGTGGTCGGCAGGATCGCCGCCGCCTCGGCGAAGGTGGTCGACTGCGCCAGCATCATCACCGCGGCGATCACCATGGCCACGGCGAAGGCGCTGCCGCCGATGCCGAAACCCATGGTCGCGGTGAGGATCACCGGGCTGGCCATGATCAGGCCGACGGTGCTGGCCAGCGCGGTGGGAAAGCCGACGCTGCCACGGTTGAGGTGCTCGGTGAGCTTATTGTTTATTGTCATGGGAAGGCCCTGGGTGGACGAGGGAAAGATGATCGCTTGCCCGGCGCGCCGCAAGTGCAGGCGAACGCCGGGCCTGCCCCGCGATGAGCTTGACACCCATTGCCGGCATTACCCCTTCACTTTGCGGCCTCCTCCCAGGCGGGTCTTGCCACAGCCTGCCGCCGATCTTGCCGCTCCCTGCCAGCCCTGCTGCATGCCCTGTGGCCGGTGTGCCGAGGACTGAACCTCGACGCGGTCCTCGCCGGCCCTATTCCACCGCCTCGAATGGCAGCCCCACATAGTTCTCGGCAATATTGGCAAGGCCGACCGGCGAGCCCAGGTAATACTCACGATCCGCCTCCTGCATCTTGCGGTCCCAATCATCCTGGTGCTCGCCGAAATCATGCAGCAGCCGGGTCATGAACCAACTGAATCGCTCGCCCTTCCATACCCGTCGCAAGGCCATCGGCGAATACTCGGCCAGCAGGTCGGTGCGCCCCTCGCGGTACACCTTGACCAGGATCCGGTACAGATAGTTGACGTCCGACGCCGCCAGGTTCAGGCCCTTGGCGCCGGTGGGCGGGACAATATGAGCGGCGTCGCCGACCAGGAACAGGCGGCCATGCTGCATGGGCTCGAGCACATGGCTGCGCAGCGGCGCGATGCTCTTCTCCAGCGCCGGTCCCGTGACCAGCTGCGCGGCCACCTCTACCGGCAGGCGTGCCTTGAGCTCTTCCCAGAAGCGCGCGTCGGACCAGTCCTCCACCCGCTCCTGCAAGGGCACCTGCAGGTAATAACGGCTGCGGCTCTGCGAACGCTGGCTGCACAGCACGAAGCCACGTTCATGATGGGCGTAGATCAGCTCGTGGTTGACCGGCGGTGTGTCGGCCAGCAGTCCCAGCCAACCGAACGGATAGACCCGCTCGTAGACCTTCAGCACATCGGCCGGAATGCTCTGGCGCGCTACACCGTGGAAGCCGTCGCAGCCGGCGATGTAGTCGCAGTCGACGCGGTGCTGGCGACCGTCCTTGTCGAAGGTGAGGTAGGGCCGCTCACCGTCGATGGCATGGGGGCGGACATTGTCCGCCGAATAGATGATCGGCGCCCCGCTGGCCTGGCGCGCCTGCATCAGGTCGCGGGTGACCTCGGTCTGGCCGTACACCATCACCGTCTTGCCGCCGGTCAGTGCCTTCAGGTCCAAGCGCTGGCGACGGCCATTGACCAGCAGCTCGACGCCTTCATGCACCAGCCCTTCACGGTCCATGCGCTCGGCCACCCCGGCTTCGCGCAGCAGGTCGACCGTGCCTTGCTCGAGCACGCCGGCGCGGATGCGCGCCAACACATAGTCCGGGGTCTGGCGTTCGACGATCAGCGTGTCGATGCCCGCACGGTGCAGCAGCTGGCCCAGCAGCAGGCCGGAGGGGCCGGCGCCGATGATTGCAACCTGAGTCTTCATTGTTGTTGTCTCGCGATGACGATGCCGGCCGGTACTGGCAATGGCCGCACATCTGCTGTTAGGGTTTGCACCTGTATTTTTACTGGCGAATCTGGCGTGTAACGTGTGATATCCGTGGAAAAATCTGCACTTTTACAAAATTCGTTCGATTAACGGACATCCCCTCATGCACAACCCCCTCCCCGGCATCCCGCTGTTCCAGCTGTACGGCGAACATCACGCCTGGCCGGACACCGACCTGCTGCACTGCGAGTCGATCCCGGCGCGCAGCCGCCTGCACCATTGGGAGATCAAGCCGCACCGGCATGCCGAACTGTTCCAGCTTCTTTATGTGCAACGGGGCGAGGCCCAGGTGGAGATCGAGGGCGAGCGCCGGGTGATTCGCGAGGCGGCGATCCAGGTGGTGCCGCCGCTCACCGTGCATGGCTTTCGCTTCAGCGCCGACATCCAGGGGCATGTGCTGACCTTCGGCACGGCCCTGGTGGTCGACCTGGAACAGCGCCTCGGCGCGCCCTTGAGCGTACTGGCGGCCCCCCGCTGTTACCCGCTGGGCCAGGACCGTGCGCGCCTGCACGGGCTGATCGACACACTGCAGCAGGAGTACCAGGGCAGCGCGCAGGCGCGAGGCCCCATGCTGCAGGCGCTGGTCACCGCGCTGATGATCTGGATCCACCGCCAACAGCAGGCCTTGCCTGCGCGCAACCAGGACGAACGGGACCAGCAGCTGCTGGGACGTTACCTGCGCCTGGTCGAGGCGCATTACCGCGAGCACTTGGCCGTGGACGTGTTCGCCAGCCGGCTGGGCATCACCAGCCTGCAGTTGAACCAGCTGTGCCGTGCGCTGGCCGGACAATCGGCGTTGCAGGTGATCCACCAGCGCCTGCTGCTCGAGGCGCGGCGCAACCTGGCGTATACCCGCATGAGCATCGGCCAGTTGTCCGACAGCCTGGGGTTCAGCGACCCGACCTACTTTGCGCGGTTCTTCAAGCGGCTCGATGGCCAGACGCCCAAGGAATACCGCAGGTCGGTCAATGCCTGAACGGGCCTCATCGCGGGGCAAGCCCGCTCCCACGGGGATGGTACGTGGGAGCGGGCTTGCCCCGCGATGAGGCCCAGGCAAACACCACGGCTTGCTTGACGTATACGTCAACCTGGCATTAGGTTACTCGCATTCCCTCCCCCGAGCCCAAGCATGAGCAGCCAGACCTACAGCATCTCCGACCTCTCCCGTGAGCTGGACATCACCACCCGCGCCATCCGCTTCTACGAGGAACAGGGCCTGCTCAGCCCCGAGCGCCGTGGCCTGGAGCGCATCTACTCGGCACGCGACAAGGTCACCCTCAAGCTGATCCTACGCGGCAAGCGCATCGGCTTCTCGCTGGCCGAATGCCGCGAGCTGATCGAACTCTACGACCCCACCAGCGGCAACCAGAAGCAGCTCACCAGCATGCTGGCCAAGATCGCCGAACGCCGCGCCCAGCTCGAACAGCAGATGCTCGACATCCAGCAGATGCACCTGGAGCTGGACACCGCCCAGGAGCGCTGCGAGCAGGCCCTGGCCGCCACCCTGAACCCGTCGCACCCCCACCGTTGATCCGCCACAGGAAGCCCGCCATGTCATTGCCCAAGAATGTCCGCCTGGTCGAAGTCGGCCCGCGCGACGGCCTGCAGAACGAAGCCCAGCCCATCAGCGTCGCCGACAAGGTCCGGCTGGTGGATGACCTCACCGACGCCGGGCTCGGCTATATCGAAGTGGGCAGTTTCGTCTCGCCCAAGTGGGTGCCGCAGATGGCCGGTTCCGCCGAGGTGTTCGCCGGTATCCGCCAGCGCGAAGGGGTCACCTATGCGGCCCTGGCACCCAACCTGCGCGGTTTCGAGGATGCCCTGGCCGCCGGGGTGAAGGAAGTGGCGGTGTTCGCGGCAGCCTCGCAAGCTTTCTCGCAACGCAACATCAACTGCTCGATCAGTGACAGCCTCAAGCGCTTCGAGCCGATCATGGACGCCGCCCGCAGCCAGGGTGTGCGGGTGCGCGGCTATGTGTCCTGCGTGCTCGGCTGCCCCTACGAGGGGCGTATCAGCGCCGAGCAGGTCGCTCCGGTGGCACGTGCCCTGCACGACATGGGCTGCTACGAGGTGTCGTTGGGCGACACCATCGGTACCGGCACCGCCGGTGACACCCGCCGCCTGTTCGAGGTGGTCGCGGCCCAGGTACCCCGCGAGCAACTGGCCGGGCACTTCCACGACACCTATGGCCAGGCCCTGGCCAACGTCTATGCCGGCCTGCTCGAGGGCATCAGCGTGTTCGACAGCTCGGTGGCGGGCCTGGGCGGTTGCCCGTACGCCAAGGGTGCCACCGGTAACGTCGCCAGCGAGGACGTGGTGTACCTGATGCAGGGGCTGGGCATCGAGACCGGGATCGACCTGGACAAGCTGATCGCCGCCGGCCTGCGCATCAGCGAAGTGCTGGGGCGCGCCACCGGTTCGCGGGTAGCACGGGCACGTGGCGTGCGCTGAGTCATACGCGTGTCACACAGGTGTGGGCGGAGTGTTACCGCCTACACGCTTTGCAGAAAAAAATCGGGTAACAGGGAAACAAATCGACAGAATTTCACGTGCCAGCCTTCCCTCAAAAATCATCAAACCATTGATTTTAAAGGATTTTAAAAAGTTGGCACGCCACCTGCTATATCTTTTGGCATAACAAGAACAAAAAACGCGATACCCAATAAAAACAACAGTAAACGGCTCTGACATAACAAGAACAACACGGCAGAGGCGTAGCAAGCAGATTTTTTTGGAGTCGACGTGCTTTCCAGGGGTTCCGGCCCCGCAGCCTGACACAGAACAATAAAACTACCTCCAAGGTAGCGGCAGTCAAGGTTGGATCACGTTGGATGAACGCAGGTCAGCGCTCAAAAAAATACGTTTGCTCTTGGCCCCGGTTGGGGGCCCCGCAATGCAGAGACAACCGCCGACAAAAACAACAACAGGCCCGTCTCCAATAATAAGAAAAGAGCAGGCAACAACGCTTATGAGGGGAGCTTCGGCTCCCCTCAGTGCTTCCTGCCCTCCTCATCCTCCCCGCCCTTCTTCTCCCGCACCTCGCCCTCGACCTTGTCCACCAGCAGCGGCATGCTGGCCAGTACCAGCAACGCCAGCACTGTGCTGACCAACGCCGTGGCCTCGCGCCCCATGCCTGCGGCGGTGCCGATGGCGGCGGTCATCCACAGCCCGGCGGCCGTGGTCAGGCCCTTGACGTGGCTGGCGTCCTGGCCGTTGCCCTTGAGAATCGTGCCCGCCCCGAGAAAGCCGATGCCGGCGACGATACCCTGGATCACCCGGCTCAACGCCTGCTCGTCGGCGCCGGCCATGCTCGGTGCCAGCACGAACAACGCCGCCCCCATCGACACCAGCATGTGCGTGCGCACCCCGGCGGCCTTGCCCTTGCTTTCGCGCTCGAAGCCCAGCACCGCCCCCAGCAGGGCCGCCATCAGCAGGCGGATCAAGATACGCGCGACCTCGCGCTCGTCGGTGACATCGGCGAATTCGGTCTGCAAGGCCTCGAGCATGGCATGCCAGAATGCGTCCATCGGTTACCTCCCGGTGTCTTCTACAGAGGACCGCGGCACACGCACCACGTGCGTTGCGCTGCGCCAAACGGAACTGCGCACACGATAATAGAGGTGCGGTGGATAGCCGCAGGCATCTGCAACCAAGCCCTCAAGGCTGCGAAATTCGAGGCCTGAGCAAATCAACAAAGCATCTGATATGGTTTTTATCTCAATACCTGGGCCTGTGCTGAAAACAGATCGAGGGCCATAGTGCCCTGGCCTGATCGAGGCCTGATGAGCGATGAACCATGAGCGATAGAATCCCCTTCCGAGTCATCGAGATTGCCCCCGCCGCCAACAAGAGCAAAAGCCAGGTGGCCGATGGCATCCACACCCGCAGCTTCACCGGCTTCTACCGCAACCTGCGGATTGCCTTCGCCGGGTTGCTGTTCGTACTGTTCTTCGGCACCGCCTGGTTGCAGTGGGGCGACCGCCAGGCCGTGCTCTGGGACCTGGCCGAAAGCAAGTTCCACATCTTTGGCGCGACCTTCTGGCCGCAGGACTTCATCCTGCTGTCGGCGCTGCTGATCATCTGCGCGTTCGGCCTGTTCGCCATCACCGTGTTCGCCGGGCGCGTCTGGTGCGGCTACAGCTGCCCGCAGAGCACCTGGACCTGGCTGTTCATGTGGTGCGAGAAGATCACCGAAGGCGACCGCAACCAGCGCATCAAGCTGGCCGCCGCGCCCTGGGGCGTCGAGAAGATCGCCCGGCGCGGTCTCAAGCATGGCCTGTGGCTGGCCATCGGCCTGCTCACCGGCCTGACCTTCGTCGGCTACTTCACCCCGATCCGTCCACTGGCCGCCGAACTGTTCAGCTTCGAACTGGGCGGCGTTGCGCTGTTCTGGATCCTGTTCTTCACCGGCGCCACCTACCTCAACGCCGGCTGGCTGCGCGAGGCGGTGTGCATGCACATGTGCCCCTATGCGCGGTTCCAGAGCGTGATGTTCGACAAGGACACCCTGGCGGTGGCCTACGACCCCAGCCGCGGCGAAGCCCGTGGCCCGCGCAAGAAAGGCAGCGACCCGCGCAGCCAGGGCCTGGGCGACTGCATCGACTGCACCCTGTGCGTGCAGGTCTGCCCCACCGGCATCGATATCCGCGAGGGTCTGCAGATGGCCTGCATCGGCTGCGCCGCCTGCATCGACGCCTGCGACGGGGTGATGGACAAGATGGGCTATGCCCGCGGCCTGATCGGCTACAAGTCCGAGCACAACCTGCAAGGCGGCAAGACCCACTGGCTGCGCCCTCGCCTGCTGGGCTACGCCGCCGCGCTGACGGTGATGATCGGCGCCCTGGTGGTCGCCCTGCAGATGCGCCCGATGGTGTCGATGGATGTGATCAAGGACCGTGGCCTGTTCCGCGAGAACGCCCTGGGCCAGATCGAGAACATCTACCTGCTCAAGATCATCAACAAGACCCAGGAAGCGCAGCACTATCGCCTGCGCCTGGTGGATGCCGACGGCTTCGAGCTGCACGGGCGCACCGAGTTCACCATCGCCGCCGGCGAGATGGGTGAGCTGCCGGTGTCGGTGGCGATGCTCGCCGACCGCCCAAGCAGCAGTTCCCAGGAGCTGACGTTCGAGATCCAGGACAGCGACCAGCCGGGCATCCGCAGCACCGCGCACAGCCGTTTCGTCGCGCCGATGAATCGCTGATCCCCTACACTGACCACCACCTTGCCTGCCCAGACGATAATGAAACGCTACGAACGATTTGCCGACGACATTGCCGAACTGATCCGCTCCGGGGTGCTCGGCCCCGGCCAGCGGGTGCCTTCGGTACGCTACGCCAGCCAGACCCACGGGGTCAGCCCGTCCACGGTGTTCCAGGCCTACTACCTGCTGGAGCGGCGCGGCCTGATCCGCGCCCGACCGCGCTCGGGCTACTTCGTCAACGCCCATGCGCCGCGCCCGTTCAGCGAGCCGCAGCCCCAGGCGCCGGCCAGCGAATCCACCGATGTCGATGTCAGCGGCCTGGTGTTCTCGATCCTCGATTCGATCAAGGATCCGCACACCGTGCCGTTCGGCTCGGCCTTCCCCAGCCCGACCCTGTTCCCCCTGCAGCGCCTGTCACGCTCGCTGGCCAGTGCCAGCCGGGCCATGGACCCGCGCATGGTGGTCACCGACCTGTCGCCGGGCAACCCGCAACTGCGTCGGCAGATCGCCCTGCGCTACATGGTCGCCGGGCTGATGCTGCCGATGGAGGAACTGCTGATCACCAACGGGGCCCTGGAAGCACTGAACCTGTGCCTGCAAGCCGTGACCCAGCCCGGCGACCTGGTGGCCATCGAGGCACCGGCTTTCTACGCCTGCCTGCAGGTGCTCGAGCGCCTCAAACTCAAGGCGGTGGAGATCCCGGTGCACCCGCGCGAGGGCATGGACCTCGGCGTGCTGGCCCAGACTCTGGAGAAACACCCGGTCAAGGCCGTGTGGTGCATGACCAACTTCCAGAACCCGGTGGGCGCCAGCATGCCGGAGGCCAAGAAGCAGGAACTGGTCGAGCTGCTGCGCCGCCACCAGGTGCCGCTGATCGAGGACGACGTCTACGCCGAGCTGTACTATTCGCAGCAGGCACCGAAACCGGCCAAGGCCTTCGACACCGAAGGCCTGGTGATGCACTGCGGCTCGTTCGCCAAAAGCCTGGCCCCCGGCTACCGGATCGGCTGGGTGGCGGCCGGGCGCTTCGCGCAGAAGATCGAGCGACTCAAGCTGATGACCTCGCTGTGCGCCTCGATGCCGGCCCAGGCGGCGATCGCCGACTACCTGCAACACGGCGGCTATGATCGCCACCTGCGCAAGCTGCGCTACGCCCTCGAGGGCCAGCAGGCCAACATGCTGGCCGCCATCGCCCGCCACTTCCCGGCGCAGACCCGGGTCAGCCAACCCTCCGGGGGCTACTTCCTGTGGCTGGAGCTGCCCGAGCAGATGGACGCCCTGAAGCTGTTCCACATGGCGTTGGCCCAGGGCATCAGTATCGCGCCGGGACCGATCTTCTCGCCGACCCGGCGCTTCGGCAACTGTATCCGCCTGAACTACGGCAGCCCCTGGGGCGATGCCGCCGAGCAGGCCATGGAGACCCTGGGGCGGATCGTGCGGTCGTTCTAGCCGCCGACGGGCAGGCAGGCTACAGTTGGGCCACGCCCAACGCCGGACACCTGCATGCCCGAACGCGAAATCCAGGCATTGCGTCAACGCAATGCCGAACTCGAGTCCCGCCTCGCTCAACACCGTGAAATCGACGACAGCGTCTATCGCTTTCTGTTCGACACCATGGACGAGGGTTTCTGCGTCATCGAGTTCTTCGATGGCCCCCACGGACCGCTCAGTGACTACATCCATGTCGTTGCCAACGCTGCCTACGCTCGCCACGCAGGCATACCCAACGTAGTCGGGCAGAAACTGCGGGAAATGGTACCCGACGAGGCCGACGACTGGGTGGCCCGCTACGGCCAGGTATTGCGTACCGGCCAACCACTGCAGTTCGAACAAGAGCTGGTTGCCACCGGCCGGGTGCTGTCGGTCACCACTTTCCGCATCGAGCCCGCAGAGCGCAATCAGGTCGCCGTGCTGTTCCAGGACGTCACCGAACGACGCCGGGCCGAGACCGCGCTGCAACAACTCAACGACCACCTCGAGCAACGGGTCACCGCCGCCCTGGCCGAACGTAGCCTGTTCGCCGAACTGGTCGAACGCAGCGTCGCACGCGTGCAGGTGGTGGATACCTCGTTACGCTTTCTTGCGGTGAATGCCCGGGCGGTCAAGGACTTCGAGTTTCTGTTCGGGCGAACCGTCAAGGCCGGTGACAGCCTGGTCGACTGCCTGGCCGGCTTCCCCGAAGAGTGCGAGCGCTCGGTGATGTTCTGGCAGCGGGCACTGGCCGGTGAGAGCTTCATCGAAAGCATCGAGTACGGCCGTGGCAATCGCCTGCGCCATTTCGAACTGCGCTTCAACCCGCTACGCGACGCCAACGACAGGATTGTCGGCGCCTACCTGTTCGTCTACGACATCAGTCGGCAGGTCAGTGAGCAGCAGCGCCTGCTCGAAGCAGAGGAGGCTTTGCGCCAGGCGCAGAAGATGGAGGCCGTGGGCCAGCTCACCGGCGGCATCGCCCATGACTTCAACAACCTGCTGGGCAGCATCCTGGGCGCCCAGGAGTTGGTGCGCCAACGCCTGCAGCAGGCTCGCCCAGAGGATGTCCCGGCCTTGCTCGACACGGCCAGCGATTCGGCGCGCCGCGCAGCGGCACTGGTGCATCGGCTGTTGGCGTTCTCCCGACGCCAGACCCTGCTGCCACAGGCCACCGCAGTGGGCGCACTGATCCTCGACATGGAGGAACTGATCCGCCGCAGCGTCGGCCCCGCCATCGCGGTCGGCGTCACCTGCGCCCAGGAACTCTGGCCAACCTTCATCGATCCGCCGCAACTGGAAAGCGCCCTGCTCAACCTGTGCATCAATGCCCGCGACGCCTTGCCCAGCGGGGGACGAATCGAGATCCGCTGCGAAAACCAGTCGCTTGACGACACCAGTGCCGCCGCACTCGACCTCACGGCAGGTGATTACCTGCATCTGAGTGTCGAGGACGATGGCCGTGGCATGACGCAAGAAGTGATCGAACGGGCAATCGACCCGTTCTTCACCACCAAGCCACAGGGCCAGGGCACTGGACTGGGATTGTCGATGGCCTTCGGTTTCGTGCGCCAATCCGGCGGGCAGCTGCAAATCCGCTCGACATTGGGCGAAGGTACGCGAATCGAACTCTACCTGCCCCGGCACCTTGAAGCGCCGGCACCAGTGCGGGCCGAGCCCGCGCTCGCGCGATTGACACACCCTGAGCGTGCCCGGGTCCTGCTGGTGGAGGATCAGGCCGCACTGCGCCTGGTGATCGGCGAGGTACTTGACGAGCTCGGGCATGAGGTGCGAAGTGCCGAGAACGGCCCCGCCGCGCTGGCAATGCTCGAAGGCGGATTCGTACCAGACCTGCTGATCAGCGATATCGGTTTGCCCGGCGGCCTCAATGGCCGCCAGGTCGCGCAAGCAAGCCGCGCCCTGCATCCCGGCCTGCCGGTACTGTTCATCACCGGTTACGACGAAAGCGCGGCCCTGAGCGATGGGCAACTGCCACCACGCACCACCGTCCTGCGCAAGCCCTTCGAGCTCAACGCGATCGCCGACCTGGTGGCGCAGTTGCTCAGCGCCAGGTGATGAGCGTCAGCGCCCGCCGCTCAGGTCGATAAAGGTGCCAGTCGCATAGGACGCCTTGTCCGACAGCAACCACAGGATCGCCTCGGCCACTTCCTCGGGCTGGCCACCGCGCCCCATCGGCAAGCCCGGCTCGAGCTTGCTGACGCGGTCCGGATCGCCGCTCAGGGCATGGAAGCCGGTATGGATGTAGCCTGGCCGCACGCCATTGACCCGCACGCCCTCGCCGGCCACCTCCCTGGCCAGACCCACCGTGAAGGTGTCCAGAGCACCCTTGGAGGCGGCATAGTCGACGTATTCGTTGGGCGAACCCAGCCGCGCGGCCATCGACGACACGTTGACGATCGCCCCGCCCTGGCCGCCATGGCGGCGGGCCATGCGCAGCAAGGCGTGCTTGGCGCACAGGATCGGGCCGACCACATTGGTCTTCATCACCTTGAGCAGGCGGAACTCGGACATGTCCTCGACGCGACTCTGCTGACCGATGGTGCCGGCGTTGTTGACCAGCGCGGTGACTGGCCCGAGTTCCTGGTCGACGCAGCGGAACAGCCGCATCACCTCGTCCTCGACGCTGGCGTCGGCGCGCACGGCGATGGCCTCGGCACCCAGTGCACGAACCTGCGCCAGCATCGCCTCGGCGGCCTGGTCGTCAGCGTGGTAGTTGATGCAGATGCGGTAACCCTGTTGCGCCGCCAGCAATGCCGTGGCGGCGCCGATGCCCCGGCTGGCGCCGGTGATGACGATGACCTTGTCCATGAGTCTGCCAAGTAGCCAGGTAAAGGCCTACAAGATTAGGGGAAATGCCATCATTTGAAAACGGGGCAGGTACTGCATGGACAGGATCATTGCTTCAATGCCCCGCCGAAGCCGGCCCGGCCTTGGCGGTAAAGGGCGGCTTGGCCAGCCACACCAGCAGGATCAGCCCGGCGAACACCCAGGTGAGCAAGGTGAAATAGTCCACCGTCGACATCATGTACGCCTGGCTGTTGAGGATCTGCTCCAGCTTCGCGTAACCCTGCGGGCTGGCCCCGCCCAACTGCTCCAGGGTCTGCCGGGTGGCCGGATCGAAGTTGCTGATGTGCTCGCTCAGGTAGGCGTGGTGCTGGTCGGCACGACGAATCCAGATCCAGGTGGTCAGCGACGCGGCGAAACTGCCGCCCAGGGTGCGCAGGAAGGTGGCCAAGCCCGAACCGTCGGCGATCTGGTGCGGCGGCAGGTCCGACAGCAGGATGCCCAGGGTCGGCATGAAGAACAGCGCCACGCCGATGCCCATGAACAACTGCACCAGGGCGATGTGCAGGAAGTCCACCTCGTTGGTGAAGCCGGCACGCATGTAGCAACTGGTACCGATCGCCAGGAAGGCGATGCCGGCCAGCAAGCGCAGGTCGAAGCGATGGGCGTACTGGCCGATGAAGGGCGACATGAGCACCGGCAGCAGGCCGATCGTCGCCACCGCAAGGCCCGCCCAGGTAGCGGTATAGCCCATCTGGGTCTGTAGCCATTGCGGCAGGATCAGGTTGATGCCGAAGAACCCCGCGTAGCCACCCACCAGCACCAGGGTGCCGATGCGGAAATTGCGGTGCACGAACAATCGCAGGTTGACCACCGGATGGCGATCGGTGAGCTCCCAGATGACGAACACCGCCAGGAACACCACCGAGATCAAGGTGCCGATGACGATGAACGATGACTCGAACCAGTCCAGGTCATTGCCCTTGTCCAGCACCACCTGCAACGCGCCGACCCCGACGATCAGGGTCAGCAGGCCGATGTAGTCCATCGGCTGGCGGCTGGTGACCACTGGCCGCGTGCGCATCTGCTGGCGCACCACGGCGGCGGCGAACAGGCCGATCGGCACGTTGATGAAGAAGATCCATGGCCAGCTGTAGCTGTCGGTGATCCAGCCGCCGAGGATCGGCCCGGCAATCGGCGCCACCACCGTGACCATCGCCAGCAGCGCCAGGGCCATCCCCCGTTTCGCCGGCGGGTACACGGCGATCAGCAGGGTCTGGGTCATCGGGTACAGCGGGCCGGCCACCACGCCCTGGATCACGCGGAACAACACCAGCTCAGGCATCGACTGGGCAACGCCACACAGGAACGAGGCCAGCACGAACAGCAGCGTGGCCCAGATGAACAGCTTCACCTCGCCGAAGCGCCGGCTGAGCCAGCCGGTCAACGGCAAGGCGATGGCGTTGCTCACCGCGAACGAGGTGATCACCCAGGTGCCCTGCTCCGAACTCACGCCGAGATTGCCGGAAATGGTCGGCAACGCCACGTTGGCGATGGTGGTGTCGAGCACCTGCATGAAGGTCGCCAGCGACAGGCCGATGGTGGTCAGCAGCAGGCTTGGCGGGGTGAACTGCGCGGGGGCCTGCTGGCTCATCGCTGGGCCGTCTTGCCGGTGGCGCTGTTCTCGTGGATCAGCCGGGCGATCAGGTCGTCGGCCTCGACCAGTTGACGGTCATACACCTGGGTGGTGTAGCTGGCCTGCTGCGGTGGCTGCTGGGCCAGGGCCGGGCCGTTCTGGTCGTGCAGGTCGACCTCGGTGACCGTGGACAGGCCGATGCGCAGCGGGTGCTTCTTCAGTTGCTCGGGGTCAAGGTGGATGCGTACCGGTACGCGCTGGACAATCTTGATCCAGTTGCCGGTGGCGTTCTGCGCCGGCAACAGGGCGAAGGCACTGCCGGTGCCCGCGCCGAGGCTGTCGACGGTGCCGGTGTACCTGACTTCGCTGCCGTACAGGTCGGCGGTGATCTCGACCGGCTGGCCGATGCGCATGTCACGCAGCTGGGTTTCCTTGAAGTTGGCGTCGATCCACACCTCGTCCAGCGGGATCACCGCCATGGTTGTCGTGCCCGGCTGCAGGCGCTGGCCCAGTTGCACGGTGCGTTTGGCGACATAGCCGGTCACCGGCGCCACCAGCGTGGTGCGGGCATGGTCGAGGTAGGCCTGGCGCAGGTCTGCTGCGGCGGCCATCACTTCCGGATGCGAGGACACCACGGTGTCGTCGACCAGCGCGGTGCTGGTGTTGAGCTGTTGACGGGCGCTGTTGACGGCAGCCTGGGCCACGGTCAGGTCATCGCGGGAGTGGGCGACTTCCTCGGCGGCGATGGCGCCGCTGTCGGCCAGCACCTTGCGTCGGTTGTAGTCCTGCTGGGCCTTCTGCAGCTCAGCCTGGCGGGTCTGCAGTTGCGCCTTGAGCGAGTCGACATTGCTGTACAGCCCGCGCACCTGGCGCACGGTGCGCGCCAGCTTGGCCTCGGCCGACTGCAGGGCGACTTCGCTGTCGGCCGGGTCGAATTGCAGCAGCACCTGGCCAGCATGGACCAGGTCGCCGTCATCGGCGCCAATGCTGGTGACGGTGCCGGTCACCAGCGGGGTGATCTCCACGACGTTGCCGTTGACGTAGGCATCGTCGGTGCTTTCGTGCCAGCGCCCGACCAAGCTGTACCAGGCCCAGGTGCCTGCACCGGCGAGGATCAGTATCAGCAACAGGGCGAGCAGCCAGACCTTGCGCTTGCGTGTGTTGTCAGGCGCGGGGGCCGGGGTGGAGGTGTCAGCGGGAGTGGCCATGACAATACCTTGGAAGATGCGTGACAGGGTTCAACGATCGCCAAAGCGGCGGATCGTCAGGGGGTCGCCGGCGTTGATCAGGACCTTGGCGAGCAGTTGCTCGAGGGTCTTGAGTTCCTCGGGCTGCAATACGCCGACCAGTTCGTTCATCGCCGCCGCGCCGACCTGCGGCAGGCGGTCGGCCAGGCGCTGGCCATCGGCGGTCAGGGCCAGGCGCACCTGGCGGCGGTCGTCGGGGCAGCGATTGCGCAGGATCAGGCCCTTCTGCTCGAGGCGGTCGAGCATGCGGGTCATCGAGCCGCTGTCCAGGCCCAGGTAGCGGCACAGTTCGGCCGGGGTGTCGACCTGGTACTGGGTGACGATGATCAGCACCTTGAACTGGGCGGCGGTAACGCCGTCGGCTTCCAGGTGCCAGTCGAGGATGCGGTCCTTGAGGAGAGCGGCGCGGCCGAGCAGCATGCCTATGGCGCAGGTCTGGAAGGTTTCCGGGGTGTAGTGGGGCATTGGGGCTGCTCGTTGAATTGTGTGAAAATATTACTGCTTAGGCAGTGAATGTCAAAGCTTTGATTAGGGGGCTAAAGAAATTTTTTTGTTTGGGATTGGGATCGGATGTGATTGTTTTGAATTTTGTACTCATATTCTTTAAATATGTCGACATCTAGTCACCTTTTCGCCTTTACGGCGACCTACTTTTGCTCTTGGGCAAAAGTAGGCAAAAACCGCTGGCTCCATTCATACGGCCCCTGCGCTGCGCTCCGGGGTTCCCTCGCTCCGTTCTTGCTCCCGGGAGGACCGCGCTGAACGCCCCATCCTG